>NZ_JACJPC010000149.1:0-99944 GCF_014695875.1 Leptolyngbya sp. FACHB-541 | reverse complement strand
CAAGAGAACTTTCCTGTGATTGGGCAGTTGATGTCACCAGAGGAAGCAGAAGCGTTCTGGCAGCGTCCAGTGGGGCAGGCGTTAACGGTACAGTGCGATCGCTTCCATGAGGGAGACAGTATTTTGCTGATTGGAGATGCCGCTCATGCTGTCTCACCTTCGCTGGGGCAGGGGTGCAATGCTTCACTAGAGGATGTCCTGATTCTTGAGCGGTTGTTGGAGCAGTATGAGGATGATTGGGCGCTAGTTTTACCTGCCTTTTCTGAGCAAAGAGTCCCCGATGCTCATGCACTCAGAGAATTGTCAAATTACTCGTTTCCGCGCAAGAAGCGGTTGTTCATTGAGTTTTTGTTGCGATCGCAGCTCAGTCGATTTCTACATCAACGGTTTCCACGGTGGGTGAAGCCATTTGTGTTTGATTTGGTGGTTGATTACGATTTGCCCTACTCCCAGGTGTTGAGCTTGCACCGAGGCTGGATTAACAAGGTGAAGCGATCGTCACCTCATCCTCATGAAACACAACTGTCGTAGGTTGATACAGCCAGGCCTTACGCAAATGCGACAAATTCAACTCATTTACCCCGAAATTTACTATGTTGACGCAATCTAAACTGTTTCGCCTAATAGCTCCAATTCCATTGATTTCACTTATCACAGCTTTAGCCTCCTGCTCTACCCAACCGACTCCTTCTGTTTCTCTTGAGGGTGCAGGAGCTAGCTTTCCGGCTCCCCTCTATGAGTTGTGGTTTGACCGATATCACCAGCAAAATCCCCAGGTTGAAGTGAGTTATGAAGCGGTGGGGAGCGGTGCAGGAATTGAACAGTTTCTCAATCAAGAGGTTGATTTTGGCAGCACTGATGTACCTTTGACAGCCGAAGAAATTGCTCAATTTCCAGATGAGCGAGGTAAACCAATTCAAGTGCCGCTTGCCAGCAGCGCTATTGTATTAGCGTATAACCTGCCAGGTGTAGAAGAATTTCGGCTCTCGCGTGAGACATACTGCGGCATTACAACAGGTGAAATCACAAACTGGAATGACTCTGCGATCGCCCAAGATAACCTGGAAGTATCACTTCCTAATTTACCGATCACATTTGTGCATCGTTCAGATAACAGCGGCACTACATTCAATTTCACCAATCACCTGGATCAGGTTTGTCCTGACTGGACAGCAGGTGTAGGGCAGATAGTCGAATGGACGGTAGGCAATGCGGCTCCTGGTAATGTAGGCGTCGCAGCCACCATTCAGCAAACCCAGGGGGCGATCGGTTACACCGGATTTGCTTACGCTGAACGTACTCATCTGCCAATGGCAACGCTAGAAAATAAAGCAGGTTTCTTCATTGAACCTTTGCCTAATGCAGCCGAAGATGCCACAGAAAATGTTGAAACAACCGATGATCTGGTGACTCTTTCGCCCGATCCAGAAAGTGCAGATGCTTACCCCATTATTGGTTTAACGTATCTGTTGCTCTATGAGAATTATCCTGATCCAGCCCAAAAAGCGGCACTGCAAGACCTGATTGAATGGGCACTCATGGAAGATGGCAGAGCGCTTGCTGATGCAGCAGGATATGCGCCGCTGTCCCGCCCTGTTGCTGCTAGGGTGCTTGACCTGGTTAATACAATGCAAACGGTTATATCGCAAACATCTTTTAGAGATTAACGATTGTGCATCAAAGGAAATGGCGTTGTTGCACAAAAGAGGGGTTGCGGGCGGGAGAGACATGGTAAGTTTCAATTACCACACCAAAACCTGCCATGCAAGCTCAATACCGCATCCGCAACTGGTCTGAGTATAACGCTGGACTCAAAGGGAGGGGAAGCCTGACCTTGTGGATCGATGAATCGGTTCTGGCGCAATGGGTCGATCCAGACTTGAGTGGCAAGCCAGGTGCGTCGAACTACTATAGTGAGTTAGCCATTGTGACGATGGCGACGGTGAAAGCGGTCTATCGTTTGGCGGGGCGGCAATGCCAAGGATTTCTAGAGTCTATCTTCAAGTTGATGGGCATCGAGTTGCAGGTTCCCGACCACAGCACGTTATCTCGACGGATGGGCAAGCTAGAGGTTGACATTCCTGTACGACCGAAAACAGGAGCACGGCATGTCGTTGTCGATTCAACCGGGGTGAAAGTGTATGGAGAAGGAGAATGGAAAACCCGTCAGCATGGAATCAGTAAACGTCGTACTTGGCGTAAGCTGCACTTGGGCGTTGATGAATCAACTGGAGAAATCTTAGCGGCGGTTGTGACGACCAACAACTATCAGGATGGCGAAGTTTTGAGTAACCTACTCGACCAGATTGAGGACGAGATTGAGCAAGTTTCAGCCGATGGAGCCTACGACCACCGCCACTGTTACGATGAGATTGCCGAACGTGATGCAAAAGCGGTCATTCCGCCTCGTAAGGCTGCGGTGATTTGGCAGCATGGCAATTGCAAAGCGCCGCCTCATCCCAGAGACGAGAATCTCAGATATATTCGCAAACATGGGCGTAAGAAGTGGAAGCGCGATGCCAATTACCATCGACGCTCTTTATCCGAAACCACGATGTTTCGCTTCAAGACGATCTTTGGCAGCAGGCTGAGTTCGCGCACCTTTGACAATCAGGCAGTCGAATTGTTCATCAAGTGTGCTGCACTTAATCGCATGATCCAAATCGCTAAACCTAATAGCTACGAAGTCAAAGCTTAATCGCAAGTTTCCACAAGGAGGGATCTGTGCCTCTTCTCAATCATGCAACAAAGCCCTTTGCTTCACCTAACCTACGGCTGTTTACACCAGTGTTTTCTCATAGATTCGGTAGGTTTTGTAGACTTTTGCTCCGGTCGCTTCAACGACTTTACGAGAAGGAGAATTATCTTCGTAGACGTATCCTAGTTCTGCTTGCTTGTAAGGTTTGCCTTTTTGCACGCCACTCTGCATTCCCAGATGGATCAGAGCTAGAGGCACCATTCTGCGGCGGTGTTCAGGTAGGGCGCAAATGACGATGACCCGTGCTTGGTTGATCTGACGGCGATACCAGAGCAGTTTGAGAATGCCTAGCCAGTTGAGCTTGCCGCCAACGTGCTTGAGCGCAATGTTGTAGTCAGGCAGCGCCATGAAGAAGCCGACCATTTCCCCTTCGTATTCAGCAATCCAAAAGATGTCGGGATCAACTACGGTTTTGAGGTCTTCTGCCTCTTCCCTGAATTCTTCTAATGTCCGGGGCGTGGAACTGTAGTTGTTGGCAAAGGCTTTGTTGAACAGATAATAAATTCCCTCGACATCCTGATCGAACGCTTCGCCTTTAAGATTGACCCGACGAAAGCTCACTCCTGACTTAGCAGCAATACGATAGCCTTTTTCATACTCAGTTGGAAGGGGGCGATCGAGGGGCAAGTGATAGGAATAGGCATCGATCGCTTTTTGCCAACCATCCTGCTCAATGAATTGGGGGTAGTAGGGCGGGTTGTAGGGCATCATGATCGTCGGCGGTGAGTCAAAGCCATCTACCAGCAGCAGGCAATTGTTGTGGGTGGAGAGGTCGATCGGTCCTCTCGCTTTGGTCATCCCTTGCTCTCGGAGCCATTGGCAGGCAGCTCGCAAAAGAGCCTGGGCAACTGCCGAATCTTCTACGCACTCAAAAAAGCCAAACAGTCCAACGTTCTTGCCTTCCCGCTCGATCAAACGCTGGTTTACGGATGCCACGATGCGGCCAACGACTTCCTCACCGGATTCGCCCTTCACTGCAATAAAAGCTTGCAGTTTGCCGTACTGAAGAAACGGATTGTCTGGCGCAAGCTGCTTGGCAACGCTACTGCGGAGGGGGGGCACCCAGTTTGTGTCGTGAGCATAGATCTTTGCAGGAACGTCTAAAAACTGCTCGATTTCTTCTGGGGTGGCGATCGCTCGAACTTGAACAGCCTTGGATGAAGTACTAGTTTGAGTCACGTCAGTTACCAATAGTTTCTATAGTGTTTTGAACATTCAGCAGGAGAGCTTCCAGTCTGGGTGAGGGGATGTAATAAAGATGCCTTAGTGTACGGGTAAAAGCGGTACAACGTAGAAGTTTTTTATCGATTTAGTCCCAGTTTTGACCCGAAACGACGGTCTGACGGTTAACCTAGATCAGGTGGTGATTGAATTATTGTGACCTAGCATGAGCAACACTGTCCTTTCGATCACAGATCCTGAGTTTGACGCAGAAGTTTTAAGCGCCACACAGCCTGTGTTGGTTTACTTCTGGGCTTCGTGGTGTGGCCCTTGCCGCTTGATGTCGCCAGTAGCAGATTGGGCGGCCCAAACCTATGGCGATCGCCTCAAGGTCGTCAAGATGGAAGTCGATCCCAACCCGGAAACTGTAGCAAAGTACCAGGTTCAGGGAGTTCCTTTTCTGGTTCTGCTAAAGCAGGGCGAAGTCCTCACTTCGACAGAAGGGGCAATGAGTAAGCAAAAACTAGAAGCGTTTCTCACGCCTTACTTACCCACAGCGGCTTAAGTAATAAGCCAGTCCGTGTAGGTCCGGACTTGCCCATCCTCCTACGCTATCAATCTGGGCTACAACAAGACCATGCAATTTGCCAAACGTTTGGAACCGCTGCAAGCCAATGTGTTTGCAGACATGGATCGGGCTAAAGCCAGAGCTAAGTCTGCAGGTCAGGATTTGATTGATCTGTCGTTAGGGTCTTCTGACTTGCCTGCATCAGAGCATGTATTGGAGGCGATCGCCACTTCCCTGCGCGATCCTGACACTCATGGCTATCTGTTGTTTCATGGGACTCGGTCGTTTCGGCAAGCTGCGGCACAGTGGTATACCCAAAAATTTGGCATCGCCGTAGATCCAGAAACCGAAGTTTTGCCGCTCATAGGTTCCCAAGAAGGGACAGCACACCTGCCGCTAGCGATCCTAAACCCGAGAGACTTTGCGTTGCTGCAAGATCCTGGCTATCCTTCCCATGTCGGGGGCGTATATTTGGCAAGCGGTCAAATTTATACGATGCCACTGCTGGCAGAAAACGGATTTCTGCCCATCCTGGAAGACATTCCTGAACCTGTGTTAAGCCAGTCGCGGATGATGGTGTTGAGCTACCCGCATAATCCGACGACGGCGATCGCTCCCCTCTCATTTTTCCAAAAAGCCGTTGCCTTTTGTCAGCAGCACAACCTGGTACTGGTTCACGACTTTCCTTATGTTGACCTGTACTTCAACGGCAGTGCTCCCCCCTCCGTTCTCCAGGCTGACCCGAATAAGACTTGCTCAATCGAATTTTTCACCCTGTCAAAGTCCTATAACATGGGGGGCTTTCGAGTGGGCTATGCGATCGGCAATAAGGAATTAATTCTGGCGCTACGGCAGGTAAAAGCCGCTGTGGATTTCAATCAGTATCGCGGCATTTTGAATGGGGCGATCGCTGCTCTCACTGGACCGCAAGCCGGGGTGAATGTCGCAGTTGAAACTTTCCGTCAGCGTCGGAATGCCTTCATCGCTGCCCTGCACCAAATTGGCTGGCAGGTGCCCTGTCCTGACGCGACGATGTACATCTGGGCAAGACTGCCAGAACCCTGGGTGCAAGACTCCATCCAATTCTGCACCCGTTTAGTGGAAGAAACAGGCGTTGCCGCTTCTCCTGGGGCAGGTTTTGGTAAGTCGGGTGAGGGGTATGTCCGATTTGCCCTGGTGCATGAACCAGCGATTTTAGAATCTGCTGTGGAGCGCATGGCAAGGTTTTTTAACCAATATAAATACCACTAACTGCTTAGCTAACTTGGAATTGCTGTTTTTGGGTTAGGTACATTGCAATTCCCTTCTCGTAATAAGCAGCTTCGTTGATGAAAATAGGGTAGACGGTTGTGCTGCCTTGATAGGCGATCGCATCTCCGTCAAATGTTAAAAACATTGGGTCACCAGGATTCAAGGCCTCATAGTCTTTGAACTGAAGCCGAGGATGAATCATCGCTTGAATCTCACCGTTTTTGCCCTTAGGATAATCGACTGCATTGGCATGTTGGTAAACCGTTAATGATGTTTCTTCTAGTGAAACTGTGTTGCTGTTGTACTGTTCTAAGTAATCCAAAATTGCACAAACTAATACTTCAGTTTTTTGAAACAGTTCTGCGTGTAGTGTTCCGTGGGCAACGGGTCCGACTTCAATCCCGACTCCATATCTAGCAATTGATCGCAGTGAATCTTGACTGCGACCCGAAGCAGCAGAACTGTAAACTTTGAGCTCAGGCTGTCTGTAGCTCAGGTAAGCTGCCAGCTTTAAAGTGAAGCAGTCAAGATTATCTAAAATCAGCATCAACCCTGCATTAGAGTCAGTGCCGTGCTGATCAATGGCAAAGTCCACAGGCGTTTGTCCTGCTTGTCCAAACTGGTTCTTGATCTCTCTGGCTCGTCGAACCTCATAGTCAAGATCCGTTTCCTTCCCCTCTGGAATATCAAAACATCGATTCAAATCTTTATCGATGTAGCGTACCCCTGCTTCTATAGCTCTGGGATTGCCTAATACAGTTAATGTCTCAAAGCTTGGTCTATGGATCAGTTCGGGACGTCGCTCGTACTTTCTAACTGCATAAATCCCATTTAGCTCGTTGCCGTGCGTTCCACCTGCAATTAACACCCGTTTGATTTTGTTCATTTCTATCCTTACTGTCCTAGCAAGTGTGATGAAGAGTTTTGCTTAGCTAGACAACAGGATATGGGGAAACACACATGACGGAATAACCTGTAGAGCCTCAGTAGCCTCACTCCAGATCAAAGATTTAAGGGGGAAATGGTAAAACCATTTCCCCCTTAAATCTTTTGATTGGGTTTAATTAACTGCCTCAGCTTTTTCAGCGATTTGAGTGTTGGTAGATGCGCTCTAGCTCATCGTAAAAGGTTAGCCAGCCTGCACTTCTGATGCATGACCGTTGTTTGCGCTGACGTTAGCCATGCTGCTCATGCTTGCATCAGCCGTAGCATCTAGCTTCTCCTTGTCTAGCCGCCGCTTGCGGGCGTAAAGCTGAATAATTGCCGCCATTGCCACGATCAGAGCCAGAACACCCCAAGCCGTCACATCCGTAGGCAAATTATTCTTAAATACCGCAAGCAGCACAATCACTACCAAAAACACTGTGGGAACTTCATTGAGCCATCGCATTTGCTGACTACCTAGAGCAAACTTGTCTGCGGCCATTTGTTTCATCAAACGAGCGCAGTAGTGGTGGTAGCCAATCAGCACAGCGACAAGGCCCATTTTGACGTGGAGCCAGGTATCTCTGAGGAGTTCAGGGGCAGTGACTAGCATGGCGATCGCCATCACTACCGTTAACACCATACCTGGCGTAGTAATCAGCTTATAGAGCCGCTTCTCCATGATCTGGTATTGCTGTTGAAGAATGCTACGGGCTGGCTCTGGCTGCTCATTTGCTTCGACGTGATAGACAAACAGACGCACCAAATAGAATAAGCCAGCAAACCAAACCACAACGCCAACAATATGAAATGCTTTGAACCAGAGATAATTCATGGGTCAGATCCTCTATAGCTGCTACAGCCAAGACCTAATTGTATCGAGTCAATTGCAGTCTTTTAAGGGGCAGCGCCAATGCCTTAAATAAGCTTAACGAGAGAAGCACTCAGACAAGCATTCAGTCGGAATGCCTTAAGCTACGCCTCAGACAGCGTGCTTAAACAGCGTATCTAGATAAACTCTGGCGGCACGACGGTAGCTCCGAGACGACTCGACGCTGTCGCTATTGCCATTCTGTAACAAAAACAGTGAGAGAGCAGCAGAAAACACCCGGTCTTGATCCCAGTCGGGATGGGTTTCCAGGTAGCCTTGGAGCGATTCATGTAACTCTTCAGGGATTTCTGCCAAGATGCTGACGGTTGCGTTCATAGAAACCTCTGGTAAGTGGGCGAATGGACAAAAACACCTGCCTGTGGCGCGATCGCCGCCATAGTTGCAGCTAAAATCAGCGCCAACGCGACTCTAAGCTAAATTTGAAACTTTCCCGCAAATAATCCACAGATAATCCACAGGCAGATCCAGACCGGCTCAAATCGGAGCGCTTTTTAGGTAGGTCGCATCATTGTGCGCTAGAGGGGGGTAGGCTTGTCAATGCTGCAAAATGTTGCGATCTTCTTCAGATAAAAATAAGGTTTACGAGACAATCAGGGTTTCAGGGCATTTCTTGTTACATAACTTCATCATAAGACGGTGGTTTATGAGAAAGCTGCTTTTTAAGACTGAAATCCCCAACAACACGGCAAGTCCTTATGCTCTCGTTAAGGGCTGTGGAAAACCTTAGCCAATCTGTGGAAAAACCTCAACCCACTTGTGGAAACAGTGTGGAATGCGTGGGGAAAATCAAGCCAAAAGATAAGAATTGCAAAAAGTTGAAAAGTCAGAAGTTGCTGAATCTTGTCCGTGTTCCTTGCTTCTGCTAAAACCCAATCTGCAAGCGAGGAATGCTCCTAGAATAGATCAAGTGTTCTGTTGTGTCTATGCCGAAATAGAACACTTGATCTATAAGGGTTGCGATTGACAAAGGACATTTCTGAGAAAAATTCTGTCCGCGCAGAGGTGAGCGAGTGTTCGCTCCTTTCGGAGCTTTGCTATTTGAAGCAATTTGCTAGCTTTTGTTGCTTGTGCTTTACCTTACATTTCCTCAGAGAGAGGGATTATTGCTTTTCCACTATTGCTTTTCCACAGACACTTGGAGTTTTGCTTATGCTGCGATTAGGGGTGTGAGGGGTGATCTGAAAGCAGCCGATTTTGATAATCTTCTAAAGGTGGGTTGTTCTTGAGGAAGCAAGGTTCGGCACTGCTTTCTCAAAAGTTTGCTTTTTAGGGTGAACAAGGTTGAATAGGGCAGATACCGTAACAAAATCACCCGAGTTGATTACTGAATGAGTGGTACTGAGATTTAGGTATGCAGACTTACTATTACGCTTTAGCCAGTCAAAAATTTTTGTTGGAAGAACCCATTGACGAGGTGTTGCGGGAGCGGACACGCAACTATCAGGATCAGGGGAAAGAAATCGATTTTTGGCTGGTTCACCAGCCTGCCTTTTTGCAAGCACCTGAGATGGCAGCGATCGCTGCTAAGTGCCCAAAACCTGCTGCCGCAGTTGTTTCAACCAACCCGCAGTTGGTTACCTGGCTGAAGTTGCGACTGGAGTATATAGCAACGGGTGAGTTTCAGTCTCCCTCTGCGACGATTCCTGATCCGCTGGCTTCTCTGGCTTCTGTGTCTTAAACCGTCATGGGCGACCCAATCATGCGCCAAACTCCAATAAAGCTGCCAATCAAGCTGTGTGTCTTCTCAGTGAAGGTGGCGCTTGCTGCTGTAGTTGCGGGGATCACCTTCACGGGAATCAGTATCACGGGGATTAAGGGGCAGAGGGCGATCGCCCAGTCTGCTCCTGCCTGTGAGCCACCTGCGGCAGGAGAATATCTTCTTTTGGTCGTCAGCGAATCTGGACAAACACCAGAACAGCTTCGGCGTACCTTACCGCCTAACGCCTCCACAACGGTTTGCCGCTATTTGGACAACACAGTTACTCGCGTCGGTGGCTTTACTGATGCTGAGGTTGCCAACTCGTGGGCGCAGTATTTGAGTGACCTTGGCGGAATGCAAGCATTTGTTGCCCGTCCGTCTGAAGCGGCTTCAACTCAGGCACAAGCTCCCAATACGCAGCCTCCTACTGCTGCATCTACTGAGGCACTGTCTTACAATCCCCAGCCTCTAGCCGCAGGCTATGCAGTGCTGGTTGACTACTTCAATCGTCCAGAGGTAGCAACTGATGTGCAGCAGGCATTAGGTAGTCAGGTGGGGCTGGTTTCCTATGGGCAGCGTCCTTACCTGTTAGCGTTGCATACCTCCGATGCGGCTGTAGCAAATTCTGTATTGCAGCGATTGAGCGATCGCAACTTCTTAGCATTAGTTGTTGATAGCCGTCGCGTCGTTTTGTTGACCCCAGCGGTCGCCTCCGTGGATTGAGCGATAGACAGCGCTAGTCCCCTCAGTTCGGACAAGAAACAAGGGTAGAGCTTAAGCCCTACCCTTGTTTCTTGCCCTGATAGATTTTGAAGCGTGAATGGAAGGCCCCCCCGCCGCGCTTCCATTCACGCAGAAGGTTTAATGAATCAAGCTGGGCCAGCTAACCAGGAGATCGTGATGCCTAACAAGCAGCCGACAATTACCTGAACGGGAGTATGTCCTAGCAGTTCCTTGAGGCGTTCTTCGGCAAACTCGGTGTCGCCCCGAAACAGTTCGTCCACGATCTGGTTGAGGATGCGTGCCTGTTTGCCAGCAGCCTGACGGACTCCGGTTGCATCGTACATGACGATGATGGCAAAGATTAGAGCGATCGCAAATTCGCTGCTCTCCCACCCCATTAATTGTCCTACCCCAGTTGCCAAGGACGACACCAGAGCAGAATGGGCGCTGGGCATTCCGCCAGTTTCAACAAGCGTGCGAAAGTTAACCTTGCCGTGTCGAGCAAACTCAAAGACTAACTTGAGCACCTGAGCGATTAAACAGGCGATGACTGCGACCAGCAGTACGTGATTATCCAAAATTGCACTAATGTCCTGCATGACGGCATCCCTCCCTTAGTGAGTCCTTAATAAGTTCGGGCAGTAATGTAGTCGGCGATCGCCATCAAAGGCCGAGCGCTTTCTCCAAAAGGCTCTAGCTGCGCTTTAGCATGAGCGATTCGCTGTTCTGCCTGACGCTTTGACTCCTCAATGCCCCAAATGCTGGGATAGGTCACTTTTTGAGCCTGCAAATCTTTGCCCACTGATTTGCCCAATTCCTCTTGGGTTGCCGTAATATCCAGCACATCATCCACAATTTGAAAGGCCAGCCCAATGTCTTGAGCATAGCTGGAAAGCCTCTGAACATTAGCTTCTGACCCGCCTGCTAACACTGCTCCGCATACTACAGCGGCTTCGAGCAGCGCTCCTGTTTTGTGGCGATGAATAAAATCAAGCGTTTCCAACGCGACATCGACCTTGCCTTCAGACTCCAGGTCAACCACTTGACCCCCAACCAGTCCGGCTGCACCCACCGCTCGCCCTAGCCGTGAAATGACTTGCAGAACTTGCTCAGCAGGTACTCCTTGAGTTTGCAGGGCAATGAACTCAAATGCATAAGCTAACAAACCGTCTCCCGCTAAGATCGCAACGTCTTCCCCATAGACCTTGTGATTGGTCAGCTTGCCCCGGCGATAGTCATCGTTATCCATCGCAGGCAAATCGTCATGAATCAGAGACATCGTGTGGATCATTTCTAGGGCACAAGCCGTTGGCATTGCCATTGCAGTACTCCCGCCCAGCAGTTCACAGGTTGCCAGACAAAGAATTGGGCGCAGACGCTTGCCCCCTGCCATGAGAGAGTAGCGCATTGCTTCATAAATCTTTTCCGGATAGACGACTGCAATGGACTGGTCCAGGGCGGATTCTACACGAGCTTGTTGGGCGGATAGGTAAGTAGAAAGGTTAAACTCTGACTGAGATAAATTCATGGCGTTAGTCACGGCTAGCCCTTGATTCCTCACACTTCTGATTCAACTTAAAATTTCCGTTTGTGCTACGAAAGTTTTGCACAGTTTGCGCTCAAAATTATCAGAACTTACGCATTCACGAAAAATAGGGGCTTAAACTCCTAGTTAGCGTTTGGACTGCTCGAATCTGGAATTCTGTCTGCGTAAGTTCTGATGGTCGTAGCAGCCACTTAGGAAGATTTTACGATTGCAAGTGTCTGCAAGGATATAGCTAGAGATTAATCTCCGCTTAATCTCAGGGGTGTAACTTGCGGCGGTAGCTCCATACGGTGTTGTATAACAACATGGCAACCGTCATTGGACCAACTCCACCGGGAACGGGCGACAGCCACTTGGCTACCTTCTGGACGTTGTCAAAATCTACGTCACCTACCAATCGGGCTTTGCCAGTCTCGTCTACGATCCGATTGGTGCCCACGTCGATCACTGTTGCACCGGGCATAACCATGTCTGCTGTGACGAGATTGGGATGACCGGCGGCTGCAATGAGAATGTCCGCGCCCCGGGCGATCGCCTCCAAATTTTGGGTACGCGAGTGGGCAACCGTTACTGTTGCATTCGCATTCAGCATCATCAGTGCCAAAGGTTTGCCAACCAGCGTACTGCGTCCGATAATGACAACGTGTTTGCCTGTCGGGTCGATTTCATGCGCTGCCAGCAAACGCATAATCCCGGCTGGGGTACAGCTTCGCAAGCCAACTTCAGCGCGTACCAGGCGTCCCAGGTTGAGCGGGTGCAGCCCATCGACATCTTTATCAGAATCAATCTGACTCAGCAGTGCAACAGCATCAAGATGACTGGGCAAGGGAAGCTGAATCAAAATGCCGTCTACTGTTTCATCTTGATTAAAGTCGTGGATAAGTTTTTCTAGCTCCAGTTGAGTCGTTTCTGCTGGCAGATGTTTGCCTACAGAGGCAATGCCAACTTTTTCACAAGCCCGCTCTTTGCCTCGCACGTAAGATAGGCTAGCAGGGTTATCTCCTACCATTAGCACTGCTAGCGCCGGGGGACGGCCCATCTGGGGCTGCAAGGTTTCGATCTGTTGAGTTAACTCAATGTGTAACTGTGCGGCAAGTGCTTTGCCATCTAATATGCCAGCTCTACCAGTCATGTCTTAGCTCAGTGTCATTGTGAATGGGAACAGTCGTGCAAGTTGATACAACTAGACGCTCAAGGTTTACAGCTTAAATCCTTCACCGTAGTAATTTTACGTTCGTAGATAGAAGCTGCTTAAAAAAACATGCCCTGGGTAGATAGAAGTTTCTCAGAAACCGTGTTTCAAATTGTTAGCTCTCATACCAATTTTCTTTAAGTCCGCATATTTTGGAACGTGTCCCGCATAGGTGGAGCCTGTTTCAAAATATGCGGTTTCATGTAGAAGCGGTATTCAGTTTATTTTTGGGTTTTTAGCAATGCAGGCATAATGTTTCGCAGATGCGGTTGCTGATAAGGAGAATTTCTAAGCAGGTGATACGGTTGGTTAGAGTACGAGTTTGGCAATTTAGCATTCTGCTGGGGTTAATTGGGCTGTCGGGTTGTGCGGGTTGGTCAGAGGCAATTTGCTTGAATGGACTGCAGCCAGGACGAGTTAGACCGATTGAGCGGATTCAAACTTGCTCTGCAACTAACCAGCTTGTGCGGCTGCAGGGCACCGTGGGCGATCGCGCTCCTTTGCTAAACGGGCAAGTCTACCAGCTTCAAGACCGCACAGGAACAGTCTGGGTTTTGACTTCTGATACAACCCTGGAAACTGGGGATCAAGTTTTAATTCGAGGACGGGTCCGATATCAAAGTATTTCTCTAGCTGGGCGGGAGCAGGGAGAATTTTATGTTGAAGAATTAAGCCAACTCGAACGCAGCGCAGCGGGTTCTCGTAACTTTGATCCTCGTCCTTCAATTCTTACTGCTTTATGAAGCAAGCTGAAAAAGATAGCCGTCCGGCTGTAGCGATCGCCATTCTCTATCAAGACAATCAGTTTCTCATGCAGCTTCGCGACAATATTCCAGAGATCATTTACCCTGGTCACTGGGCTTTTTTTGGCGGACACCTGGAGCCAGGAGAGTCACCTGAGGTGGCAATGCGGCGCGAATTGCTAGAAGAAATTGGCTACAGTCCCCCCAGTGTGGAAGAATTCAAGGATTATGCGGATGCTCATGCGATTCGGCATGTCTATCACGCGCCTCTCACGGTACCTGTCGAGACCCTGGAGCTAAATGAAGGGTGGGATTTGGGGTTGTTTACCGTAGAGGATATTGTGAGGGGCGATCGCTACTCAGAACGCGCTGGGCAAGTGCGCCCCTTAGGAAAACCGCATCAGCAAATTTTATTAGATTTCCTCAAACGTTAGCCTTGTTAAATTCTTAAAATTGTGGAACTTGCGTATAGTATCCGGGAAAGCGTTAGAGCCAAACACGTTTCGATCAAGATTTCCCTACGGGGTGAAGTAGAGATCGTTGTCCCAAAAGGATTTGACCAGCGACGTGTTCCTGAACTTCTTCAGCGGCGGCAAGACTGGATCGCTAAAACAACCGAACGAATTGCGACGGAACGGCAGGCTACTCCGGCTGAGCCAACTGGAGCATTGCCCGACCAAATTGAGTGGCGATCGCCCCCCCTGACCTGGACGGTTGCCTATCTTCCGTCTGACGCGCCCAACCTATCGCTCACGACTCAAAAAGCGTCCCATCAACTCATACTACGTGGGCCAACTCATCATCTAGAAGCCTGTAGGCAAGCCCTGAGACAATGGCTCACCCGCCAATCCTACTTTCATCTGGCTCCCTGGTTAAAACGAACTAGCAAGGAGATTAGTCTGCCCTATAGCCGCGTTTCTGTGCGAGGACAAAAGACCCGCTGGGCAAGCTGTTCTAGCCAAAAGTCAATTAGCCTCAACCACAAACTGCTGTTTCTGCCGCCTGATCTGGTGCGGTACGTGTTCATCCATGAACTGTGCCACACGGTTCATCTCAACCATTCCGCCAAATTCTGGGCACTCGTGGAAAAGAAGGAGCCTAACTATAGAGCGCTGGATGCTGAGCTAAATAAAGCTTGGCGCTACATTCCCGCCTGGGTCGAGCAATCTTTTGAGTAAGGATGAAAAGACCTACCAGTTCTTTTCGCAAATCTGTTATTATGATGTTTCGTCACCTGGAGAGGTGGCTGAGTGGTCGAAAGCGGCAGATTGCTAATCTGTTGTAGGAACAGTAATGCCCTACCGAGGGTTCGAATCCCTCCCTCTCCGTTTGAAATTAGGTACAGCGGCAACCATACAGGTTAAGCAAAAGGAATGGGTAAGGGCTTAGCCCTTACCTATTCCTTTTGCTAGCTTGCCTTAAAATATTGCTTCCAGAATTCTAACGATGCTTGTGATGGGCGAGAGTAAGAAGCCTGCGGTATCGGAGAAAGAGGCTAAGCTAGAACGCTCTACAATTACCGTGTCATTGCTGCGAAGGGGCGGATTTGCTTCCGGGTCAGCCGCCTGAGCCAGGTCAACTTCGATCGTTTCACGGGCAACGGTGCCGTTGGGGTTTAGCCGAACCAGTTCAACGTCGCCTTCACTGGCGCGATTGTTGAATCCGCCTGCTGCTAAAATGGCCTGGTTTAGCGGTGTGTTAGGCGGAACGGCGATCGCCCCTGGCTGAGCCACTTCACCAACCACATTCACCGTAATTGTGTCAGGCGAAAAGCTAGCAGAGGAAATTTCTGTGGCTTCAGCAGGGCTGAGAGCAGTTGCCGTGGGAATGACAATAGTGTCACCGTCTCGCACGACTAAATCTTGGCTGATGTCGCCTGTTCTCAGCAGTTCCCACAGATCAACCTCTAGTTCCTGACTGGAACCGCCCAAACGAGGGGCAGGACGACGCACCAGCACTTCACGCACATTGGCATCTTGGGTAATGCCGCCCGCAAGCTTGATCACTTGCGTCACGGTTGGAATGCCTGCAATCTCTTCCTCAGAAACGACGTAGGTGCCAGGACGCTGCACCTGTCCGGCGATCGCAATATTGATTGCCCCCGCTTCCAGCAACGTGATCGTCACAAAGGGACGGCGCACATAGACTGCATAGCGATTTGAAATTTCAGCAGAAGCCTGGTCGATGGTCAATCCACGCACGGGCACAACGCCAATTCGAGGCAGACTCAACGTCCCGTCTGACAAAACCTGATATTCACCGCTGTATTCAGGCACTTCAAAAAGGTCTAGCCGGACGCGATCGCCAGAACCCAGCGTGTAGTCTTGCAATGATTGAGCTGGATCAGCCGGAGCAGGCGCACCTGATTCTTGTGGGACAGCGGCAGGAGGGGTTGGGTTAGGAGCAATCCCGCTGTTTGAAGGGATTTGGGCGATCGCCGAGGGAACCTGGCTCAACACAACTAAACTGCTCAGGGCTATGCCCATCAATTGCGTTGTTCGCTCCAAACTCCTAACCATTCAACCCTCCAGAATGTTACTGAGTCATTTCAGCTAAGCCGACCGCACGAGACGCTAACTCAATTCGGCGTGCGGCATTAGCCCAATCTGTCCAAATTTCACCAATCAAGTTCAACTCTTCGCGAGTGATTTTTTCAGCGGCTTTTACAGCCTTCTGAGGTTCGACGCCTGCCTTGATTAATTGTTCCTTGTAGGATTGCTTCAGGGTGTCAATCATAGGTTCGTCATTCAACTCCGTGGATGGATTTGTGTGGGCTAGATGCCATAGCTGTTACCTCTTTGGAGGTACCGATGAAGCAGACTATAGCAGTGGAAAATGTTAAGAGATGTAATGTATCTAACAGGGAGCACAAGAGCTTAGCGGTTTAAGGGAGAAACTGCTTTAAATCTGTCTTTAGACATAGAGCAACAGATTGCTTTGGAAGACTCACAGAACCGCTATTTCTACTAACTGCTTTAGTAGGCGTTACGGCTGTGAAAAAAGACAAAAGCAGTTCTAAAGATGATGCTCAAATCTAGCCCTAAAGACCAATTCTTCAGATATTGCAAGTCGTATTCGACGCGCTGCTTCATCTTGTCGAGTGTATCTGTTTCTCCTCGAAAGCCGTTGACCTGTGCCAATCCGGTGATCCCAGGTTTGACTTTGTGACGCAGCATATAGCCGTTAATTAACTTGCGATACTGTTCGTTGTGATAAACCGCATGAGGACGCGGTCCAACGATGCTCATTCTCCCTTGCAGGACATTGATGAACTGTGGCAGTTCATCCAATGAAGTGCGACGCAAAAATCCTCCAAATTTTGTGATTCTGGGATCATTTTGCTTTGCTTGAACGACGTTTTCGCCATTCTCCATTACCGTCATTGAGCGAAATTTGTAGACGGTAATTTCTTGTCCGTTTAAGCCATAGCGCTGCTGCTTAAACAATACCGGTCCAGGTGAAGAAAGCTTTACGCCAATCGCAATGGTTAGCATTAGAGGCGACAGAAGGGCGATCGCTAAACTTGCAACAATAATGTCGATCGCCCGCTTCAAAACAGACTGTACTCCTGAAAAAGGAATTGTCCAGGCTGCAATTAAAGGAATGCCATTAATCTCGTGCGTTCTGTCTCGCATCAAACTAAATTTGAGAACATTTGGCACAAAATAAACGCAGGCAGTTGTGTCCTGTAGTTCGCGCATCAAGGTGTTAAGCATTTCCTCATTCTTCATCGACGTGGCGATGTAAACTACGTCAATGTGATGCTTGCGAACGTACTCTGGCAGTTCCTCTAGAGTGCCAATTAGCTTACTGTTCGTAAGTTTTGGCTGAGAGGATATGACCTGGTCAAAGAAGCCATGCAAGTTGATCCCCAGTTTGGGGGAGTTGCGAATTTGTGCCGCTAAATCTAGCCCTGATTCGCTAATGCCCGCAATTACCGCTGTTCGTGTGTTGCAACCCAAGGTTGGAAGCTGATGTAAAAGTGCCTCCAAGTTTAGGTGAAAGACATACAACCCAATTGGAACAGATAATGCCCAGGCTAGCAACAGTTCGCGAGAAAAGTAATTTGAGCTATGGGTTAGATACCCTAATAGAAATAGCAACGCTAAAATGATTCCCCAACCCAGCAAAATCCGGGAAGATTTAGCGATTAGCTCATCTTTTTGATCGGCGCGATAGAGCCCTGTTGCTTTGAAAATGGAAGGTGCTAGCAGAAATGTCAAAGCCGCTAGCAGAATGTAAGGCGTGGTGAATGGTACACCATACAACTGATTCCAAATGGACAGTAAAGCGATCGCTACAATCGGGTCACATACTCGCTGTAAGGGCAGTAATGTAGAGCTATAGTCTCCTAGCAACTTCAAATTATTGGCTTGCATTTAGCAACTCCTACACTACGCAGAATCGTGATAGCTAATCGGTCTTTACCGATGGATTTTTTGCTTGATTCAGGTAGATGTCCTGTGACTAACAGCATCTCATTAAAGATGCTTGCTCTAGATTTGATAGCAGATGAAAAAGATAGGAGGTTGAAAAGTCGCTTACTTGAATTGACGGGTTTGTTTTCCCTTAAGTTCCAAATTCACACCCAGCGCATCAATTCATGCTGTTCTAACTTTTCACAATTTATGGGTTTCCTAGTCCTTGCTATTACCTATGAAGTATAACGACTGAAATCGAACTCTATCCTGTGTCCAAACTCACACTTCATGAAAACTTAAAGAATTACTTCATGAAAACTTGACAGTAGGTTCTGGTTTTATGACCCTAATTTTCAGAACCTTTTCAAAAGTCACCCCAAAGCATATTAGAAACGGTTAAAACCTATACCAAATCTGGCTTTTTAGAAGGTTTTTAGCTGCTTAACTATTCATCCTTCCAAGAATGCTAGCGATCCGGATCGGATGAGATTAAAGATGACATTGGTAAACTAGAAGAAGGCAAAATTGATTTACCCAATCAAGCTGCTAGGCAAGTGGTCATCACTGAACGAAGTTGTAGGGTGTGTTGGGCGAGTCCACAACGCACCGTCCTTCAGGGCTACGAAAAGATGCGCTACGCTACTGCTAACGCATCCTACGATAAAAAGGCCACCTGCTTAAGGTTTCAGCTTTAACCCGTTGATCCTATTTACTCCTAATCCGTTCATGGTTCTATCTTTTAGTGTTATGCCACTTTTGCCCTCAGCCCTTGCTGCGCTCTGGTCTTTGCCGTTAGATAGCTTGATGTCCACTCAAGGCATCATGGTGATGCTGCTGGTTGCCTATGCTGGGGCGATGTGGATGTTTTTAACCAGTGCACCCAAGGTTCACACGGTGATGGTGTCCGACTTGGAACTGGCAAAGCAATTTTATGAAGGGCTGCTTGACCTGGCGGTTGCTGATGTGCCGCTGCATTACTACTACAACTACGAGCAAACGTTAGGAACGGCTGGAATTGACCCTTTTTACATGTCTGCTGGGGCGATGGGTCAGCCTGCAACGCAGCAGGCAAACAGCCCAGATGGCTTGTGGTATCAGCTCAAGAAAAATACGCAGCTACACATCATTAGCGGAGCCAGCTTAGGACAAAAGGACCGTCAGCGTCACGTTTGCTTTGACCACGATTGTCTGGAGCAGGTGTTGCTGCGGGTGCAGTCACGGGGCGTGAGGTACAAAATTCGGCGAGAAAAGCCGCTTAACTTTTTGGTTAAAGATATAGATGGCCGCGTGATCGAGATGGCAGAAATCTCCAACTAAATTAGACGCCGTTACGCTAATACCGTTTCTACAGAAACGAGCTACAGATGGAAGGGCATCCCGCTTCGCGGGATGCCCTTCCATCTGTAGCTCTAATTTTTGAAAGTAGGATAACTGCCGTTGGGGAGGGTGACGGTGAAGGTGGTGCCCTGGCTAGGTTTGCTTTCGACCTGGATTTGTCCCTGGTGATTTTCTACGATGACTTTGGCGATCGCCAATCCCAGTCCTGAACCCGTCGTTTTTGCAACTTGATACCCAGCGGAGGGTTTAGCGTGAGTTCGCGCTGGGTCAACTCGATAGAAGCGATCAAACAAATGAGGTAGCGCTTCTTCAGGAATGCCAACGCCTGTATCTGTGACTTGAATTTGAAGTTGATTCAGTCCGTGGTGCTTTGCGTGCTGAAGCCTAACCTGGACTTCGCCGCCCGATGGGGTGTACTGAACGGCATTGCTGACCAAGTTAGTAAATAGCCGAGTGAACTGATCGCGATCGCCCTGAGTTTTGTATCCTGAAGTTCCTTCGTCAGCAATCTGGAATGAGAGCGCAATCGCTTTTTCACTGGCGATCGCCCCCTGTTCTTCCAAAACTTCTTCGATTAGCTCGTCCAAAGCGATGGGATCAGTGCGTTGAGTCATTCCCCCATCTTGTCGAGCCAGAAACAGCAGGTCATCTACGAGCCGTCCCAGGCGGCGAGTCAACCGTTCAACCACTCGTAACTGACTTTGGAGCAGATGCGGGTCGGGGTCGGGATCGGTCAAGGCAACCTGCACGTTGGTTTGAATCACCGCGATCGGATTCCGTAATTCATGGGATGCATCAGCGGTAAACTGCTTAAGCCGCTGGTAGGAGTCGCGCACGGGAGCGATCGCCAACCCCGATAGCAACCAGCCAATTGCTGCCACTGCCCCCACCATCAGCGCTGTTCCCAGGCTCAAATCAACAATCAGCTGGCGACTTGGTTTTGTGACTTCAAACCAGGGATGGCTGACCCGCAAATAGCCCAACACCTGCCGCCCAATCTGCACTCGCTGAGTCAACTGACGCAATAGATGGTCGGCCGTCAGGTGGATCGTTTCGCCATCGCTGGGATGCAGTGGAATGTCGAGCGGGCTGGAGAGGGTAGACCAGAGCAGTTCTCCGGTTGGGCTGAACCATTCTAGATCAATGTGGTCGTCCTCAACCGTCGCCGCATTGTCGCGAAAGCTGGACTCGACGTTAATTCTTAAGGGTGCTTCAAGGGTTGTCCCGTCCCAGGGCGAACGTTCAATCACAAGCGATCGCTGTACTACCTCCACGACATGGTTGAGCGTATCGTCTACCCGTTCTACCAGCGTACTGCGGACATAGAGATAAAATCCGCTGGCAAACAGCAGCAGTAGTACAGCTGTAACTGCGGTATACCAGAGCGCAAGACGACGACGAGTGGCTTGAAACATGTTATGGTTTGTGAATTCTATCTCGCTGCTTTTATACTCCGATATTTCACCTCGCTCTAGCTATTGAGGGAAACAAAGAAGGGTAAAGGTAGCTTTTCAGCTTAAAGATCAAGCTCTTGGTCAGCGGACAGTCTTAGAGAACAGCAAACTGACTGCTCAAATCTACGGATGCTGCTCATTAAAATTGCTCACACGGCCTGTCAATTAAAGGACACAGAGCTTTACATATCTATATAGTTATGCCTGCATCCGGCTTGATCCTGTGCTAGAGTTACATCGAGCATTAAGTTCGGTTGATAAGGCTCGTTTTCATATCTCCGAATCTCAATCTCTACACACTCGATTTGGAGATTTTCCATGTCTATTTACGTTGGCAACCTTTCTTACGAAGTAACTTCTGAGGATGTAAGTGCGGTTTTTGCCGAATACGGAACTGTTAAGCGTGTTCAGTTGCCCACTGACCGTGAAACCGGGCGCATGCGTGGTTTTGGCTTTGTCGAAATGTCTTCTGATGCAGAAGAGGCAGCTGCAATCGAGGCTCTAGATGGTGCTGAGTGGATGGGGCGTGACCTGAAAGTCAACAAAGCTAAGCCTCGTGAAGAAAGAAGCCCCGCAGGTGGCAACCGTAGAAACAACAACCGGGATGGGTTTTCTCGTCGCTACTAAGTTCTAAATCCTTTCGACTAATGCTATTCGCCTTGTTAAGGCGCTAGCTCTAAGCTGTTTGAGCAAGCGGGGTAGGCTTCTTGTTCTACCCCGCTTTAAATTTTTAAGCCTTTGCGAGATCCTATCTGTTTTCCATTGAGATGGACTTTAGGTGAACCAGGCGACTAAACCATACGCAGAAGGAGACGGCATGACTCAAGTTATTGTTGGTGAAAATGAAGGGATCGAGTCTGCTCTACGTCGATTTAAGCGGCAAGTTTCTAAGGCAGGAATTTTTTCAGATATTAGAAGATTGCGCCATTTTGAAACTCCCATCGAGAAACGTAAGCGCAAGGCGATCGCCAGAAGACGCAAACGCCGGTTTACTCGTTAATCATTTTTGCTCGTGATGAAACTCCAAATCAGGTGCGAAAGGCGCATCCTCTTCAGAGGATGCGCCTTTCGCATTTTTTAGTGTTCTGGCTGTATTACTGCTTCTGCCCTAACTCGCTCAGGAATCGTAGTGCTTTGGCGACGTAGCTAGCGCAAAGGTAAGGTGAGCTTTCATAGAACGACCGCCACGCACTTCCTTTGTTTTCGTCATAGCGATCGGTCTGTTCCGGGTTTTTGTCCAGCCAGGCTAAGCGAACTGCGTGTCCAATCAGCACATCCAGGACGACATACTCCTCAATTTGCAGGTCGGGGTTGCGGTCGGCGATCGCTGCCAGTTCCATCAGCGCCTCAATATTGACGTGACGATATTCGGGAGCCTCCATCTTGTTGAGCAGATGTTCAATTCGCAGGGCAAAGTTTTTTTCACCCGGTGTCATTTCAGCCAGAATCAGTTCGCTATCCAGGCGATTCCGCCGATCGAGCTTATCGCCGATAACGAGTCCCTTTGAGTGTTGTAGAACCTGCCACACCTTGGGGTAAAAGTTTCGGGGAACGCGGTTAAGCGCGCCATCACGCTGTCGCTGTCGCCACCAGCTATCGGTGGGTGGTTCCACTTCCTTGGTTTCTGGAGAAACGACCCACTGAATATCGCTTTGTTGCCTGACGTGCAGCGACTCTCGCTGAAACAGGGTTTGGTTTAACCCGGCGTATCCTTCCAAGACTTGACGTAAACGGGTTTTGACCTCAAACGGGCTAAGCTGCATCAAATGCTCGTATGCTTCGTCCTGGGCCATGTTTAGCTCTCGTGCCAGTTCGCTGGTGATCAGCAAAATCAGGTAGCCAACTCGTAGGGTCAGCAGCCCATTAAATAGATGGGGATCAGTTTTGATCAAGATGCCCAGGTAGATCAGGATTTCTTGGGTGAGGGAGCGATCGCGCACATCCTTCCCGCAAAACTCCCGAATCTTGTCCATCACCTCGGTGTGCGACATAGGGCGATCGATCAGCGATGCTTCACTGTAAGCTTTGCCTACCGTGATTTGCTTTTGCCGAACGACGATATCTGTCACGGCATCCGACAAGCCAATATCTACTTTGTTGAGCAAGCCAGCTGCCCGCCGAATGATCGCCCAAAGCTGTACCTGTCCGGCTTTGGTATAGACTTCGTTAAGCAAATCGGCGACTGTGACTGACTGACCCGGACCCGCAAATCCTGTATCAAACTCTAAGCCTCGCAGTTGCGTCAAACTATCCAGCAGTTCAATTTGTTCGTACAAATTAGTTGCTTGACGCAGGCTGCTAATCAAAAGCTGAATGTTGGTTTCACACTCCAGCGTAAATTCCTGCGTGCTGCTCAGCAGCCAGTTTTGGTCCGGATTAAAAATCAAATACTGAGCGAGAGGCAAGGCATCCTGAACGGGTGATTGCATGAATTCAAGGCTATGGACGTAGTCCACTCGTTCTGTGCCAGCCGTCAGCATAAGCTGTCGCAGGTGCCCTAGTTTGACTGCAACGCCATTACATTCCCCGTCACGCAACTCCTTAATTAGCTCTAGCAGAGGAGCTTCGTCGATTGATTCTTGACCAATCTCAAACATGTCATGGGTCAGCAACAGGGTGACAACTGGACGACCTAACTGATACCAGTGGCGCTTGATGTAAGCCAGTTCTCCTTTGATTTGGGCAACTAGAAAGTGGTAGTCCAGCGTCAGGTAAAACTGCTGCTGATCGAGGAAAGCAGGCAAAAACACAGCTGTCTCGCCCTGGAGCCGAAAAATTCTAGAAGTGGTCAGGCTGCGAAGACGGCGCACTGGGCGACCGCTCAACCCCAACGGGTCATTGCGCCCTACCTGGGCGTAAATTATAGACAAGTCTTCCGCTTGACGCACCTGAACTGGCTCTACCTGCTTGGGGGTTTGAGTGGCAATGCCATAGGCAGCCAGTTCTTGTTGTAAGGATTCGTCCTCAGCGAGCAACGCAATTTGCACCAGCGGTTCGCGGTGTTCTTCCAGGCGCAGGTGCCGTCCTAGCGGGTCAATATCGCCGATCGCCAGTAGCCCTTCTCGCAAAAACTGCCCTAGCAGATACAGGCTTTGGGCCCAGACCAGCGGCAGGTTTTCGTTGGGCTGGCGGGGTTGGCTATGGGGAATAGCGCGTTCGGCAGCAATGTTGTCGGCGGGCACGTAATATAGCTCTGGCAATAGCTGTATCCCGTCCACGTTGACCAGCAATCCTTCTAGCCGTTTTTGGTAATCTTCGGACTGTTGGCGATCGCCCTGAAACAGCGCATCCAGCAGCAGGTACGTAAAGAACAGCGGCCACTCACACTCGATATGTTCAAACTGCTTCAGTTCCCAGGGTTCGTAGTGCAGACGACTGACATCTTCTAGCACGGTCTGGTGCCCGTCTCGCAAAAACCGCTTACAGCCGTACTTGCCCTGAAGCTTGCTGACAACTTGATTGCGAGTCCGCTCTACCAATGCAACATTCTCAACTGCAAAAGCCGGAAACCCAATCACGCTCAGTAGCGCCGCATCGACTTCTTTAGAATTGGACTCTCTGGGCAGCAACGACTCCAGCGTGATCCGGGCACGGGCGATCTCATCGGGCAAAACGTGAATGACCGATGCCTGGCTCCCCTGCACGCCAAACAGATTTAGCCCGTTCATTGCTTCTAGTGCGGCTTTTGCCATGCCAACCGAGCTAGCGTTGAGTTCAGCCTTGCCATGATTAATTTTGTTGCCCCGTTCCCAAATGCCATAGTCGGGAGTCCGGTAGGCGCGACCGATGTAGTAGACCAGGTTTTGAATGAAGTTGACCTCATCCAGAGTGAAAATGATTTTCAGCCCAGAAGCCGTCATTTGCGCCAGCATCAACAGGTACAGCGAGGTTGCATCCAGTTGCAAATGTCCCCATTCGTCATCCCCAACCACCGTGTCGCCCGTTGCTGTGTCGTATTTAGCGTGAAGGGAGTCTAGCGTTGCCTGGGTCTGTTTGAACCGCTCTACTTTGTCAGCCTGCCGCATCATGGCAAACAGCAATCCGCGCATGAGTTTGACGACACTATGTTCTAGCTCGTAAGTGTGCCCTTGGTCTTCGTCCACTTTGCGGTAGGCTAGCGCCAACCCCCAAACCGCCAGAATGCTGTAGACGTTATCTCGTACCCAGGCATCCGTATAATCCCCGTGGATGTTGACTGCCGTGCTTGCAGGCAGCAGCCCGGATACTGGGTTTTGGCGAGACAAAATAACGGCTTTAACCTCCTGGTAATACCGTTCTAAGCGGGTTTTGAGTGACCCAAAAACGGCTGGCTGAGTGGTTTGAGCAGGCTGGGAGGTTGTAGTTTGCATATTCTGATGTTTAGAGGTGAAGTCTAAGCTCTGGTTTAAGGGTTGAGTTTTCGTTCGCGAAGCGCACAAAAACCAGCTCTCTCAATCAGGGTTAAACCACGTCCTACGTGTGATGAAGTGGTCAGTAGGCGAATGCTCGGAGGCAAAGGGCGATCGCCCTTCATTGCCACAAAAACATTCCTCATGATTATGGCTTGTTTAAGCCCTCGTTTAAGCCTCATTCACTACTTAAGACGGAAGCGGAAGATAAATGATACTCCGAGCTTAATTAATTCTTCAGATCTTTATTTAAGGCTGCCCAATTTGCCCGTATCTTTACGGAAAGGTTGGTAGGCTGAAAAAGTAAATCTCTGGGCAAAAGATTTGTTAGAGCGATCGGTCAGAGCAGACTGCTGGAGCAACTCTAGCCCAGCTTCAGAAGCCTAACTTCTGAGAATTGTTAGAACGTAGGTGAATCGCCATGTCTCGCCGCTACAACGATAATCAGGCTCCGCTAGTCAAAATTGTTTACTCTAAAGTTGAAGTGAACGGCAAAGTTGAACTTGTTCCGCTAGAGCTATACGCTGACGGCACTCTACAGCGCAGCGCATAGCTGATTCACAATTGATCTTGACGACTGAGAAAGCAACATTCAGTTCCCAAGCTCATTCTTTTAGCAGCTTTAGATCTTTCAAAGTGTCTATCTCCCCAGGGCAGTGTAAACCGCCCTGCTTTTTTTTGGCGAAATTTTCTGCCTTAAAATCCCGGTCAATGGTGATAAGCTGCGAATTGGCAATTTGTAGTGGCGATCGCAAGGTGAAAAGGAATGGGTATGCCTGAGTCGTTTCAAATGCCCAAGCAGTTAACGGTGCTGGGGCTACCCGTGCATTTGTTGGACGATTATCCAGGTTGGCTAATTCAGCGGCTAAACCAGCGAAAGGGCGTACACGTGGTGACGCTAAACGCAGAGATGTCGATGACAGCAGAGCAAAATGCTGCTCTGGCAACGGTAATTCGACAGGCTGATTTGGTGATCCCCGATGGGGCTGGAGTAGTGTTTTACCTGGGGCTTCGGGGTAAGCGAGTACGCCGTCTTCCAGGAATTGAGCTGGCAGAGGCTTTGTTGCGGCGATCGCTTCCTGCTCCAGCCGATTCATTTTCGCCTTCTCGCCCACTCAAAGTCTTTTTCTATGGCGGCGCGCCCGGTGTGTGTCAGTCTGCTGCTGAAGTTTGGCAACAGCGAGTGCCGGGTTTAGCGCTCGTAGGCACTCAACACGGCTACCTTACGCCCGAAGAACAGCCCCGATTTCGCCAAACGCTCAAGGACTTGCAGCCTGACATCATTTTGGTTGGGTTGGGTGTGCCGCGCCAGGAAATGTGGATTGCTGAACACCGCCATCTTTGCCCCGAAGCAGTGTGGATTGGCGTTGGCGGTAGTTTTGATATTTGGTCAGGCACCAAAACCCGCGCCCCAAAATGGCTGCGAGAAAATCACCTGGAATGGGTTTATCGGCTATATCAAGAGCCCTGGCGCTGGCGGCGCATGATGGCTTTGCCTAAATTTGCGCTGCGGGCGCTAGTGCATTCTCGTAGCTGAGCCCCTTACTCAACTGGACAAATACCGAGTAGCTAAATTGCTATTTTTAGGGTGAATGGGGCACACCCTAAAAATATGCGGTCTTGGAAAAAATTGGTATATGATAAGAAATACTGTCTTAAACGGGGATAACAGAATTTTTCATGGCTAAAAAGAGCATGATTGAGCGGGAGAAGAAGCGCAAAAAGCTGATCGAAAAATACGCTCAAAAGAGACAAGAACTAAAAGAACAGTTTGACAGCGCGGCTACTCAGCAAGAAAGAGTCGCAATTCATCGTCAAATCCAGCAGCTTCCGCGCAACAGTGCCCCCAACCGCCTTCGCAATCGCTGCTGGCTCACAGGCCGTCCTAGAGGCTATTACCGTGATTTTGGGCTTTCTCGTCACGTTATTCGAGAAATGGCTCACCAAGGTCTGTTACCTGGTGTGGTCAAGTCTAGCTGGTAGTTTCCTTTCAGCAAAACAGCTTGAAGCTGCACAGGACAAGCTAAAGCACAAAGCTCAAACCCAGCAGTGCTGTAGTAGGTAGAAATAAAACATAAAATCCCCAGGCTCCTTGAGAATCTGGGGATTTTATGTTTAGGGTGGAAAAACCAACTGCTTTAAAAACTAATGGCTAGCTTGAATAAAGGCGATCGCCCCTTCCCACTTCACCACTTGATTGAGTAAATATTTTGTAAATAACTCACGCACGGTTCTCACTTCGGACTCACTTAAAAAGTTGAAAAGGTGATCTGCATAGCTGGGGCGTGATTCTCCCGGTCGAAACCAGCGTTCCAGTAAGTGAGAGGTAATGCGAATGTCGGTTTGGGGCTGTTCGACCTGGATGTCAACAGTTAGGTTTGCGGTGTGAAAGAGTGATCGCAACTCATCCACATCCCAATTCACCATTGGATCAGATGGGTTAGTGTAAATACTTTCTTCTGCTTTAATCAGTCGATTCAACAGTTTTTTAGTGAACCGTTCAGGCTCTAGCAAGCGGTAAAGCCGCTGGGTATGGCGGGGAATGGTTTCTGCTAAAGTGAGTGACCCATCAGGTTGAAGTCGTTCTACCAGTGAGTTGAGAATGAAGGGGCGATCGCTCTCTTGCAAAAGAGCATTGCGTCCAAGAATATGGTCAAACCGAATATCGGGATACTTCTCTAGCGCCTGCGGCAGGTCAGCTAATGAGGATCGCAGCACAATCGGACGTGAGAGTTCGGGTAAAACAGATGCCTGTTCTTGCAGTGCTTCAGCATCGTCAAGGGTGCGAACGCAAGCATATACGCCACCTTCGGGGACTCGGCGCAGGGCTTCCCAGGTGAGTAATCCGCTACCTGCGTTTAAGTCTAGAATCAGGTGATGGCGTTGGGGTTGAGCGAGATGAAAGAGGCGATCGCGCACCAATCCTAACTGTTCTCCCACTTGGCTCAAAGTCCGCTGTAGCCAACGATCCTCGGTAGAGTTTGTCGGGCTAAAAGTGAGAACTTCGGGTAACGCTACGCCAATTCCTTCTACCAGTGAGGCAAGCTGTTCTTCTCGTCGTCGGGCTACCTGCTGCTGAATTTCTTCCTCATAGCCCTGGTTAGAGGGCTGGTAAAACACCTGTCCTTGAAGGCTGTTGGGCAAATACTGCTGCGCTACCCAATGTTCTCGATAGGAGTGAGGATAGAGGTACCCAGACCCGTGCCCAAAGCTGTGCTTATCGCGGTTTGCGTCTCGCAGATGCAGCGGCACATCCTCTTCCCGTTCCCGCTCAACGGCAGAGAGGGCATCAAAAAATCCCATAACACTATTGGATTTGGGTACCGTTGCCAGATAAAGTGTTGCTTGCGCTAATGGATAGCGTCCTTCGGGCATTCCCACCCGATCAAACGCTTGGGCACAGGCATTCACGATCGCCACTGCGTCAGGAGCCGCCAGTCCGACATCTTCGCTAGCGAGAATTAACATCCGCCGAAAGATAAAACGCGGATCTTCTCCGGCGTAAACCATGCGTGCTAACCAATACAGTGCTGCATCTGGGTCAGAACCGCGCAGGCTTTTGATGAAGGCGCTGATCGTATCAAAGTGAGCATCCCCTTCTTTGTCGTAGAGGACTGCCCGCTGCTGAATCGACTCCTCGGCTACCGATAGGCTAATGGGAATCACGCCGTTTTCATCGGCAGGCGTGGTTTCAACTGCCAGTTCCAGCGCATTCAGCAGGGCACGGGCATCGCCGTTAGCTACGTTAACCAAGTGATCAATCGCATCGGGGTGAAGCTGAATCGTGAGTTTGCCGTAGCCGCGATCGCCATCCTGCAACGCCTGCATCACAACTTGCCTCAAGTCATTCTCATCCAGCGGCTTAAGCTGGAAGATGCGCGATCGGCTCACCAGTGCCTTATTTACCTCAAAGTAAGGATTTTCTGTGGTTGCGCCGATTAGAATCACCGTGCCGTTTTCTACCCAGGGCAATAGGGCATCCTGCTGCGACTTGTTAAACCGATGCACTTCGTCCACAAACAGAATTGTTTTTTGCGCATACATGCCGCGTTTCTCCTGGGCTGTGGCGATCGCCTCTCGAATCTCCTTCACACCCGCCAGCACCGCATTGATTGAGATGAAATGAGCCTGAGTCGTGTTGGCAATAATCCGCGCCAGAGTCGTCTTTCCCGTTCCTGGCGGACCATAAAAGATGAGTGAGGAAAGCTGGTCTGCCTGAATTGCCCGTCGCAGCAGTCGCCCCTGCCCGATGATGTGATCCTGCCCAACAAACTGATCTAGCGTCCGGGGACGCATCCGGGCGGCTAGAGGGGCTTCGGTTTCGATCAGCTGCTGGCGCTGTTGGTCAAACAATTCCATGCCCAAAGGGATGCCGGATTGCAACAAGTACTAGTATCGGGGAAAAGCTGCCCAGAATTCAGGTTCAGCTTGGCAGAACTGACGGATGTGTAATGATTATCGACGCTGCTGTTCTTTTTAACCTAAAAGTAGGGTATTACTGTCAGTTTTTGACCAGCTCCGCCAAGTTGCTCAGGCGTTGCAGGAAGGTGTGGCTCAGTTCAAAATCAGCCAGTAGTCCAGTTCTGTTTTGCTAAACTCAGAGTAAATTTTCAGTATCTTTCCTCGCACAGGAGACTTGTCATGCTGACTGTTGCTCAGGCACGACCTAATGAAAGAGCCAAATTTATTCAGCAAACTTATCTGCATCTTGCGGGAGCAGTCGGAGCGTTCATTCTCGTAGAGTTCTTGCTATTTCAGCTTGGAATTGCTGGAGCCATTACCAATCTGGTTGCATCTAGTCGCTTTAGCTGGCTGCTGATTTTGGGTGGGTTTGCGCTGTTGGGCTGGTTTTCGCGCAGTCTGGCAGCCAAAGCTGATTCCATTAGCACGCAGTACACAGGTTTGGGAATCTATGTCGTAGCAGAAGCCCTAATCTTTGCGCCAATTCTCTACCTTGCTGCCTTCTTTGCTGATCCGACTGTTTTGCCAACGGCTGCAATTTTGACACTGTTCCTGTTTGCAGGTTTGACGCTGATTGCCTTTACGACGCGCACCGACTTTACTTTTCTGGGCGGCATTCTCAAGATTGGTGGACTGGTGGCGATCGGGCTAATTGTGTGTAGCGTGATTTTTGGCTTTAACTTGGGGCTGTTCTTTTCAGTGGTGATGGTAGTTTTTGCGTCGGCTGCGATTTTGTATGACACGTCTAAAGTAATGCATCACTATGCCACTCATCAATATGTTGCTGCGTCGTTAGAACTGTTTGCGTCTGTTGCGTTGTTGTTCTGGTACATCCTGCAAATTGTGATGTCACTTTCTTCGCGCCGTTAGCCATGCGGGGTAAAAAAAGGGAGGCAGGGCTTTACCCTGCCTCCCTTTTTTTGTTTTTACTTGGTTCTTAAGCCGAAGTTTCTTCCATGTTGGAGGGACGTCCTTGGGGGGTTCCCCCAACCCCCCAGCAGGGGACGTGCTCGTCCCCCAAACCCCCTCCGCAAGGGATTGGGGTTTCGTGGCAGGACGCGCTTCGCATTAGTGAGTGGCAGGGGACTGCTGAACGTTTAACAGCAAATAGTGCTCAACAGTAGACTTCCTGCGTGAATGGTAGCACGGCTCCGCCGCGCTACCATTCACGCTTCAAACAGTGATTCATGCAGGAGGTCTAGTGTTATGACTTTGCGGGAAGAAAAGGCGATGGGAAGATGAGAATAGTGTGAAAAGTTTTACAACACTAAACTGTTTCACGAAACCTGAACACTCGGCTTTGATTCTTTAAAGGTAGTACGAGTTCCGGCTTTGAAATGATGATAGGACAAATTTTTAAGCGATCGCCCCTCCTCTTCACAGGTTTAGTAGGTCTGATGGCGATCGCCACCGCAAGCTGCACTGCCATTCCAACTGCACGAGAAAATGGTGGTCAAAGCACAGTGGCTACCGTAATGGTAGCGGATTGGCAAGAGGCACAATTGCTGCACACCTTACCCGGACATTCTAATAGCCGTTTGATTGATGTTCGCTCTATGACGATCAGTGCAGATGGTTCATCGCTGATCAGCGTTGGCATGAGTGGCAGCGAACCGAACGAGGAGGGATCGTATGACGGCGAAGTGAGAATATGGAATTTGGAGTTGGGTGAACTGACTTCTACAATACCTGGGCTGTTTGATGAAATGTCTGTTGTGACGGTGGGGGCTGATCGCCAAACCTTGGTGGTAGGCGATCGCTCTTACAACATTCAGCTTTGGAACCTGGAGACGGGAGACAAGCTTCAGACCCTACCCAACATTGGCTATCTGACTGAACTACTCATTTTGAGTCAGGATGGGAAAACGTTAATTACTGCCAATCCAGACGATCAGACGGTGCAGGTGTGGGATGTAGAAAGCCAGCAAGTTAAACGAAGTTTTAACGCAGCTCATGAGGCAATTGTGATTGAGGGAAGCGATCGCTCTGTAGAAGTTCCCGGTAGGCTTTCCAGAATTGCTCTGAGCGATGATGATGGTAAAACACTCGCCACTACAGGATTAGACAAAATTATCAAGCTCTGGAATCTGGAAACAGGGGAACTCATTCTCACGTTCCCAACTGATCATGAGTATCCAATTCATGCACTCACTTTCAGTCCCGATGGTGAGACGCTGGTAAGCGGCAGTTCTGATAACACCGTTAAACTGTGGAGTCAGGAAGGTGAGCTTTTGCACACCCTCACCGGACATTCGGCAACTGTTCTCTCCCTGCAATACAGCCCCAATGGAGAGGTTTTAGCCACTAGCGATTTGGATAGCACAGTCAAACTGTGGAATCCGACAACCGGTGAGTTGATTCAAACACTAGCAGAAGAACCTGTGCGAGAGGGTGGAACAAGCACTTCTCTCACTTTTAGCCCTAATGGTGAAATCTTGGCAGGTGTAAACTACGACGGCACGATTAAAGTGTGGCAAGTATCTCATTAACAGAGAGTCTCAAGGTCAAGCATTCAAATTAATCATCGAACTTGCCTGCTGCACAATTTGCTTTTCACCTTTGAACGCCAGAAGTTCTAACGCCTGCTCAAGGCTGACCCATCGTGCTTCATGGACTTCGTGATCGTGGTCCTGGACATCACCACTTTCGTAAGCTAGCAGGAAGAAGTGAACGAACTTGTGAAAGCGCACTCGCTGCCCCTCCAGATCGCCAATGTACCAGTATTCAATGACGTCGATGGGCTGAATCAGCTGGGTTTGAATTCCCGCTTCCTCTCGCACTTCTCGCAAAGCTGTTATTTCTGGAGTTTCGCCTAAATCTACAATTCCTTTGGGCAGCTGCCACCGCAATTTGGTTCCCACAGAGACAATCACAATTTCAGCCGTCGCTGCTCCAGGACGAAATGCCACCCCGCCCGCTGAGACTTGCTGAACGGTCGAAAGTTTGCTTCTTTCCGGTTTGGACTGCTCCATCGAATTAAAATTCACCACTGCTTTAAAGTACTTAAGGAAGAGACAAACAACTTCTGCCGGATGAGGGCTACCAATTTGGGTATTCGAGAGAGTAACATAAAAATTAGCAATGCCTCTTTAGGCATTGATGCCGAGTTAATCAGTTTTATGGACCGAAGTCCATCACTTAGTACTATTGTTCATCTCCCCTAACCTGGTGAGCTAAGTCTCCCTGCGCGGGGGAGGCTTAGGAGGTTGTGTCATGCTCACTCAGGACGCTCGCGATACGCTGCTGGATATTCAAGATTTTAATCGGCTCAAGCTAGAGCTAAATTATTTACCCGCTGTTGATGTGGGCGACTACATTACAGAACTTCCCCCAGAGCGACAAGCGATCGCCTTCCGCCTGCTCAACAAAATCCAGGCAACTGAGGTATTTGAATACCTGCCGCCAGAGGTGCAGGAATCGCTGATTAGCTCTCTTCAAGACGCGCAGGTGCATCAAATCATCGAAGCAATGCGCCCTGACGACCGGGCAGAATTGTTTGACGAACTGCCCGCTAGAATCGTGCGGCGGCTGTTGGCTCAAATGAGTTCTGGAGAACGCCAGGCAACCGCCACGATTCTCGGTTACCCAGAAGGCACCGCCGGGCGGGTAATGACGACGGAATATGTACGGTTGCGGCAGGGCTTGACTGTGGGTGAGGCACTGAGCAAGATTCGCCAGTCAGACCAGGATAAGGAAACGGTCTACTACGCCTACGTGACGGATGATGAGCGGCGGCTGGTGCGAGTGATATCGCTGCGCCAGCTTTTGTTCTCCATTCCCGATGCGCTGATCCGAGATGTGGCAAGCGATCGCGTCATTAAAGCCTACACCACTATGCCTCAAGAGGAAGTGGCGCAACTGATGAAGCGCTATGACTTGCTAGCGCTACCTGTGGTTGACCGAGAAGATCGTCTGGTGGGCATTATCACTATCGACGATGTTATCGACATTCTCGAAGAAGAAGCCACCGAAGATATCCAAAAACTCGCAGGTGTGAGTGGTGACGAAGCTGCCCTCTCCCCTCCCGCAGTCACCATTCGCAAACGTCTGCCATGGCTCTTGGGCAACATTGGGCTATACATTGGCGCGGCTAGTGCGATCGCCCCTTTTCAGCAGGTGATCTCCGTTGTGCCTGTGCTAGCGGTGATCATGCCCATCCTCTCTAACACAAGCGGCAACGTTGCGATTCAAGCGCTTTCCGTCACCGTGCGCGGACTAGGAATTGGCGAAGTCACTCCCAAAGACACCCTCCGTATTCTTCGTAAAGAACTATTGGCAGGACTGGGAACTGCTTTAGCATTAGGTTTCACTTTAGCAGTTCTATCTTTGATCTGGTCTGCTCCCCAAGAACGCTGGGTTGGTGCAGTCGCAGGCTCTGTCATGGTGATTAATGTATTTGTCGCTGCGACTGCCGGAACGCTCCTTCCAATGGGACTCAAGCGGTTAAACCTTGACCCCGCTTTGATTAGTGGCCCGTTACTCACTACTACTCTGGATGCGATCGGTTTTTTGACCTTCTTGGGGTTGGTTTCAGTCACGCTGGACCTTTTAGGGTGAGAGCGATCGCACCAAAGAATTATCATCTCATCCTATTACTCAATCACTTTTGCAAGAGATTCAAGCTCAGAATGGATAAAGTTAGGATGAGACTTCTGTAACGTGCGGTGCGATCGCCAAGCTTAATGTAAACGAAGTTTGGTTCGGTGCGTCTGGATCAAGCGTGAGATCGCCACCATGAGCGCGGGCAATTTCTCTGGCTAAGCTAAGTCCCAGTCCGGTTCCGTCAACTTTGCGGGTGTGAGCCGGGTCGCCACGGTGAAAGCGATCGAAGATGCGGTGACGGTCAGCGGCAGAAAGCTCTTTTGAAGCATTGCTGAATGTGACTAACACCATTGTGGACTGTTGCTTGGCATCAATCCGCAACCAGCCAGTCGGCAGGTTATATTTAATGGTATTGCTCAAAAGGTTTTGTAGCACCTGAATGAGTAAGTCGCGATCGCCCCAAACCCTTAGACCATCAGCAATTTCAGTCTGCACAGTGAGTTCGGGTGCAAGTAATTCCAAATCATCAACCATCTCAACCAGAATTGCAGACAAATCTACCTCAGCTTGATACAGGCTCATCTGTCCGGCATCGGCAAGGGAAAGCAACAGCAGTTTTCGCACAATCTCACTTAAGCGATGCGCCTCATCAAACAAACTGCCCAACCGCTGCTGCATCTCTGATCCTGCTTCAGCTTGTTGTAGCGTGCGATCGAGTTCACCTTGTAAGATCGTGAGTGGCGTTTTTAGCTCGTGGGCAGCATCGGCACTAAACCGAGAAGCCTGCTTAAAGCTGCGCTCCAGCCGCTCTAACATCTGATTGAAGACCTGGATCAATTCCACAAATTCTACATCGATCGCCTGACTGGAAAGTCGCTGGTCAAGTCCTTTTGCGGAAACATGTTGGATTGCATCAGTGAGTTGGTGAATCGGACGCAACGCTTGACCTGATAGCGTCCAGGCTCCTACCGCTACCAAAATTAACACTACAGGAATTGAGATCAGAAAAATATTGCGGATAACGACCATTTCCTGATCGATACTTTGCAAACTCACCGCGATCGCCACCTCAGATTGAGGAAATCGAATCGCACCAATACGCCAGGCTCCGCTAGTTTTGTATCGAGTTGCAAAGGGAAAGTTTGACAATCGGTCAGTTAGGGGGCGATCGCCCCTCATTCTTCTATCCTGATTGGGAGGTACTGTTTCAGGTAAATCAGTCGGTTCGGGCAACAGTCGAAATAGCGCTGATGCATCCAAATCCGCTGTCCAATTTGCCGACTGGTACAGCACACTGTTTCCCTGGGTAACCTGCAAAGCCACTAAACCAGTGCCCAACTCGCGGGATAGCATCGATTCATAGAACTGCCAGCGTTCTTCTTCTCCCAGGTGATGGGTTCGTTCTGGTGTACCGCGATCGCCATCGGGCAAACGCACGGATCGCCTCAATTGATTTTCAAGGCTGGCATCCAAACGGCTGACTTTTGCATCGTAAATTAGCTTCCAGGAGACGACGCTAAATCCAACTAGCCCGCTGCCTGCCAGCAACACCAACAGCAGCGCCAGCCGTAGGCGAAATGACCGCTTCATGACTGAGGATCAGGTTGACGGAACCGATAGCCGACTCCGCGAACACTTTCGATCCAGCTTGGGTTGCCAGTTGGGTCAACTTTTTTGCGAATTCGCTGAATGCAAACGTCCACCACATTGGTGCTGGGATTAAAGTTATAGCCCCAAACATGCTCCAAGATTTGCGTTCGGGTGAAGACGCGACCGGGCGATCGCATCAAATATTCCAACAGATTAAATTCGCGGCTGGTGAGTTCAACAATTTGCTGATCGCAGGTGACTTCGCGAGTAATGCGATCAAGCTTCAGTGTCCCAACGGTGAGTAAATTTTGGCGTTCTCCGATGCTGCGGCGTACGACGGCATGAATTCGGGCAACCAGTTCTTCTACAAAAAATGGCTTGGCGATGTAGTCGTCGGCTCCTAAGTTCAATCCTTCCAGGCGATCGTCGAGTTCATTGCGGGCGGTTAGCAAAATTACGGGCACATTTCGCCCTGCCCGACGCAAACTCTTGAGAATCGACAGCCCATCCTTGCCAGGAATCATGATGTCTAGCACCAGCACATCGTATTCGTGGTCGATGGCGCGATCGCATCCTTCATTGCCGTTGTCGCAATAGTCCACGATAAAGCCATGTTCTTTGAGTCCGGCTTGAACAAAGTCTGCAATTTTTACTTCATCTTCGACTAACAAAACGTTCATACAATGCCCGGTGCCACTTCTCAAGTATAAAGTTGCCCATCTTGAGTTCAAATTACAGTTTTGTAATTTTTGTCAGCCCTCATTTGTCATCTTCAACAGAGTTAATCAAATTAGGCACTGAAGGAACTGATTCAGATATGCCTATCACGTTCACACCAAAAAGGTATTTCTCATGATTCGATTACTCATTGCATCCTCACTGTTAGTCGGCACTATGGGTTTAACGCTGTACCAAGCCAATCCAGCTACTTCACTTGAAATGGGGGCATCTTCAGAGGCGATTACCCCAACGGGGGAAGTGCTTCGCATCGCCCAAGCTACTCCACAAGAGCCGAGAGAAGGACGGGCTCGTCGTCAAATTGATTTTGCCGCTGCTGCTTCTGAGCTTGACACTTCTGAAGCCGAACTGCGAGAAGCTTTGGGAATTTCTGCGGATTCATCCACTGAACCAGGACAACGTCAACGACTGGACATTCCAGGAGCAGCCACCCGCCTGAATGTGACAGAAGAACGTTTAGTTGAAGCCCTAGGAATTCCACCCCGTCGACCCCGTCCTGATTTTGCCGCTGCTGCTGCAACATTGGGTGTGACTGAAGATGAGCTGACAGCAGCTTTGGGCATTCCCGAGAATCCACCAGCGGAGGGCGAGCAAGCAGGTCGTCCACCTCGCCCTGATTTTGTCGCTGCCGCAGAAACGTTAGGTGTAACTGAACAACAATTGAGGGAAGCGCTAGGAGTTCCAGACTGTCAGCAGGAGGGCGATCGCCCCACCACCAACTCCTAGCTTTGTCGTTAAAGATTCCATGAGAAGCTTGAGAAGCTGCACATCGCACTACTAACATAGGGGTTTACAGCAATTTCCATTTGTATAAACCACAAACCCCTGTGGGGGCGGTTCACGAACCGCCCCTACGCTATAACTTGCCGATCAGTATAATTTATCTAAGGTTATGCGGACTCATCTTTGGATAATTGTTTTTGCTGATTCAGTCGATTGATGTATTGCTCCCCCCAGTCGCGCATCAGTAGCACAATTGGCTCCAGGCTTTGTCCCAACTCAGTGAGTGAATATTCAACTTTGGGCGGCACTTCGGCATATACTTTCCGATGCACTACACCGTCTGCTTCTAGCTCCCGTAGTTGCAGTGTCAGCATTCTTTGAGTACACCCTTGGGATAAGCGCTGTAACTCATTAAATCGCTTAGTACCTGACAACAAGTGAAATAGAATTACTCCTTTCCACCGTCCTCCAATTACATCCAAAGTGGCATCAACGGGACAGCCGTAGTTGCAATCATACTGGCGATTTTTCATAGTATAACTTTTGATACTACTGCTCAAAAATGTGCGTACTTGGCAATTCTTAAAGTACTTCACATAATCAAATCATAGTACTCAAGCACAGCCACAGTTTTTAGGAGTCATTTATGAAAGCGATCGCCATTGATCAAGCCAAATCTGCCACTGAGACAGACTGTTTTGCTGAAGTTACTCTCGATCTGCCTCCAGTGAGTCCAAGAGACCTATTGGTTAAAGTGAAAGCAGTTTCCGTTAACCCAGTCGATTACAAAGTCAGACGTTCTGTTCAACCTGGGTCTGCTCCTAAAGTATTAGGTTGGGATGCAGCCGGAATTGTAGAACAGGTAGGCAGTGAAGTAACTCTGTTCAAACCAGGAGATGAGGTGTATTACGCAGGCAGCATTATTCGCGCTGGAAGTAATAGTGAGTACCAGGTGGTAGACGAACGGATCGTCGGCAAAAAGCCTGCTAGCCTTTCCTTTGAAGAGGCTGCTGCCCTGCCTCTCACCACGATTACTGCCTGGGAAGCATTGTTTGAACGGTTAGGAATTGAGCCACAAAAAACTCCAGCAAATGAGGCAAGTAAACTGTTGATCATCGGTGGGGCAGGAGGCGTTGGCTCGATCGCCATTCAACTAGCAAAACAAGTGGCTGGGTTGACCATAATTGCAACTGCATCACGCCCAGAAACTGTTGATTGGTGCGTAAGGATGGGTGCTGACTACACGATTAATCACCGTGAGAAGCTTATATCAGAGCTTGAGAAGCTTGGCATTCCGCAGGTTGATTACATCTTGTGTTTGAATGACACAGACGGACATTGGCAGAACATGGCAGATGTAATCAAACCTCAAGGAAAAATTTGCTCCATTGTTGAAACAGCGCAACCCTTAGATCTGAATTTGCTGAAAAACAAAAGTGTCACCTTTGCTTGGGAGCTAATGTTTACCAAGCCCATGTATGAAACCCCGGACATGCAATCTCAGCATGACCTGCTCAATCAAGTCGCAACTCTGGTCGATCAACAAGTAATTAAAACTACTCTAACTGAGAATTTTGGGCCGCTGAATCCTACTAACTTGGCAAAAGCTCATGCCTTGTTGGAGTCAGGAAAGGCGATCGGGAAAGTTGTTCTCTCTGAAATTGCAACCTAACCTAGAGACTGGTATGGCTCAATAACTATTCAGCATTTTGGCGGAATCGGAAACAAGATGCTAGGAAATAGACTTTAGGGATTCAATTCGATAAATTGAAAGGCACCCCTCCAGTCGTTTCAATGGGTTAGATAGCTGTGATGTCGTCAGAGAGCTATCGGATTTTAATCGTAGATGATGTAGCAGATAATCTATTTCTGCTACAAAACTTTTTGGAGTCAGAAGGGTACACCGTTGACGTGGCTTCTAGTGGGGCGATCGCCCTCGACAAAATGCAGGCTTCACCCCCCGACCTGGTGTTGCTCGACGTAATGATGCCTGAAGTCAACGGATATGAGCTAACCCGAAAAATTCGACGCGACCCCAGGCTGCACGCTCTTCCAGTTGTGCTATTCACAGCCCACATTGAATCTTGCCGCATCAAAGGTTTAGCGGTAGGAGCAAGCGACTTTGTGCGAAAGCCAATTGACTTTGAAGTATTGCACGATATCATCAAAACTTTGTTAGAGCGCAAGAGCGCCAGAAAGCCCTACGACTTTTCTCCGCCGCCAAACCTCTTCTAAGAGGATGAAAACTATTAAGCTAATCAATGGAGCTGACGGGAGTCGAACCCGTGTCCGCTCTGGGTATTAATACTTCGCTCACTCACAGGTTTAGCTTCTCTAGCCCTCGAAGCGGGGATTATCCATTATCCCGGATAACAGGATTCTCTGGTGAAGTCTTAGCCAGTAGGCAACCAGAGGTACCTAACCGGAGCATCCGTTGGGGTTTAGTCTACAGTCCTTAACGGAGTCAAACCGTAGACGCTCGAACCTATAAGAGGTTTTTAGGCAACAGCTAGAGCTGGCTTACGAGCAAAAGAAACGATGTTGTTCGCATCTACTTGTTTTTGAGCCTTAATTCACGAGAGTGGACTCCCTCTCGACCTGTATCACAAAGTAGCGTTCGCCAAAACGTCGAAACCGTTACAGCCCCTTGCATCCTTTCAGTATAGCTCGATGTCCGTCAAACGGGTAGCTGAGGCAAGCGCTCAGCCCCACGGAACCGCAGTCCGCTAGATCTGTCCGCTAGAATTGTTAAGTTCCTTCATTCGAGTGATACCAGGTTGGGGTAAAGTAATGCTTTCCCTGACTTTTTGTTTTGAGAAAAATCTCAACTATCTCTACATGGCTGCTCACCAAAAGCTATACGAAGGCAAAGCGAAGATTCTCTACGCGACAGATGATCCCAACGTTTTGCTGTCTTCTTTCAAGGACGATGCGACTGCTTTCAATGCCCAGAAGCGAGGCAGCATTCAAGGCAAGGGTGAAATCAACTGCGCCATTTCTAGCCATCTATTTCAGTTGCTAGAAGCTCAGGGAATCGCCACCCACTTCCTTGATTGTCCTTCTGCAAATACGATGCGGGTTCGGGCGGTGAAGATTCTGCCGCTAGAAGTTGTCGTCAGGAACATTGCCGCTGGTAGCCTCTGTCAACAAACTGGACTGGAGCTAGGCACTGTCCTGGAGCCGCCGCTGGTTGAGTTTTACTACAAGAATGATGCGTTGGGTGATCCTCTATTGACGAGCGATCGCCTGCTCCTCCTAAACCTAGCAACCTCAGAACAAGTCGAACAGCTTCGAGCCAAAGCCCTCAAAATTAACCAAATCCTTACTGATTTCTTTCAGCAATGTGGAATTACATTGGTGGACTTCAAACTAGAGTTTGGTTTAGACCCGTCTCAAAATTTGCTGCTTGCAGACGAAATTAGCCCCGATACCTGTCGTTTGTGGAACCAATCCGACCCCGACCCCAAACAGCGCGTTATGGATAAAGACCGTTTTCGTCACGATTTAGGAAACGTCGAAGCAGCTTATCAGCAAGTTTTAGACAGAATCCTGGCTAAAGCCGCTCAAATTTAGCCCCTCAACCCGAATAGGCGAATGTTGTTTCATCAATGCTGTAAAATTTCTCCGATTGCTCAGCATCGTTTGCTCAAGATCGTTCGACTTTAAAACGATTGGTTCCTCTGCCTGATTCTCTGTGTCCTTCACCTGCAATGGCAGGTCGTGGTGTGTGGAAGTGCTAAAAAACCCAAACAATATGCGTCTCTCTCCAGTTTTACTGGCAGTCTTTACTGCCTCTGCTGCTCTTGGTCTATCCCGTCCTGCCCAATCGCAAACGTCTGAGGTAGCTCCAGCTACCGGACAAAGCAACGGTTCTGAGATCATTGCACAGACAAATCAGTCTGGTTTGTCTACTTCCGTTCTGTCTGCCTTGCCAACGGTGAGCGCCCCAGAACCCTCCATCGCAAATCTTTGGGCGCAGTCTCCCACATCTCCCCCCATAGCAGACCCTCCGGCAGACGCAGGCAGTCCGCCACCCAACACCCAAACGCCAGTACAGGAAACCCCAAACCAGATTCAGTTTGACATTACGCCGTCTTCGGAGGGCGATGACTCGCTGGATGAGACCCCAGAGACTCCTAGTGTGCCTTCAGAAGACGCGCAGCCTGAGCAAGATGCCCCTCCTCCTGATGTTTCTCCAGCAGATGATCAACCTGGAGCTGAGGAGGATGCACCACCCGCAGGCAGCCCGCCTGCTCCTGCCCCCGACGCAGAAACTTCACCCGCTGAGCCGCGTGTACTCGTCGCAGAAGTAGCAGTAACCGGTGCTGAGGGCGAGCTGCAAGACGTGGTTTATCAAGCGATTCGGACGCAGCCAGGACGCACAACTACTCGTTCACAGTTGCAGGAAGACATCAACTCAATTTTTGCAACGGGCTTTTTCTCAGACGTGCGAGCCGTGCCACAAGATACCCCATTGGGTGTGAGAGTCACGTTTGAAGTAGCACCTAACCCAGTCCTACAGGAAGTTCAAGTTCAAGGCAATCAGGTATTGCCCCAAACGGTAGTAGACGAAATTTTTGCTGAGCAGTACGGCAGCATCCTCAATTTAAGAGAGTTTCAGTTTGGCATTGAGGAGCTTAACCAGTGGTATCAGGACAACGGCTATGTATTGGCTCAGGTCATCGATGCTCCTCAGGTTTCGCCCGATGGAACGGTAACGCTGCTGGTTGCTGAGGGTGAAATTGAAGACATTCAAGTGCTTTTTCTAGGCGAGGATGGCGAGACTGAAGACGAAAACGGGGAACCGATTGAAGGCAAAACCAGAGAATTTATCATTACTCGTGAGTTTGAGTCGCAATCGGGAGACGTGTTTAACCAGACCGCGATCCAGTCAGACTTGCAGCGAGTTTTTGGCTTAGGAATTTTTGAGGATGTCAGGGTTTCACTGAATCCAGGCGATGATCCCCGCAAGGTAGATGTGGTCGTCAATGTGATTGAGCGCAATACAGGCTCCTTGGCAGCAGGGGTTGGTTTTAGCTCGGCTAGCGGTTTGTTTGGCACGGTCAGCTATCAAGAGCAAAACCTGGGCGGCAACAACCAGCGGCTCGGAGCAGAGGTTCAGCTTGGAGAACGGGATGCTCTATTATTTGACCTTAACTTTACTGACCCGTGGATTGCGGGTGATCCCTATCGCACTTCCTACACCGTGAACTTGTTTAACCGCCGATCGATCTCGCTGATTTTTGACGGAGGAGAGAACGAGGTTGAGCTAGAGAATGGCGATCGCCCCCGTGTGCAGCGTTTAGGAGGAGGCGTTAGTTTCAGCCGTCCCCTGGATGAATGGCTGGGATTAGAGAACTGGAGAGCCTCTGCGGGCTTGCAATATCAGCGTGTCTCCCTTCGCGATGGAGATGGAGAAATTACCCCACGAGACGAGCTGGGCAACTTGCTCAGCTTTAACGACGACGGCACCGATGATCTGCTGATCTTCCAGCTTGGACTTGCTCAAGATTTGCGAGACAACCCACTTCAGCCGACTAGCGGCTCTTTGCTACGCCTAAGCACCGAGCAAACCGTCCCTCTCAGTGGCATTCTGTTTAACCGCTTGCGGGCGAGCTACAGTTACTACATCCCGGTAGACTACACCAACTTTACCGAAGGACCAGAAACCTTAGCGCTTAACCTTCAGGCAGGAACTATCTTCGGAGATTTACCTCCCTATGAAGCTTTCTCTCTGGGCGGCACTGATTCTGTCCGAGGCTACGATTCAGGGGAATTGGGCAGTGGTCGTAGCTTTGTTCAAGCAACGGCTGAATACCGTTTTCCGATCTTCGCAATTGTAGGTGGAGCACTGTTTGTCGATGTTGGCTCTGATCTGGGTACCGGAGACAATGTACCGGGCGAGCCAGCCGAAATTCGAGACAAACCTGGGTTTGGTTTTGGCTATGGTGTAGGGGTTCGGGTTCAGTCTCCCCTGGGCGCGATCCGAGTTGACTACGGCTTCAATGACGAGGGTGACAGCAGGCTGCACTTCGGCATTGGGGAAAGGTTTTAGGAAGGATGAGGGATGAAGGGTAGGGTGAGGGAACCAGCAGTGTTCACACCTACTCTTCCCGGCTCCCTACCGTTCGATGAGGGATGAAGGATGAGGGAAATACGGGTGCAGCAGCTAGAACGTAATCCTGAGCGGTTAGTTGAGACTTCACTACAGCACACATTGGCGACCGGGTTTGAGCGGTCAGGGGTCGGTTTGCATTCGGGTTTGTCAACCCATGTCCGGGTCTTGCCTGCGCCAGCGGGAGAGGGGCGCTACTTCGTTCGTGTCGATCAGGCAGGGTTACCCCGCATTCCGGCAAATATCACTGCGGTGAGTCAAACTCTCCTCTCTACAGAGTTGGTCAGTGGGGAGGCTAGCGTTCGCACGGTGGAGCATTTGCTGGCAGCGCTGGCTGGGATGGGAGTTGACAATGCTCGGATTGAAATCGACGGGGCAGAAGTGCCGCTATTGGATGGGTCAGCCCGAGAGTGGGTGGAGGCGATCGCCCACTCTGGTCTAGTTGCCCAGTCTGATCCCCGTTCAGTCTATACGCTCAAGGAACCGATCTGGGTTCACCAGGGCGACGCATTTGTTGCGGCGATACCTGCTCCAGCCTTGCGTTTTACCTACGGCATTGACTTTGACTTGCCTGTGATCGGCAATCAATGGTATAGCTGGACACCAGCCCAAGAAAGTTTTGCAGAGGCGATCGCCCCTGCCCGCACTTTTGGACTGGCGCACCAAATTGAGCAGTTGCAACAAAATGGGTTAATCAAAGGCGGTAGTCTAGAAAATGCGCTGGTTTGTGGAACTGAAGGATGGTTAAACCCACCCCTAAGATTTTCAAATGAGCCAGTGCGTCATAAACTTTTAGACTTAGTAGGGGATTTAAGTTTGTTGGGAATCTTTCCCCTTGTCCATGTTCTAGCCTATAAAGCTAGCCACAGCCTGCACACCCAACTCGCTCGGCTTGTGGCCCAAAATTTTCTGCCCAGCTAGCATCGTTTTAGCGGTGTTGTGAGCAGTTTTCTTTTGCAGTTCTCTTCTAACAAAGCCCTACTTAACCGACCTAACCGAATCCATGTCTACATTAGTTGACGTTCACACACCGACTCCTCTCACAACCGACGCGGAACAAGAGGTGGTAAATCGCCAGCCTAAAAAAGTGTTTACCCTAGAAGAAATTCAGCAACTTCTGCCACACCGCTATCCGTTTTCTCTGGTTGATCGAATCATCGATTATGTGCCTGGCGAACGAGCCGTAGGCATCAAAAACGTCACTTTTAACGAACCCCACTTTCAAGGACACTTTCCTGGGCGACCGATCATGCCCGGAGTGTTAATTGTCGAAGCGATGGCCCAAGTAGGTGGCATCGTTCTCACTCAGCTTCCGGATGTACCCGAAGGCTTACTGATGTTTGCTGGCATCGATAAAGTCCGCTTTCGCCGTCCCGTTGTGCCTGGAGATCAGCTGATCATGACGGTCGATTTGCTTGTCGTGAAGCGACGACGGTTTGGCAAAATGCAGGGACGGGCTGAAGTTGACGGTCAGTTGGTTGCAGAAGGCGAACTGATGTTTTCTCTAGTGGATTAATTGACATAGAAAGTGAATAAAAAGCTGAAAGCGATAGGCTGAAAGCGACTGGAGACCAGCCCTTGACTACTTTGATTCATCCAACTGCTGTAATTCATCCTGGTGCCGAGCTGCACCCCACTGTCAAAGTGGGGCCGTACAGTGTGATTGGGGAAAAGGTAATCGTTGGTGCGGAAACCGTGATTGGGGCACATGTTGTCCTGGATGGCTGGACAGAAATTGGGGAGCACAATCAGATTTTTCCTGGAGCTGTCATTGGGACTGAGCCGCAGGATTTGAAATATGACGGCTCCCTGAGTCTGGTCAAGATTGGCGATCGCAACCGAATTCGAGAATATGTCACCATCAATCGGGCAACTGGAGCGGGGGAAGCTACCATTATCGGCAGCGATACCCTGCTGATGGCCTATGTCCATGTTGGTCACAACTGCATCATCGAAGACCAGGTGATCATTGCCAACGCAGTTGCCTTGGCTGGTCACATTTACATTGAGTCTAAAGCCAGAATTAGCGGCGTACTGGGGATTCACCAGTTTGTCCGCATCGGTCGTCTCGCTATGGTTGGCGGCATGAGCCGAGTTGACCGAGACGTGCCTCCCTACATGCTGGTCGAGGGAAACCCCTCGCGTGTGCGATCGCTTAACCAGGTCGGCTTACGGCGGGCAGGACTAGCCGAGGCAGATGACGGTAAAGTCTTGCAGTCGCTCAAAAAAGCCTTTCGCATGATCTACCGCTCTGGACTCACCCTTAATCAAGCGATCGAACAATTTGACCTGCTGCCCGACAACGAACACCTCCAACACCTGCGCCAATTTCTGATCGCAGCCCAAGTGAAAGGACGACGCGGACTGACTCCAGGGCGAGGGGGAAAGGGCAAGGATGAAGGATGAGAGATGACAGGCAAATCCGTATCTTTATCAGTACGGGTGAGGTCTCTGGCGATCTCCAGGGCGCATTGCTGGTAAAAGCTTTGCGAGATCGGGCTAAGCAAAGTGGGCTAAACCTGGAGATTCTCGCATTGGGCGGAAAACGTATGGCAGCGGCAGGGGCAACTCTGCTAGGCGACACTAGCGCCATTGGCTCGATCGGAATTTTTGAATCTTTACCCTACGTCCTGCCCACCCTGCAAATGCAGCGGCGAGTGAAGCGCTATTTGCGCCAAAATCCGCCTGACCTGGTGGTCATGATTGACTATCTCGCCCCTAATTTGGGAATTGGCAGCTACGTAAAGCGGCATTTTCCCCAGATTCCTGTGGTTTACTACATTGCGCCGCAGGAGTGGGTCTGGTCGTTGGGCGCAAACAAAACAAAACGCGTGGTAGAACTTGTTGATCGGCTACTGGCAATTTTTCCAGAAGAAGCCTGCTACTACGAAAAGTGGGGAGCCGATGTCACCTGGGTAGGGCATCCTCTGGTTGACCGGATGCAGTCAACACCCAGCCGATCGCAGGCGCGAGAAGCTTTGGGAATAGCGCCCGATCAGGTGGCGATCGCCCTCCTCCCTGCCTCTCGCCACCAGGAAGTGAAGTATCTGCTGCCTGTCATCTTTGAAGCCGCTCGTCGCATTCAGGCACAACTGCCGCACGTAGAGTTCTGGGTGCCGCTGTCGCTTGAGGCATATCGCCGTCCGGTTGAGCAAGCGATTCAGACTTACGGTTTACGAGCAACTCTAGTGACTGAACAGGTGCAAACCGTCTTTGCTGCAATGGATCTGGCGATCGCCAAGTCGGGAACGGTCAACCTGGAGCTTGCCCTGCTCGACATTCCGCAGGTCGTGCTGTATCGGGTTAGTCCTCTCACCGCCTGGATTGCCCAAAACATTCTAAAATTCAAAATCCCGTTCATGTCGCCGCCTAACCTAGTCGAGATGCAGCCTATCGTGCCAGAGTTACTTCAGGACGATGCGACCCCAGAGAGCGTCACCCACACCGCCCTGAAACTGCTGCAGCCAGAAGCCAGGCAGCAAATGCTAGCAGACTATCAGAAGATGCGTCAGGCTTTAGGGGAACCGGGAGTGTGCGATCGCGCTGCCCACGAAATTCTCAGCCTTGTACTTTAGTCATTAGCTGCACATCGCGCCACTGCAACCTATTCAGAAGGCGATCGTCAGATTTACTCTGTAGCCTCTTTTTAGAGAAACGTTATTACGCGACAAAACGTAAAATCAAGCAAGCTCTGCGCCAGTGAGTGACTGATTGTTCTACTGGTGAGTGCGATCTTGACAGATACCAACCGTCACAGCACTTAGGGTGCTGATTAAGCCATGAAATCTATCCTCTTCTCTACCACTTTAATTGCATCCCTTGCGTTGATTCCTGCGGGAGAAGCCGCTGCTCAACTCATTCCTCAACCCTGGGTGTCGGTCGGTAGCCGCAATGACGAAACTACCTTTTCAATTGGTGCAAGAGCCTTAAACCTGGGAGTCGAGTTTGGGCTGGGAACTGAGGACTCAACCGGAGTTGATGCCCTGGCATTTGTGAATCTGCCCCTGATCGATCAGGTTTCTCCCTACGTCGGTTTAGGACTTTACTCAGAAGACCAGGGAGTTGCTGTTTCTGGTGGAGTCCAGATTAACCCCACCGACAATCTTATCTTAGGTGCAGGCTACCACTCCATTCGAGGAGTGAATGGGCAAGTCGGCTTTAGATTTTGAGCGCTGACCTATTGCGCTCCCTCAGCAGCGTGAGTTGCTACAGCGGATGTTTAACTTCTATCACTGAGTCTTTGCAAAAACTTGAATTTTGAAAACAAGGCTTTATGCAGTGATATAGATCACCTCTGTAGAAGGAAATAATCACACAAAAGCTGCACCTCAATCACGTCTGATTTGTTCCGAATGACCGATAGTTTTAACATCGCTTAATCTCTAGCCAGATGCAGACTCAAGCCTCCGTTTACCAGATCCCTTTGGAAGATTTGGTTGAACAAATTTTGTTTTCCCGCAAAATCACTCGCGTTGAAGAGAGCCGTCTTGTCTCTGCTTTATCTCAAAATGCTTTAGCAGAAGAGCAGCGAGCGTTAATTCATCGAGTGCTATATGGCTTGCGTCACGATCTCCTGCAAGTCGTAGATTGAACCCGCAAAAAGTTTAGAGGGCTGATTCCTCTTGCAATTCATGCTCCTGAGGCCACGCCATGTGCGTGGCTGTTTTGTTGAATGGAGCACTCGAATATTGGTATTTCAAGACAAAACTCCCACCCTTCACTCTTCCTGCACCTAAGCTGCGTGTAGAAGGATAAGGAATGCGAACTGGTGCCTATTTACTGGACTTTGGGCAATGAAATGGGTAAAGCAGTCCTGTCCATCCTGCGGCTGGTGTGTGGGCTGGGATCTCTGCGGATTCACTTCAGGATTTTGGAGCAGGAATAGTCATGTTGTTTTTGGTAAAAACAACTATAATCAGGAGGCTTCCGAGTTCACTCTACTAACAGCGTTTTTTTACTGTGTTCACTACTGCACCGTCTAAACTCGACCAAAACCAATTGTCTGCCTTGCCTCGTGACTTGTTTCAGGCAATTCAAACCTTAAAGCGAGAATTAAATGCTGTGGTCTTGGCTCACTACTATCAAGACCCCGATATTCAGGACATCGCAGACTACATTGGAGATTCATTAGGGCTGTCTCAACAAGCGGCTAACACCAACGCCGAGGTAATTGTTTTTGCCGGAGTTCACTTCATGGCAGAAACCGCCAAAATTCTCAACCCCAACAAGCTTGTGCTGTTGCCTGACCTGGATGCAGGATGTTCCCTAGCAGATAGCTGTCCGCCCGAGTCCTTTGCCGCCTTCAAAGCAGCCCATCCTGATCATCTTGTAGTTTCCTATATCAACTGCACGGCTGAGATCAAGGCAATGAGTGACATCATTTGCACTAGCTCGAATGCCGTCCAGATCGTTAACCAGATTCCCAAAGATCAGCCGATTATTTTTGCGCCCGATCGCAACCTGGGACGCTACGTCATGGCAGAAACAGGGCGCGACCTGGTGCTCTGGGACGGGGCTTGCATGGTACACGAAAACTTTTCTGAAAAGAAAATGGTGCAGCTTCAAGTTGCTCACCCGTCCGCCGAGGTAATCGCTCACCCTGAATGTGAACCTGCTGTTTTGCGCCATGCTTCCTACATTGGCTCGACGACTGCGCTGTTGAAGTACGCTCAAAAAAGCTCCAAGCAGGCATTTATTGTGGTGACAGAATCGGGGATCATTCACCAGATGCAGAAACAGGCTCCCGATAAGCAGTTCATCCCTGCCCCGCCAATGAATAGCTGCGCTTGCAACGAGTGTCCTCACATGCGACTGAATACTCTGGAGAAGCTCTATCTGTGCATGAAAAATCGCACACCCGAAATTACTCTTCCAGGCGATATTCAGGCTGCAGCACTGCGTCCAATTCAGCGAATGCTGGAAATGAGTGTGTAGGAACTGTGAGTTGCTAGGCATTCTGCCTTGTGTCAGGTGGACAATGCCCACTAAAGTTGAGGTAGCTTTATTCGTTAGGTGTAGTTTGTAGGGAGATGGTATGGATACAAAAGCTTTTAAGCGATCGCTCAATGCGTCGGAGCAGTACCATCGCAAAGGATTTGGTCACGAAGCCGAAGTCTCTGGTCAAATGCAGACCGAGTATCAGAGCGATCTGATTCAGCAAATTCGCGACAACAACTACACCTTAAATCGGGGTGATGTGACGATTCGGTTGGCCGAGGCGTTTGGCTTTTGCTGGGGTGTGGAGCGAGCTGTGGCAATGGCTTACGAAACGCGCCAGCACTTTCCTACGGAGCGGCTCTGGATCACTAACGAGATTATTCACAATCCTTCTGTGAATCAGCGCTTGCGAGATATGCAGGTGGGCTTCATTGCGGTGAACGCAGGTCAAAAAGACTTCTCGGTGGTTGATCGGGGAGATGTGGTGATTTTGCCTGCTTTTGGCGCTAGCGTTCAGGAAATGCAGCTGCTCAATGACAAAGGTTGCACCATCGTCGATACGACCTGCCCCTGGGTATCAAAGGTCTGGAATACGGTTGAGAAGCACAAAAAAAGTAGCCACACCTCGATCATTCACGGTAAGTACAACCACGAAGAAACGATCGCCACTAGCTCTTTTGCCAGCACTTACCTGATTGTCTTGAACTTGGCAGAAGCCCAGTATGTCTGTGATTACATCCTGAACGGGGGCGATCGCCAGGAATTCATGGAAAAGTTTAACCGCGCCTGCTCCGTTGGATTTGACCCCGACAAAGATTTGGAGCGAGTTGGCATTGCTAATCAGACCACTATGTTGAAGGGAGAAACCGAGCAAATCGGCAAGCTGTTTGAACACACCATGCTGAAAAAATATGGCCCTACGGCACTCAACCAGCATTTTCTCAGCTTTAACACGATCTGTGACGCAACCCAGGAACGGCAAGATGCCATGTTTGAGCTGGTGGAGGAACCGCTCGACCTGATGTTAGTCATTGGCGGCTACAACTCGTCTAACACGACTCACCTCCAGGAAATCGCAGTCGAGCGGGGCATTCCCTCGTACCACATTGACAGCGCCGAGCGGATTGGCCCGGGCAATCGGGTTGAACACAAGCCGCTGCATCAAGATCTGGAGGTCTACGAAAACTGGCTGCCAGAGGGCAAAATTGTGGTCGGCGTTACATCTGGGGCTTCGACTCCCGACCGCGTTGTGGCAAACGCGATCGAGAGGATTTTTGAACTAAAGTCGGTTGGGGCGATCGCTTAAATTGGGGGATTTGTGAGAGGTTTAACCCCCTGTAGGGGCAGGTTTTGCCAGAGTTTTTGCACCAAGGCGATCGCTTTAGGGCTAAACCTGCCCCTACTTGGTGCCAAAGAGTCGATCGCCTGCATCCCCCAGCCCAGGCAAAATGTAGCCATGCTCGTCTAGTTTGTTGTCGATTGCTGCCGTGTAGATCGGCACATCTGGGTGCTGGCTATGGAAATGGCGAATTCCCTCTGGGGCAGCCAACAGACAGACAAACTTGATGGAGTTGGGATTCGTCTCCTTTAAGCGATGCACGGCTGCGACTGCTGAGTTTCCAGTCGCCAGCATCGGATCGACGACGAGAATGTCTCGTTCTTCAATGTCTTGCGGCACCTTAAAGTAGTACTCAATCACCACCAAAGTTCGAGGATCGCGATATAAGCCAATGTGCCCCACTCTTGCCGACGGCATCAACTCCAACATGCCGTCCAAAATTCCTTGCCCTGCCCGCATAATTGAGACGAGCACCATTTTCTTTTCTGGAGCTAAAATCGGGGCATCCATCGGTGACATGGGTGTTTGAATGCGCTCGGTCTTCAGCGGCAAATCACGGGTGACTTCATACGCCAGTAGCATACTAATTTCTTTTAGCAGCGCTCGAAATTTGGCTGTACTGGTTTCAACCCGTCGCATTAAAGTCAGCTTATGCTGGATCAGTGGATGGTTAATTACAGTCACTTCAGCAGCCATAAATGCACTCCTCGACAGACGGATTCAATCACACTACCTGAATCTAATCCTGTTTCTACAGAAGGCTGAATATTTTGGAATATGCAACCTTCAAGAGAATTGGTACAACCAATTTACGGGTACTGCTAGGAGACAATTTTTGACCGTTTTACGAAAAGGTCAAGTTGGTTTACTCTATGAATTTGTTCAATAGGTACGAATCCTAAGTTGTGAATTTTGAAGACCCTTTAAACTCACAATTTCTGAATTTAAACCTCATAACTCTCAAGCGGAGGCTATTGCGTGCTGCAATTTCTCACTAAATCAGATTACCTGCTGCGTGAAACCCTACTGGGGTTGAAACGGGGCGGCTGGATGAACTGGGCAGCGATTAGCACGGTTACGGTGCTGCTGTTTCTGTTTGGTGTGAGTCTTCAATCTTCCTGGCAGCTTGAGAGTTTGCTCAACCAGTTTGGTAGTCAGCTTGAGGTGTCGGTTTATTTAGAAACCGGAGTTCAGGCAGACACATTAAAACCTCTGATCGAGGCTATGCCAGAAGTTTCTGGAGTGGCAACAACCTCCAAAGAGCAAGCCTGGGAAGCACTGGTCAAAGATATGGGAGTTTCAGACATCCAAGGAGCTACCCAGCAGCTAAACGGCAACCCGCTTGTGGATGAAATCAAAGTCAAAGCTAGGGATTCAGAACAAGTGCCTGCTCTGGCTGAAAAGCTGGCTGTGATGCAGGGAGTCGATGAAGTGCAGTATGTGGATGAGGCAGTCAAGCGCATTGCCCAACTCAACCAGGGGCTAAACTGGGTCAGCCTTGGCGTGACCGCCATCCTGACGATGACGGCGATCGCTGTCATCACCACAACCATTCGCCTAATCGTGATGGCGCGTCGGCGTGAGATTGAGGTGATGCAATTAGTGGGTGCAACCACAACCTGGATTTATCTGCCGTTCATTCTCCAGGGAATTGCCTTTGGAATTGCTGGAGCCATCATTTCGTGGGGCTTAATTGCGGGTGTACAGCAATTTATCAACCATTTGCTAGCCCAACAGCCAGAGTTTATTCAATTTTTGACCAACAGCTTAGATTTAAGCCGTCAGCAGACTATCCTACTGCCCCTAGCACTACTACTTTTGGGAAGCACCGTAGGGTTGATGGGTAGCTTGTTCGCAGTGCGTCGCTTTGCCTTACGTTAGAACGCCCCTTGTCCTGTGAACTATTTTTTGGTGGATTGTTGATTGACTTTTCCATCAGGCATCACAGCACCTTCTAAGTTTGCACCACTCAGGTTTGCACCACTCAGGTTTGCACCACTCAGGTTTGCACCGCTCAGATTTGCGCCAATCAGACTAGCTCCAGCCAAGTTAGTTTTGATTAGACTAGCTCGACTGAGATTTGCGCCACTCAAGTCAGCGTGGCTAAGGTTAGCTTTAACTAGACTGGCGCCTTCTAAGTTTGCGCCAATCAAGTCAGCGTTACTCAAATTTGCGCCAATGACATTTGCGCCAGCCAAGTCGGTGCCAATCAGATTTGCTTCTTTGAGGTTTGCCCCGCTCAGGTCAGATTCTCGGGTACCTGACTCACTCAAGTCAGCGTTGGACAGGTCAGCGTTGCTAAAGTCAGTTTTGATGAGGTCACTGTTGCTGAGGTCAGCTTCATCTAGAATGGCTTCGCTAAAGTCAGCTTTGATTAAGTCGCCGCCCCGGAAATTAGCATCGGTTAAGTCAACGCCGCTGAAATTGTGTCCTCTGAGGTCAAGACCACTAAAGTCAACGCCAACAAAATCGGGCCTGACCTGGGGATTCTCCTCTCGCCAGCGATTCCACAGAATGGTGTCTTCTTGAAATAAGGCAAGCTGCTCTAGATTTGCCATTGCGATCGCCCTTTCCTCACTCAAAGTTGATGGCTAATAGCGTCTTAAGCCAAATGGATTTAAACACAAAAATTCCTTGTGCTCATCATCACAAGAGTGCTATGCAATTCACATCTCCCGCTGGAGTGATCGGAAAATGGCTCTCAGGGCTGGAGTAAGGAATTTCAGATTAGAAAATCTGCTGCATGCATGGTAGCGCGGCTCAGCCGCGCTACCATGCATGCTTGGAAAAGTGATTCGTGCAGAAGGTCTAGAGAATTCAGACCAGAGAGCAGTGATGGGGGAGGGCTTGCTTGAGCAGATTTTTGTACTCTCGATTGCCGATGTAGTAGGCTCCAAATCTCTCCAGGTGAGGGTTCATCATTTGAGCGTCAAACAAGTGAAAATGACGCGATCGCAATCTCTCTACCAGCTTCACCATTGCCACCTTAGAGCCTTCGGGAATAGCGAAAAACATAGACTCTCCAATAAAAGCCGCACCGATCACAATGCCGAGAATACCCCCTGCCAGGCGATCGCCCTGCCAGGTTTCAAAACTGTAGGCGTAGCCAGCTTTGTAGAGCGCGAAGTAAATTTCTCGCAGCTCTGGTGAAATCCAGGTTGTTTCCCGATTGGCACAACCGTCAACCACCGACTCAAAGTCCTGATTGACAGCAATAGTAAAGCGATTTTGGTTAAGCACACGCTGGAGCGATCGCGGATATCGAAATCGTTCATCCAGTGGAATCAGTGCTCGCTCTCGACTGGAATACCAGCTCAAGTTTCTGCCCGTCTCATCGGCCATCAAAAAGCAGCCCTGAGCATATCCTTGAACAATGGCAGAAAGGTCAAAATGCATGGTTTATTCCTCACTCATGCCAAACTGCTGCTAGACGCCGTTGATTGTCGATGGAGTGATGAATGCATCCCCGGGATTGTTATATAGTGATCACAAATCCTGACTGGTCATTCTAACTCAGCAGGAAAGCCCTCCACTACTTGCTTGACTATGGCTGAGCCAATTTCACCCATTACCCTGCCGCCGCCTCAAGATGCTCAACAAGAGGGACAGTGGCTCCAGGAAACTTTGCACCAATGGCTAGACCACGAGTTTATTCCAGAACCCGTCAATCAAGACATTGCTAAACGCGCTGCCCAAGTGTTTGTGCGTCAGCGGATGGAAGGAGAAAACGATGTCGGCTCCTTGGTGATCGCCATCCTGACGGAGATGCAGGCATTTGACTTTTCTAAAAGTTTTTATAGCGAATTCGCCGTTGCCAACGCAGTCAGCGATCTGCTGCTAGACAGCCTAGGAATCGATCGCTGCTGCGGACAATAAAAATCTTGCTCAGACCTGACAATCGACTTAGCGACAGCCCAAAGACTCTCGCGTGTCCACGCCCGTTACTGGATTAGAGCCACGAGCCGTTTCACAGAGGGCCATCGCCTGCTCTCGGTCAAGTAGCGCAAAGCTAAAGTCAGCCCCCGTGACCTTCGCGCCGCGAAAGTTTGACTTGAGCATCATCGCAGAATCAAAAATTGCATCACTCAAATCTGCCTCTGCAAAATCGGTAATGTAGGCAATGCCATCGCTGAAGTTTGCGCCATGAAAATTAGCATGATTTAGTGCAGACCCGTTAAACACTGCGCCTCGTAAATCGGCATTGCTAAAGTTGGCTTCCTTTAAGTTGGCGTTGCTGAATTCTGCTTGCAGCAAGCTCTGCCCCGAATAGTCTTTGGTGGTTGCATCGGCATCATCATAAGCCCGAATCGCTGCAGAACTGGCAGCTAGAGCTGGCATCGGCGACAGAGCAACTAGTGTGACTGCAACCAATGTTAATAGGGTTAGAACAAGTCTAGGAAGATGCTGTAAACGCATGGCAGGTAGATAACGCGGTCGAGTGACTTCATTAAAGTTAACATTTTGATGCGTCACCTGTTGCAGGTTCTACAACAACTTTTCCAGTGCAGCGTCATAGTTTCCCCTAATTTTGCTGTCCGGGATGGGATGGTTCAAGGATTTCACCAACCCCTTCCTGAGGAACGTAGGACACTGGTGAGTAGGGTGTTTTGACTCGATCTTTAGAACCGTTTGCCACTGCGCCTAAAACCGATACGCCAGCAATTCTCAAGTCTTCTAAAGCCTGCTCTAGCGAAGAACGCTTGAGCTTGCCGAGGCGCGAGACGAGCACCATACCGTCAGCCCGAGCGGTCAACAGCAGCGCGTCCGAGTAGCCTAATAGCGGCGGTGTGTCATAAATGACTAGGTCAAATGTTTTATGAAATTCTTCCATTAGGCTTTGCATTCGGCGGGAAGCAAAGAACTTGGGTGGGTCGGGTGGAGCCGAACCTGCCGTCAGGACAAACAGGTAGTCTTCTTTGGACAATCGCTGAATCGCCTGATAGGGAGTAACGCTAGCAGAAATCAAATCGGTTAGCCCTCGTGTGTTGGCTACGCCCAGTTGCTCATGTAGGCTGGGACGGCGCAGGTCGGTGTCAACCAGGAGAACTCGCTGCCCCATTGCGGCAGCAGCTTGAGCCAAAAAGACGGCGATTGTGGATTTGCCGCTATTAGAAACGGCAGACCCGATGACGAGCGATCGCACTGGAGCATCAGGATTGAGCAGGCGAATGTTAGTCCACAGCGAGCGAAACGCTTCCACAAAAGCTGGGTCAATCGGACGATGCCCATTGCCATTACTCAACGCACCTCGGCTCATCTGCAACGACTGAGCGATGACATGAGTTGCGCTAATTGAGTCTTCCAAATCTTCGTAGTGAGGGATGACCCCCAAAATGGGCAGTTTGGTGACATCCTTGATTTGCTTAGGTGTGTAGAGGAAGTCACTCAGTTTGTCGAGCAGTAAAGCCGTGCCGATGCCGATCAGTAAACCTAAAACGATACCCAGAGCCGCGTTCCGAGTAACACTTGCCGATACGGGGCTGGGTTCACCAGGTGGAGTCAATATCTGCCAGGGAATCTCTTCCTGAGCGGCATCAATCCGTAGAGCTTCTCGCTGCGCTAAAAATAAACTTAGGTTGTCTGTGGCGATCTGCAGTTCGCGCTGAATGTCTGTGTACTGGCGACTCACTTCAGACAGTTGGTCAATTCTCACATTAATATTGCCGATCGACTCGCTCAAAGCCTGATCGCGGGCTTCGAGTTCCTGAATTCGGCTTCCAACCTGCTCTAAAACTCGCTGTCCTTCCTGGCGCAGTAGCGGATAAAGGCTCTCTCGCTGATCTGCAAGTACCTGCATTTCCTGGCTATTTTCTCGGAACAAGGCTGAACCTTGAGCCATCTGGCTATTAACATCCAAAATCAGGTCTAGCAGCTTTTGGTAGCGAGCATTTTGAGTTAGAGCAGATGAGGCATTTGCGTCAGCTGACTCTGCCAGTTCGCGCTCTAAGTCTGCATAGAGCGATCGCGCCTGCTGTAACTCTAATCGAGTCTCCAACTGTTGGTTCGTGAATGCGCTCGTCTGACCAGACAGCTCACCTCCCCTAGATTCAGGGTCAATCAGATTGTTCTCCTGCCGCAAAACCTGTAACCGTTGCTGCTGCTGATTTACCTGTTCCTGCAATGGATCAAGCTGTGCTTCGATAAAGTCCAGTCCTGTGCGAATTTCTGCCTGCCGTTCTTCAAGGCTGTAGTCTAAATAAGCTTCAGAAACTTCAGTAAGCGCGGCTCGCACTAGCTCAGGATCAGGATGCTGATAGCCAATTACCAGAATGTTTTCTGCCGTCACCGAGATGCTGAGACTATTGATGAAGGCACCGTAGTTTAGTCCAGGAAACTGTCCTTCAAGGTCTTCAACAATCGGAGCGATGACTTTAGGGCTTTGCAGAACTTTGAGTTGAGTGTCGGTTATTGCAGGTTGGTCAGAGTTTGGCCGCGTTCTGCGACGGCTCAAAGAGTCAGGATTATTAGAGAGAACTTCTGTCTCTACACTCACAGGCTTGACTAGAATCTCCATACCCGCTTGGTAGACGGGGGTATCGGTTAAAGCCTTGAACACGGCTGCGGCTGTAATTGCGGCTGCGATACCCAAAATTAGCAGTGCTTTACGCCGGAGAGCGCCTACAGTCTGAGTGAGATCTAACCCGCCTTCATCCCCACCATCAGCTTGAATCGCGTCAGCCGGAAGTATCCGTTGAGAATATTGGTCAGCCTTCATCTTTGCCCCCGCAAATGAGTAAATCGTGTCGCCAGCAGTGAGTTCCAAACCGCATCAATCGAAGATCCTGAAAGGAGCACCAAGGATAGAGAAAAATCGATCCAGAGGTGTCAAGATCGTGCCTAACGTATCCGAAATGCTGGCTAAGTTAGAGCGCCCAACAATAACAACATCGTTGTTTTGCAAAATCGGGTTTTCTTCGCTAATTCCCTGAGCAAAATCGACGGGAATTCGCTCTTCCCTCACCGTGCCATCGGGGTTGAGTCGCACGAGTCGCACGGTGCCTCTGCGGGCACGAGTATTAAATCCGCCAGCCGAGAGGATAGCTTGATTCATCGGGGTATTTGGTGGAATCTCGACCACTCCTGCCTCAGTAACCTCACCCACAACCGTTACCCTGATGCTGTCTGGTGAGAAGCTAGCGCTACCGTAAAGCGCTGCATCTTCTGGGCTTACGACAGTCGCTACGGGCACGACGATAGTGTCCCCCTCCTGCAAAACAGCATCTTGCCGCAAATCCCCTTCGAGCAACAGCGCTCGCAGGTCGATTTCAAACACCTGTTCTTCACCTGCGCTGGTGGGTCTGCGAACTTCGATGCGTCCGATGTCAGCCATCGATTTGATGCCGCCCGCAACCTGAATGGCGCGGGTCACGGTGGGAGGGCGACCTGTGACGTTTAGCCCACCCGGAACGCCCGCTTCAGAGGTTCTAGCAGTACCCGTGACGGTGTAGGTACCGGGGCGAAACACTTCGCCAACAACTGCAATATTGACGGCAGGGCTTTCTTCTGGGGCAAAGCTAGCAGAGGCGAGGCGAGAGGTTTCTTGTAGATCGATTTGATCGGCGGTAGGGATGTAGATGGTGTCGCCGTCACGCAGTGCTAGGTCATAACGCAGATCGCCTGTTGCCAATAGCTGTCGCAAATCTACGCTGATAATCTGCTCGGTGCCAGAGCGTTGGGGGCGGCGAATTTCAACCCGTCCAATGTCGGCAGCGAGGGTAGGTCCTCCAGCTGTTTGTAAAGCCTGGGTGACCGTTGGAAACTGGGTATCTTGACGCGGAACGGTGTAAGAACCGGGACGGTTGACTTCACCAGCAATGCCAATTTGGAAGGGACGGGGCACTAGCAGGGTAAGTGTGACGAGGGGGCGTCTGAGAAATTCGCTATAGGCTGCTGAAACCACATCGGCTGCCTGACTGACAGTTAGCCCTTGAACTGAAACGAGTCCTGAAACGGGAAGGTTAATCGATCCATCGATTAAAACTTCAAATTCGCCGCTATATTGGGGAAGCTGAAAGGTGTCAATGCGGATGCGATCGCCTGGACCTAAGGTGTAGCCCTGGTCTGTTTGAGCGGGGTTGGGAGGCAGAGCAGAACGGTTGGTGTTGTTTAGAGATGGTAGCTGAGCAGCAGCAGGAGCAATGGGGGCGATCGCCATCAAGGCAAACAACATCAGCCCTGCTGTAGACTTTGTCCACCTGAGTAAATCTGTAGAGCGCGTATACAACATAAATCTTGTGTAGGTCCAGTGTGCAGAAGCTGTTGCAATAGTCATGCTGCTGTGATAGTCGTATGGGCTAGCCTTAGTGTTTCCGATAGACTCACAACTCGATTTAGGACAGGCGAACGTATCTGAATACCTTCTAATCTTTACAGTGATACACACTGGTATCCGGTTGATTCCCCCCGCTTTGCCAAGGAATTTGATAGATTCCTCAAAGAAAAAAGCTAGATGTTAAATATTAGTGAATTCACAGAAAAAACGTTCTTTTAGAAAGAATCTTCATCTAAAAGTTATTCGTAGGTATTGTCTAATTTGAAAATAAAATTAGGTGCAGATGTAAAGCGTTTGCGTCTAGTAGTTCAACCCTAGTCATAAGTAAATGAAAAAATTAAAAACCAAAGGAATGCTTCAGTTAATAGCTTCCTGGTTTTTATTAAAGATATTTAACTGTGGCTGCTTATTTAGTTATCGTGCCATCAATGGTAAAACCTAATATCCTTGTCGTTTGCCGTAGTTTCTTACCCCAAGCAGGTGGAATCGAGGAATATGCTTATAACCGTTGTTTACAAGACCCTGAACGGGTTGTTGTAGCAACGATGGCTTGTGATGGAGACCAGGCATTCGATCGTCTCCAGCCTTTCCCAATTCATCGCTGGCTTGTTCCAAAGTGGGTGCAGTCACCCCGTGGTTTAGGCAGCGTTCGTCTGACTAATTTCTGCCGACAGGTTGTGAGAATGACTTATTCCTGTTGGTTTGCAGTCAAGCTATTTCGTCGCTATCGCTATGACTACATCGAGTGGTGTCATGGATATGAATTCTCGGTGCTTTTGTTTCTAAGCTATCTGCTGCCGATTCAATTTTTTGTATATTTGCATGGAGATGATGTTCTCGAAATTGCTCAAAAACCACTGTCTAAACTACTCTTTAATTTATTACTCAAACGGGCTAAAGGAGTAGTTTGTAATAGCTCTTTCACGCAAGCCTTTCTTAAATCAAATTTTCATTGTGATGCATCCATTCACGTGATACATCCCACCGTTAGACCTGAGAAGTTTGGCTGTATAAACGCAGATCAACTTCACGCTTTGCGTTGCCAAATGCGGAAGAATTGCAATATTCCTGAAACAGCAGTTGTCATTTTGTCAGTAGGACGATTAGTGCGCCGCAAAGGTTTCGATCGCATCATCAAAAACTTACCCAACCTGCTGGCAAATCAGCTAGATGTTCATTATTTAATCTGTGGACAGGGATGGATGGAGGAAGAGCTAAAAGCCCTCGCCACAGAACTAAATGTGCAGGATCGCGTTCACTTTTTGGGATATGTAACTGACCAGCAGCTAGCAGGTTACTACGCCGCCTGCGATTTCTTTTCGATGCTTACCTTCTTTGATGAACAAGCCCACAGTATTGAAGGTTTTGGCATTGTTTACCTGGAAGCCGCTTATTTTGGTAAACCTGTTCTCGCTTCGAAGGCGGGTGGTGTAGAAGATGCTGTCATTCACGGTGTTACAGGTTTGTTGGTAAATCCCAACTCTACGGCTGAAATTTCTAAAACATTAAGTCAGTTGTGCCAGGATCAACGGTTGCGGGAACAACTCGGACAAAGCGCAAAGGCGCAGCCAGCAGCTAAAAACCTACATCGTTTGCTCTATGCAACGGATACCGTTTCTACAGGAAGCTGAATATTCTGGCTAATTTGACCTTTTATCTTGAGTGCGATCGCCTCCTCCGGACGAATCTCACAAAATTCACAAAGATCTAACAGAGAGCTGAGCAGCTCTCCTTAGGGGTTGCTTTGTCTAAAGCCAGCTACAGGCTGAAACATAAGGTTTTCTAGAGCAGAAACCCACCAGGTTGCACTCTTCCTCCGTAAAGATATCCGGAAAAGCCTGTAACATCTCGAAAACTTGATTCAGGATTACCATCTGGAACAAACGTCAAACGCTTCTGTTCATCAGATAAGAATTCAGGTCGGTTTTCCCTGTTACTTCTAATCAACTAGTGCTGCAAATAAACCAATGCTGCAAGGCTTCTAGTCTCTCCCAATCCCCAGCGCCAGCCAATCTTCAGTGCAGTCAAGTAGATAGTTTTCTCCATGAAATACCAACTTCCTCCAACTTTGCGTCGGATCATCAAAACAACCGGTTTTTGGAAAGATAACAAGTTGATTTTGCGAGAAATCAAGAAATTTCCGCATCTGATTTTTCTGGTTCTTATTTTTTCCTTACTAACGGCCGTTTTTGAAGGATTTGGTATTAGCTTTCTACTCACGTTCTTGCAAAACTTGGTAGAGCCGAATTCAGAACCTTTGCAAACTGGAATTCAGTGGATTGATGTCTGGATCTTGGGCGTTAATGCATCGCCGTTAAGCCGTCTTTATCGCATATCAGGCTTAATCTTGCTCTCGACTCTGTTTCGTGTCCTGTTTGGCTATCTTAGTGCCATCTATGGAGATTTTGGCAGAATCAAGCTAATCAATAACTTGTATAAACAGGTTTTTGAGCAGCTACAGGCAGTCAGCTTACGTTTCTATGGACAAACAAAGGCTGGTGAACTGTTGAACACTATGACTGCTGAGGTTTCTCAGCTTCAAGAAGCTGTTTCAACATTCACTGCTATATTCGTTAGATCGATGGTTGTGGTTGCCTACAGCATACTGGCTGTGGGCATTTCCTGGGAACTCACTGTAATGGCAGTCCTACTTTTCGGTTTAGCAGCAGCGGGAATAGCATCTCTAAACGGCTGGGTGCGAGAGTCTAGTTTCCCAGAGTCTAGAGCTAGAGGCAGACTAACTTCCACCGCAGCGGAGTTTATCAACGGAATTCGGACGGTACACGCCTTTGGAACTCAAGAGTTTGAACGGCGACGGTTTTACGAGGCGAGTGACAATGTAGCGGCGGCGGCGAAGGTCGCCACGACTCGCTACGCAGTTGTGAAGCCGATCGCAGAAGCCATTGCCAGTGTTGTTTTAATCGGAATTCTAGTTTTAGGAATCAGCGTTTTTGTCAACAATGGAACCCTGACAGTCGCCTCACTCCTCACCTTCATCTTTATTGTGATTCGAGCTGCTCCCGCAATTCAAGAAATTAGCGGGCGGTTTTCTGCAATCAGCCGCTTCCAAGGTCCGATTCAAAGTATCGAGAATCTGTTAAGCACTGAAAACAAGCCTTACCTACAGGCTGGACACATTCAGTTTAGAGGGCTGCAACAGGCAATTGAGTTTGTTGGGGTTGATTTTGGCTATGATGCTGAATCGTCTGTGTTGAAAGATATCACGCTAACCATTCCTAAAGGTCAAACAGTTGCTCTGGTTGGTGCATCGGGTGCCGGAAAATCAACGCTGGCAGACTTGGTCATCCGATTCTATGACCCCACGCGAGGCAAAATTCTATTTGATGGAATTGACCTACGAGAGCTAGAGATTAATTCGGTTCGTCATCGGATGGCAACGGTGAGTCAAGACACTTTTATCTTTAACTCAACCGTTCACAGTAATATTGCCTACGGTTTAGATAACATCAGTGAAGCAGAGGTGCTAGAAGCAGCCCGACTAGCGAATGCTGTGGAGTTTATCCAAAAGATGCCGGAAGGATTGGATACAGTGTTGGGCGATCGCGGTGTGCGGCTCTCTGGTGGACAAAGACAACGGATTGCGATTGCCCGTGCCTTGCTGAGAAACCCTGAAATCTTGATCCTCGACGAAGCAACAAGTGCTTTGGACTCAGTTTCTGAACGACTCATTCAAAAGTCTCTGGAAGAGTTATCTGTGGGACGGACTGTGATAGCGATCGCCCACCGCTTATCAACCATCATGAGAGCGGACCAAATCATTGTCTTAGAACAAGGTCGTATTGTTGAGCAGGGAACTTATCAAGAGCTTCTGAGCTTGCAAGGCAAATTGTGGAAATATCACCAGATGCAGCACGAAGCGAGTTAGCTAGAATCTGTTGATTTTACACAATCTGTTGATTTCGATAAATAGCAGAGACAATTAGCATTCTGCTGGTGGTAATTGAGCTAGAGAAGAGCTAGCCAAATACAACTAATCCAGATTTGAGCGCGGTTACCTTGTAGTTTCACCACGTTAATTCATCATGAGAATTCTTGTAGAGCAGAGCGGTTATGAATTGAAGAATATGGGTGATTTAGCCATGCTACAAGTTCTGGTTGCACGGCTACATAAAATCTTCCCCGGTGCCCTAATCCACGTATTTACAACTGCTCCAGAAATTCTTCATGAGTATATTCCCAACGCACAACCCGTATCACCATTTGGTCGTGAAATGCGGTTTTCCCCGTTGATTCATCAAGTTCATGGAGTGTTGCCCAAGGGGGTTGCTAAGAAGTGGCTTGCGTTAGAAGACCTGATCTGGAGCCTCTTCCCTTCGTTATCACGTTCATACGTCAAATTCAAACTACGCAAGGTTCCAGACAAAGTAAAGGATGTCGAAACCTTTCTGGATGTAATTTCTAAGGCTGATTTAGTTGTTGCATCAGGAGGAGGATACATCAATGATGAGTTTGGGAATCATGCAAATTTTGCTCTGGAAACTCTAAAACTCGCCACGAAGCTAGGCAAACCCACTGCTATGTTGGGGCAAGGATTTGGACCACTTCAGAACCGCGAGTTATACGCTACGGCTAAAGCTACTCTCCCGGCCATAGATCTGTTGACCCTAAGAGAAAAACGTGTCGGAATGCCACTACTCAAATCTCTTGGAGTTCCACAAGAAGGGATTGTTGTAACAGGTGACGATGCAATTGAGTTAGCTTACTCATCTCGGAAGCCCGAACTTGGGGATAGTATCGGAATAAACCTCAGAGTTGCTGCATATTCAGGTGTAAATGCAGCTCTGCTCGAAGTAGTCAAATCAGCCCTGCAAACGTTTGCTCGACAAAAAGAAGTTTCCCTTCTTCCTATCCCAATTGCTCATGGTTTCTATAAAGGGTTTATGGAAACCGATAGTGCATCAATTCAACAATTGCTTGCTGGTTATGACGACACCTCGGATGGTGGAGAATCGCTTGATACTCCATTGAAGGTGATTGAGCAAGTAGGAAAATGTCGTGTCGTGATTACTGGAAGTTACCATGCAGGCGTTTTCTCGCTGTCTCAAGGTGTACCAGTTGTTTGCCTTGCCAAGTCTCAATACTATGTTGATAAATTCCGTGGTCTGGCAGATCAGTTTGGTGTTGGCTGTGAGGTATTGCTTTTAGATGATAAGGACATTGGTGAAAAATTGCTGAATAGCATTCAATCTGCCTGGCATACGGCTGCACAAATCAAACCTCAGTTGTTAGAGGCTGCACAAAAGCAAATAGAGTCAGGGCATGCAGCATACAAGCGTGTTTACGAAATAGCAAAATTCTAAGGAACTATTCATGTAGATAGTGTGTCTTTGTAACAGAGTATGACTTACTCACAAATTGACTGAGACTACCAGGGGTGCCCCCGCAGCTATGCCTAGAAGTACGCGCTTAAAGCGGCTTGAGCAAGCTACAAAACTGGTGCATCTAGCTAGTCAATCCGAAATTTGAGGAGTAACCATGAGTCAGTTTCTATCTGTTATTATTTGCACTCACAATCCCCGCCCGAACTACCTTCAAAAAGTTCTCAATGCGTTGCGTTCTCAAACATTATCAACGGATAACTGGGAGTTGTTATTGGTAGATAATGCAAGCGACAAATTACTTGCATCAGAAATAGACTTGAGTTGGCATCCCCAATCACGCCATATTCGGGAAGAAGAACTTGGTTTGACCCCTGCAAGACTGCGCGGAATGGCTGAAGCAACTGGGGAGACTCTAGTTTTTGTTGATGATGACAACGTCTTAGCGCCAGACTACCTGGAAGTTACGCTACAGATTAGTCAAAATCATCCTTCAATTGGTGCTTGGGGTGGTCAGACCCTGCCCGAATTTGAAGTCTCTCCTCCAGAGTGGACAAAGCCTTTTTGGGGATATTTGGCTCTTCGTGAAGTAGACAGAGATCAATGGTCAAATCTGTTGCATCAGTTAGAAACTACCCCTTACGGGGCCGGGTTATGTGTCCGTAAGACCGTAACAGATCAATATGCTGCCGATGTTCAGAATCATCCGGTACGGTCAAAGCTTGGACGTAGAGGAGCGTCTAGCACAGATGAAATACCGCTCTCCTGTGAAGATATTGACCTAGCATATACCGCTTGCGATCTTGGCTTAGGCACGGGGTTATTTACTGCTCTCAAACTTACACATCTCATCCCAGCTAATCGTCTGACCCAGGAGTATTTTTCTCGCTTGATTAAAGGAACTACTTATTCTCGAATTGTTCTAGAGGCGATGCGTAATAAGTTGCCTTCTCCACCCGATAGATCGCTAAAAGCCAAAGTTTCTGAACTATATCGTTTGTGGAAAATGCATCCTGAACAGCGACCTTTGCACAAGGCTGTTCAGCAAGGAGCAACATTAGCAATTGAGAAGATTTTGAACTCAAAGGAATTTGCTTCCAACCTGTAGCTTTTGTCTCAGGCAAGAAATTTGGATAGAGTCAAGCTTAATTCACTCCGAATTAAGCTTGACTCTATAGGAACGCTCTGCATCTCAAATGGATAAAGTCGAGTCAAGAGGATGTTTGAAAAGTGACGAATGTCTGCTGTAAGAGCGTAGCATTTGGCGGATAGCTCTGGAATAAACCTAGAATGCTATGCTTTCGCCTATCACTAAGTAACAAGTTAGACCCTTCAAATATTCTCTTAACTCGAATAAATGAGGAGCCTATGAAATTTGAAGAAATATCCTGATTGGTGCGAATTAGTTGAGTAAATTTTAGTAAATAAATAGCTTTTTGATTTGCTAATACCTTCATCGAGTCCTATCATGAAAAGCTCTCCGCTTGTAAGTGTACTTATTAACAACTACAACTATGGACGCTTTTTACGAGAGGCGATCGATAGTGCCCTAAATCAAACTTACCCTCACGTTGAAGTTGTTGTAGTTGATGATGGTTCAACAGATGGCTCGCAGGAGATTATTAAGAGCTATGGCGATCGCATCATCCCCATCCTTAAAGAAAATGGTGGTCAAGCTTCTGCATTTAATGTAGGGGTTGAACAAAGCAAGGGAGATTTCCTTTTCTTCTTAGACTCTGACGACACATTTTCTCCTGAAAAAATCAGTAGGCTCGTTAATTTGTTTCAGCAGGTTACTTCAGACAATGCAAATGTAGCTATCTGTAATGGGCTTGAGATCATCAATGATAGAAGTGAACATTTGAGGACTGAATTAATTAACCATAGCTGTGAGTGGAAAAGCTTGCACAGGGTTAAACGTCTTAAGGAATTCCAAGGTCAAGCGTTGACCCAAATTAGTACAGCAACAGAAGTGTACAGCTATGCTAAGAAATATCGTTATGTTCCTTTTTTAGGTGCGCCAACCAGTGGCGTAGCATTAACTCGCTCATTGGCAGAGCAAGTCTTTCCTTTAACTTGTCACCTCATCAAGGTTCGTGCCGATGACTTTGTAGTGAAGGCAGCTTCCTTGCTGGGCGATATGTATTTTGCGGAGGATGCCTTAACTCAATATCGTGTTCATGGCAGTAATAATTGGTTTGGTAACAAGAAGGCGGATTCACAAGACTTTCTCCATGCAATGGATACGTTCCTAAACGCTAAACTAGAGAGCAGCCAGAGAGAGCCTATATTAGATTACTTCAATTCCATCCATGCACAGGTTTATTATCGCAATCACTTTGGTACTTTCAGTGCTTGCAGTAAGGAACTGTTGATGTTAGCTACCAAGGTAATGACCTGGTCTCCTAATCAGAGAACGATTAAGTTCTTTGCCAAGGTAATGATGTTATTTGTACTCAACAAAACTGGATTTGATAGGCATTTTTCTGCGTTAAAGCTTTAAGTTCAACGCGATCGCACATTTTTCTACTGGTTAAATTCACAGACTCGAATAGGATTGGATAGAATGGCAAAACTTGTTTCGGTTATCATTCCCTGCTTCAACGCTGAGAAATGGATTGCAGAAGCAATTGATAGCTGTCTCAACCAAACCTATTCGACCGTAGAGGTAATTGTCATTGACGATGGCTCAACCGATGACAGCTTAGATGTAATCAAACGCTATGGCGACAGAGTGATTTGGGAGAGTGGTCCTAACCGAGGCGGTAATTATGCCCGCAATCGAGGGTTTGCTCTATCCAAAGGGGACTATATCCAATACCTGGACGCTGATGATTACTTGCTGCCTGAGAAGCTAGAGCGGCAGGTTCATTTTCTGGAAGAAACGGCGTTTGATGTTGTTTATGGCGATTGGCGACATCAATATCATTTGCCCAACGGAGACTCTTACCTAGAAGATATAAAAGTCACTGGCAACCAGCCAGATTTGCTGGAGTCGCTGCTAGCAGATTGGTGGGTTTCGCCTGCCTGTTTGTTATTTAAGCGATCGCCCATTGCCCAAGTTGGCGGCTGGGATGAATCGCTAAAAGCCGGACAAGATCGGGACTTCTTCCTCTCCATCGTCATGAGTGGTGCCAAAGTGGGCTACCAGTCTGGTTGCTATTCCATCTATAGACGCCATGGCAATGTCACAGTTTCTACATCTTCTAAGACTCGATACCTCGAAAGCCACCAGATAATTTTGGAGAAGGCGGAGAAAATGCTTTTGGCAGAGGGGAAGCTATCCCAAAGCTACCGAGATGCAATGGCTCAGTCTTACTTCATGTTGGCTAGAGGATATTTAGAATTTGACCCGCCTCAATATTTCAAACTGCTAGAGAAAACTTTAACGTTATCTCCCAAGTTTCAGGCAAACAGCACAGATAGAACCGCCGCTTACACGTTGGCTCAAAGGCTTTTCGGCTTCCGCAACCTTGAAAGAATTGTCTTTCTAATTAAACAAACTAGATTATTTCTTTTCTATTGGCTCGGAAAATTCCGGTTTTCCTCTGACTCTCCCTGAATGATGGAGGAGAAATAGCTGATTGCCTTTAAAGTCACTTGGACTAAGGAGGATGTAAGCGTGTAAATTTAGCTGCTAGTTAGCAGCATCAAGAACTATAGCTACAAATGGTTTTTGGCAGAGGCGATCGCAGCGCTCTGTCCAAAAACCGTTTTAATACAGAAATGATTGTGGTGGGTGATGGCTCTACCGACAATTCAGAAGATGTAATTGTGTATGACAATTACATTATATTCCCTTTGCTGCTTCTTTGCTAGGGAGTATTTACTTTGTAGACGGCTCGCTAATCCAGTATTCAGTGCATCGAGGTAAAAACTGGTATAGACATAAAAGATTTGTCAGAAAAGGAGTTTTTCAAAAACCTAATGCATTCTCAAATCTAGAGTTAGAGCAAAGCACCGAAGCAGAAGCTTTCTCCTATTTCGACTCAACTCATTTTTGAGCCTGCCGTTATGAAAACTATAGTGACCAACATAGCTACAGTCAAGAGCTACTAAGACTCGCAGCCAGAACGATAAGACTTTAAGGCGGTAGATTGACCAAAGAGTCATCAAATTATTGATCAAAGCAATGTGTTCGACAGTGAATTCAGAATTCACTGTTGAGACTTTAAAGATTGAATCAGTTCGATTTGTTTGAAACGCTCGAAACGCTCTCAATGTCCTTAGTTCTTAATCACTTGAAAATGTTGGAGAAACATCATGAAAGTAGCTTATGTCACCACCTATAATGCACAAGATGTTCATCAGTGGTCAGGTCTAGGGTACTATATTGCCCAGTCTCTCACGGGTCAGGCTATTTCCCTCGATTACATTGGTCCATTAAAGGACAAGTTAATTCACAAGGTTATTCGTAAATCAAAGCGTCACTATCATGAATTGTTTGGTGAACGATATTTGCGAGATCCAGAACCACTCATTTTGAAAGATTACGCTCATCAGGTTTCTCAAAAATTGGCAAGAAGCCAATCTGACCTCATATTTAGTGTTACTAGCAATTCGATTGCTTATCTGGAAACTTCAAAGCCAGTTGCTTTTTATGCAGATGCAACCTTCGCTGGATTAAACAGCTCTTACCCACACTATAGCCAACTTTGCCAAGAAACCGTCCGGGACTGGCACCGTATGGAGCAGTTAGCTTTGCACAAATCTAGTTTAGCAATTTATGCTTCAGATTGGGCTGCACAAACGGCTGTCAATCACTACAAAGCTGACCCAGATAAAGTGAAAGTTGTCCCTTTTGGAGCCAATCTTGAAAATAGTTGGGCTCTAGATGAGGTTCAAAGTGTAATTAAAGCACGTCCTAGTGACGTGTGCAAATTTCTGTTTTTGGGCGTTGACTGGTTTCGCAAAGGAGGAGATATCGCCTTCAATGTTGTTAAGATGCTGAACGCTTCAGGTCTTAAAGCGGAACTGACTGTAGTGGGTTGTCAGCCTGTTCTAGATGAACCTTTGCCTGATTTTGTGCGTCCTCTTGGTTTTATCAGTAAATCAACTCAAGCAGGCAAAGAAGAAATTTTACGTCTTTTAGCGGAGTCTCACTTTTTGATTTTACCGACCAGAGCCGAATGTTACGGCTTAGTGTTTTGTGAAGCAAACGCTTTAGGAGTGCCCTGCATCGCTACTCATGTAGGTGGTGTTCCTACCATTATTAAAGAAGATATAAACGGACGGTTGTTTGATCCAGCGGCAGAAGTATCTGAATACTGTCAATATATTACGGATATTTTCACCAACTACTCTCGGTACCAGCAATTGGCGTTATCTGCCTTTCATGAATATCAAACGCGTTTGAACTGGTCTGTTGCAGGTAAAACCCTTAAAGGACTGTTAATGGATTTGTGAGTGAACCTGCATCAATGTCTTAGCTGACTTCAATTATTATACTAATTCCAAAAGTTAGGGCTACAGATGAAAGGGCACCTCGCTTCGCGGGGTGCCCTTTCATCTGAGTTTGTTTTTGTGGCAACGGATTACTCCCTACTTCTGAAAAGTTCCGGTTTTCTTCCAATTTCTTCAGAATAAGTTGGGAGAGATAGCTTGCTCCCTCGGAAATCACGTGAATTGTAAAGAGGATATAAACGTGGAGACTCAGCCGCTAGTGAGCATCATCATCAATAACTATAACTACGGTCGCTTTATTGCAGAGGCGATCGATAGTGCATTAAATCAGACTTACAGCTCGGTAGAAGTCGTTGTAGTAGATGATGGTTCTACAGATACCTCTCGCTCAATCATTGATGGTTATGGTAATCAAGTCGTCAAGGTTTTTAAGGCGAATGGAGGACAAGCTTCTGCTCTAAATGCCGGTTTTGCAGCAAGTACAGGAGAGATAGTTTGCATACTTGACGCGGATGATATCTTTTTACCTCAAAAAGTATCTGAGGTCGTTGATTTATTTAGGGCAAACTCTGGGATTGGTTGGGTCTTCACTGAATCTGCTCCAGTGAAAACAAAAGCACTAGTCAATATAGAACGCACAGAGTTCTACAAAAATATATTTGTCGATAATTCTAGTGAACCTCCAAAGCTGGTTGATTTTAGGTCAGAACTAAAAAAAGCAAAGTTGCCAAATTTCACACCATCTACATCTAATTTGTGCTTCCGCAGAACCTTTCTAGAAAAAATCTTTCCACTGCCAGAGTGTAAAGGATCTTCGGGTCTTGCAATCTGCGACACATACTTGAATCTCTTGGCAGTAGGACTGGGGGCAGGATATGTGACAACTAGAAATTTGGGAATTTTTAGAGTTCACGAGAACAATCTCTACAGTACACAGTCATTTGATAATAAGCGGAGAATTTATGCTGAAATTCGTATCGCAACAGCATACTGGATGCGTATTCGCTTCTTGGAATTCAACAAGCTCAGTAAGAAACTATTTTCGCAAGGGTTGAGCGCCTACTTAGCTAGTGGAAGTAATCTCAAGGATTGTAAGGAGTTGATAGAGAAGTATTTTGCCAATCTCCGGTTTTATGAAAGGTTAGAAGTCAATTGCGTGACGTTTTACTACCTCCTTAAATCGCGCTTAAGCAAGCCAGTTTAGGAGAGAATCTTTCGTTCAAAACATCTAACAGACAGCTATGGAAACTCAACCGTTGGTCAGCATCATCATCAATAACTACAACTACGAGCGGTTTTTGGGTGAGGCGATCGACAGTGCTTTAGCGCAAACCTATCCCAATACAGAAGTAATTGTGGTGGATGATGGCTCCACCGATAATTCACGCGATGTGATTGCAAAGTATGGCGATCGCATTATTCCCGTTTTGCAGCCCAACGGTAAGCAGGCAGCAGCCTTCAACAGCGGTTTTGCCAGAAGCAAGGGCGATATCATCATCTTCCTGGATTCCGACGATTATCTTTTCCCCGATGTAGCTAAGCGAGTCGTTGAAGCTTGGGAGCCAGGGATGTCGAAAATCCATTATCGGCTGTCTGTGGTCGATTCATCTGGACAACCTCGCGGATTTTCTTACCCTCAAGGGACACAGCCCTTGTCTAGTGGAGAGGTTTGGCGCACTCTGCTTGATGTAGGCACCTATAACAGTACGCCGACCAGCGGCAATGCCCTTAGCCGGGAGGCGATGAAACATGTTTTCCCAATTCCTGATGAGTTTAAGCTGACGGCGGATGACTATTTGTCCGTTCTGATTCCGCTGTATGGCGATGTCGGAGCAATTGAGGAACCTCTGGGAGCTTACCGGATTCATGACAGCAACCAGTGGGCGGTGACGGAGGTGGCAAGCGATCGCTTCCGTCGGTTTGTGCGCCACGATTTACAGCGATGTGAGCTGCTAGAGCAGCGAGCAAGTGAGTTGGGCTATGAAGTGCCAGCTGATTTAGGACTACGCTTCTTTGGAAGGGTTTGGTCACGCATGGCGTCGTTACGGCTAGATCCTGACCAACATCTGGTGCCCTCCGATCGCCCACTGGAACTTGCTTATTGGGGTGTTCGCGCTCTGTGGAAATATTCAGACTACAACTGGCAGAAGCGGGTGATTTTCAGCCTGTGGTTTGTCTGGGTGGGTGTGATGCCGCTGCCGCTGGCAAAACCTGCGATTAGCTGGCTATTTGCTCCCCAGTTTCGCCCAAAGCCAATTAGCTGGACGTTAAGCAAACTTCGTTTGTTAATGAGTTGAGTGAGTTAAACCATGCAAGACACATTTCGCTTAGGGGTTGTATTTACCCACCCCACTCAGCACCACGCCCCGCTGTGGAAAAAGTTAAATGAACAGCCCGGAGTCTCAGTTTCCGCTTTTTATCTCTGCAATGAAAACCAGGTAAGTGGCGATCGCCACCTTGGCAGCACTCAACCCTGGGATGTTGACCTCACAGGCGGCTATCACAATGAGTTTCTAAAAACTTGGGATGGCAAGATAGCCGACAAGATCGAAAAAGGATTGCTCAACCCAGGATTGCTCAGCCGCTTGACGCGTCAAAACGTCGATGCGGTGTTTTTGCCTAGCTTTTACACCTACTCCTATCGACTGGCAATTTTGCTCTGCAAGCTACGGGACATTCCCATCATCATGCAGAATGACGCAACCATCATTACTGACAATCACTACAGTCGGTTGCGAAAGATTGTGATGTCAATGCTGTATCCCTGGATGTACAGTTTGGCGGATCACTGGGTTTCTAGCGGTGACCACAATGCGATTTACCTGAGGCACTATGGCGTACCTGATGAAAAGATGGTGCGGGGCTGCTATCCGGTTGACCGCGATCGCTACGAACAAACGATCGTTCACAATCAGGACGAAATTCAGCAAATTCGCGAAAAGCTAAGCTGGGACAAAGACACCATCCTGTATTGCTTTACGGGCAAATACATTGAGCGTAAGAATCCGTTTGAGTTTATTGAGGCGATCGCCAAAGCGCACCAAATTGACCCTCGCGTTAGAGGCATCATGATTGGCGGCGGTGAGTTGACTGACGCAATTAATCAACGCTTGGAATCCCTCAATGGTGAAGTGTTGAATGTGGGCTTTGTGAACCAGAGCAAACTACCGCTGTATTACGCAGCGACCGATGTGTTTATCTCAACGTCTCACAATGACCCTCATCCACTGGTGATTTCTGAAGCAATGGCGGCAGGATGCCCGCCAATTTTGAGCGATCGCTGCGGCAACTGGGGTTACAGTGACACGGTTCAGCATCGTTACAACGGGCTGGTTTATCCCTGCGGCAATGTTGAGGCGCTGGTCAAGGCAGTGTTGGCACTAACGGATTATGAAACTCGTCGAGTGTATAGCGATCGCGCCAGAGAAGTGTTCTGCGGGCAAGACCTCAACTGTGAGCTAAATGCCCTGATGGAAACCATCGGCAGAATCAAAAGTGAGCGGCAGCGATCGCCAAATCAGGCAAAACACACATCACCACAGCTTGCAGAAGGTACTACCCCGGTGAAAACGCCCTAACGTCGTTCATTTCTGGTAGCACCAGTAGGGTGCGTTAGCGCCAGCATAACGCACCGAAAGAGCTTGAGTGATGCGTTAGCACTGCGTAACGCATCCTACGACCCAAAACTAAGAATTGATATCAAAGGGGAGCGATGCGGATTGTAATTGCGCGAACCATGCCCAACTTCAGTATGGATGTCTACGCCGACGGACTGGCGGCAGGACTAAGAGCCGTTCGCCCCGATTGGGAAGTGGTTGAACTAGCTCCTGTGCCCCTCGATCGCACCAGCCGTTCCCTACTCCTGAGAGCAAAAAAATTCTACGAACGGTTTTGGAACTTTCCTCGCACCGTGCGGCGGCAAAAGGCAGACATCTTTCACGTCATTGACCATAGCGAAGCCCACATTGTGTATGGACTAAAAAAGGCAGGCAAGCCCGTGATGGTGACGTGTCACGACCTGATCAACTTCTTCTATAAGGACAACCTGCGCGGTTCAGTCAAGGTGCCCTTTGTCAGTAATGGGATGTGGATGTATTCGGTACGCGGGCTTCAGGACTGTGATCATGTGGTTACAGTTTCGGCGGTCACAGCCAAGGATACCTCCCAAATTCTCAACGTTGAGCCAGCCCGAATTTCCGTGGTGCCCAATGCGGTGGAATCTGGGTTTCGACCCTTATCCAAGCATGAAAGTGAGTTGTTTCGGCAACAGCAGGGCATTTCCCCAGAAACGGTTTGCCTGCTAAATGTGGGTTCAAATCATCCTCGTAAAAACATCTCAGCCATTCTCAGGTCCTTGGCAATTTTGCGCCAAAAGGAGTTCCCTTTCTTGTTTTGGAAAGCAGGAGCGGACTTTGACGACGAACAGAAGGCTTTCATTCATGCGGAAGGACTTGGACCCCATATTACTTATCTGGGAAATCCTGATAAATCCACGCTGGTTCAGCTTTACAATGCGGCGAATATTCTGGTTGCCCCTTCCCTGCATGAGGGATTTGGTATGACGCTGTTAGAAGCAATGGCTTGTGGCACGCCTGCAATTACCTCCAATGTTTCAGCGATGCCCGAAGTGGTGGGAGATGCAGGGGTTTTGGTTGACCCGCAAGATTGGGAGGCGATCGCCGCTGCCATTTGCCGCTTACACAGCGATCCAGTTTTTTATCAGGAATTGGTTAACCAAGGACTGCAAAGAGTCAAAGCATTTACCTGGGAAAAAACAGCAGAACAGATCGCTGAAATTTACGAGAAGCTGCTAAAGGAGCCGTCCCGCGTATGAAAATTTTGATGTCTGCCTACTCCTGTGAACCCGGCAAAGGGTCAGAACCAGGAATCGGCTGGAACACGGTACGAGAAGCCGCCCGATATCATGAAGTTTGGGTACTGACCCGTCCCGATGAAAGCCGAGAGGCGATCGAGGCAGAGCTAGCCCGCAACCCAGTGCCCAATCTCCACTTTGTCTACTTCACGCTGCCGTTTTGGAAGGATAGTTTGCGCTGGGGGCAAGCAGGCGCGATGCAGCTTCACCACTATCTCTGGCAAATCCAAGCCTACTTCGAGGCGCGACGGTTGCACCAGGAAATTGGCTTTGACCTGGTTCACCATGTTACCTTTGCCAAACATTCTAGTCCCAGTTTCCTCTCTTTGCTGCCCATTCCCTTTGTCTGGGGTCCCGTTGCGGGTGGAGAAGTGGCACCCAAAGCATTTTGGCAAGACTTTAGCCCTCGCGCCAAGCTATACGAAATTGCTCGCGACCTATTTCGGGTTGCGGGTGAGCTTGATCCGTTTGTCCGGCTCACAGCTAGACGCAGCGCTATCATTCAAGCCACCACTGAAGACACCGCCCAGCAGCTTTACAAGATGGGTGTTGATCACGTGCAAATCATGCCTGCGATCGGTTTGCCCGAAGCTGACATTGCCCGCCTAGCGCAATGCAAACCAGCCAGTGACTCCCCTGTTCGGTTTATCAGCATGGGCAGGCTGCTGCACTGGAAAGGCTTTCACCTGGGGCTACGTGCCTTCGCCAAAGCAAACCTACCCGACGCGGAATATTGGGTAATTGGCGACGGACCTGAACGACAATCTCTGGAAACTCTTGCCCAAGAGCTAGGCATTGCTCAGCGAATGAAATTTTGGGGCGGACTTCCCCGTGAACAAACCCTCGGCAAGCTAGAAGACTGTCATGCACTGGTACATCCCAGCCTACATGACTCTGGTGGCTGGGTTTGTCTAGAGTCAATGGCCGCAGGTCGTCCGGTGATTTGCCTGGATCTGTCGGGGCCAGCCGTATTGGTTTCTAAAGATGCGGGTCTAAGAATTCCAGCACACAATCCTGATCAGGCAGTGAATGATTTGGCTGTGGCAATGACCCAGATTGCTCAGGATGCAGAACTTCGCAACCGGATGGCGCAGGTGGGGCAACAGCTAGTCCGCGAAACTCTAAGTTGGCGAGCCAGAGGCGAACACATGGCTCAAATTTACGCGGAGACGGTATCCAAAGGCGCGTAGTTGATGACATTCATACCAAGAGAGACGGCGCTCATGCGAATCATGACTGTTCACAATCGCTATCAGATTCGCGGTGGCGAAGATGAGTGTTACGAAGCCGAAGTGAGTTTGCTGCAACAGATGGGGCATCCCGTAGAGGTCTATGAGGAGAACAACGATCGCGTTGCAGCAATTGGCAAACTCCGCATGATGGCAGCCACCATCTGGTCAGGAGAAACCTATCAAGCCGTGAGAAAAAAACTGGCAGAAACGGACTGTGATGTGGTTCACGTACAGAACTTTTTCCCTCTGATCTCTCCATCGGTTTACTACGCTGCCAGAGCCGAGGGGGTTCCGGTGATCCAAACTTTGCACAACTATCGCCTACTTTGCCCCAACGCTCTGTTTTTCCGAGAAGGGAAAGTGTGTGAAGACTGTTTAGGAAAACCCATTCCCTATGCAGGCGTGATGCATGGCTGCTACCGAGGCAGTGTGGTTGCGAGTGGTGGTGTTGCTACCATGCTAACGACTCACCGGGCGATGAAAACCTGGACGCAAGCGGTAGATCTGTACATTGCGCTGACAGAGTTTGCCCGCCAGAAATTCATTGAGGGTGGTCTTCCGGCTGAGAAGATTGTGGTGAAGCCCAATTTTGTCAATCCCGATCCGGGCGTTGGGTCGGGTCAGGGAAACTATGCGCTGTTTGTTGGACGGCTCTCGGTTGAGAAGGGGCTAGATACGCTTTTGGAAGCCTGGGAACGACTTGGGACAAAGCTGCCGCTCAAAATTGTGGGAGATGGTCCGCTGGTTGATCAGGTCGTGGAAGCAACAAAGCGCTTGCCCCAGGTGGAATGGCTGGGACGCAAACCAATGGCAGAGGTTCACGCCCTGATGGGAGAAGCAACCGTGTTGGTGTTTCCCTCGAAGTGGTATGAGACGTTTGGGCGAGTTGCAGTTGAGGCATTTGCGAAGGGAACTCCAGTGATCGCGGCAAAGATTGGAGCGATCGCCGAACTAGTCGATTCAGGACGCACAGGTTTACACTTCCGTCCTGGTGATGCTGCCGATCTAGCGGCTCAGATCGAATGGGTTTTGGCAAATTCAGCCCAGCTTGCTCAAATGCGGCAGGAGGCACGCGCCGAATTTGAGGCAAAGTATACTGCTCAAAAAAATTACGAGACACTGCTGGAAATTTACTCTAAAGCTCAGGCGATCGCTGCCTAAACCTTGAAAGTCCGGAGCAAGGTTGAGAATTATGAATTGCTGAATAGGGGCGATCGCGTCATCGCTTGCAACAATCTGTGTGCAGAGGAAGATAGATGACTGTAGAAGCAGGGATTTACCAGAAAAGAAAAGGGTATGTGCAAAATTCCGTTTTACTGCTGATTGCCTTTGCGACTGCCTTTTTTCCTCGAATTCTTGAAGCAGTGGGTGCGCCTGCACCAGTTAACTTCCTTCACTTTGCAGTTGTTCCACCGGCCTGCATTTACGTGATTATCACAGCCCGAGCAAAAGATCGGAGGCAGGTTGCAGCTACGGTAGCGCTTTTAGTCGGACTGCTCATTTTTCTGGCTATTATGACTGCCAGCGCTCTGCTAAACGAGGCTGGGCTAATTAATGTATTTGTCGGCTACCTATTGCTGGTTGAAGGGTATATCCTGCTGCTAGCAATTATTTCTGTCCCATTTTCGGCAGAGAGCTTTCAGCGCTTTCGACGCTGGATGTTGGGGTTTGCTCTGACTCATTTGATATTAGCAATGGGGCAAAAGATTCTGCTGGATCTCAGAATTCTTGAGCTTCAAGCTGACTTAACCCGAGAAGACAACATTCAAGGAGTCTTCTATGTTTCAGGAGGCGGACATGTTGTCTCTGCTTTCGTTTACATGTCCTTCGGTCTGTATTACTTTATCAGCGCCAAGTCTGTTCCAATTTGGCTTCGGTCTGCGATTGTTTTGGTTGCCTTTTTTCTGCTGGTATCTGCCGATGCAAAGCAAGTATTGATGGTCTTTCTACTGGCCTGGGTTATCCTGATTTTGTTGAGTGTAAAAGACATCAGAGTTACGCTCCAGTATGTGATCGCTGCTGCTGTAATTGGCTATATCCTATACTGGTGTATCCAAAACCTATACGAGTTTAGAGCCTTCAAAACCTGGATTAGACCCGAAATTTACGGTCCAGACGGAGATGCAACGGTACTCAAGTCAGGACCATTTCGGATCATTCCATCCTATTACACCTCATTCCTGAACTGGTTTTTTGGACTTGGACCAGGGCACACTATCGGGCGGTTGGGCGGCTGGATGTTGATAGACTATGGATATCTGTTAATGCCACTAGGTGGCACTATTCATCCAGCTAGCCAAGCCGTCTGGGCAACTTGGCGCGGATATTATCTGGATTCCAGCTTCTTCTCGCCACTGTGGGGTTGGGCAGGTATTTGGGGAGATACAGGTTTTCTAGGACTGGCTGCCTATCTCTACATCGTTTCAATCATTTGGCAGCGAATTTGCATCGATGATTTCTGTAAGTTTATTTTGCTTACTGTGCTAATCAATGGTTTCATTTTTACTCAGCTAGAAGAGCCTGGGTATATGTTAACGATGATGGCTGTGATTGGCTTACGCTGGCAGGAACACCGAATTGAACGGCGATCGCGCCAAATCTCGGCTCGTCAGATCATGTACAGCACAGATGGACCGATCGAAGCAATTTGACGCTCAAACTATAGTCGTAGCCATCCAGGTTGCGATAGTAAAAGGGAGAAAAGCAAAGCTTTTCTCCCTTTTGTCTTGATTTCAACGTCTAGCACAATGTATCTTCACAAGTTCCCCAAATTCTTCTTCTAGCATCAAGGTATTCAGCCTTATTAAAAACAATTAATTGGTGAGAAGCCAAAGTGAAATCTCTGCTGGGATGGTGGGGTTGCTTTGAATCCATCATTGATGTCTGGGAGAAAAGCGGATGAACATGGTCAGGAAGATTACAAATGATTTGGCGATCGCCGGACAACCTGCACCCGATAAGCTACCCCAGTTAGTTGAAGAAGGTTATCGCTCGGTCGTCAATCTGCGATCGCCTGATGAGGCAGGGTTTTGGAATGACGAACAGACTCAAATAGAGCAATTAGGATTACGCTACGTTAATTATCCAATTCAGTCGAGTCATTTAACTCCTGAGACAGCGTTGCGGCTCATTCAACAAATTTCTGACCTGCCCAAACCGATGCTTGTCCACTGCGATACCGGCATCCGATCATCGGTTATCGCGCTTATGCAGGTTGCAATGAAGCAAGGGATGAGGACGGAAGATGCATTCCAGAAAGTGACAAAATTGGGCTTACTCAATGATGGCTCGTGAGTTGTCGGAACGCCATATTTTGCTTCCTTGAATTCCTAAATTTTCAGCCTTTTATGCAAAAGTCGGTCGGACTGCTGCTGTTTCTAGGTGGGACTGATACTAATTAGCATTAGAAGGTAGCTCAATCACAAAGCGCACTTCATTAGCGCTACTCTCTGCTCGAATTGAGCCGCCCAAATACGTTACTTGTTTTTTGATCAGTGCCAGTCCTAAACCCGTACCGCCTTGGTTCCAGCGATCGCTTCCCGATACCCGGTAGAACTTGTCAAAAATGCGAGGCAGTTCTTCTGCTGGAATTTCGACGCCAGAATTGCTCACTATCAATTGCAGTTGCTCGCCGACCTGCTGGGCGTTGATCCCGATCGCTTCTCCGGGTGGTGTATATTTGCAAGCATTAGTCAGTAGCTCTCGCACAATGTGCGTCAAAATTGCGATATCTGAAACGAGCGGTGGCAGTGTAGAAGGTAGAAAGACTTGTAGCCTTTGCTGCCGCTCTTGGGCGCGCTCTTGATACACGGCTGCAATGTTAGAAAGCCATTCCACCACCTCAATTGGGACTAAATCAATGGGAGCCCTATCTGCTTCTAAACGCTGTAGTTCCAGCAGGTCGTTGACCAAATCGAGTTCCTGATCACACTGCTCCCGTAGGATGTTCAGGTATTGTCCAACTCGTTGTGATTGGGCATCTACTTCTGCTTCTGAGGTTAAAAGATTGCGTCGATCTAAGTTCATCTCCAATAGATGAATCGACATTTTGATATTGGCTAAGGGCGATCGCAACTCATGGGAAACCGTGCTCAAAAAGTCATCTTTATATTGAGATAAGCGCTGAAGTTCCTCTATTTGCTGTTCTAACAATTGTGCTCGCAGTAGCGAGAAGGATCTTTCTTCGGAGGGCTTTTGCTCCATCACCTCCCGGAAAACCATAACGGCCCCTGTGATGTTTCCTGCACTATCTCTGATTGGGGCAGCACTGTCTGCGATTGGCACTTGTCTGCCGTCTTTGGTGACCAACAAAATCGGGTTCACCAGGTAGGTAACCGTCCCCGTCTGCAACACCTCCATCAGCGGATCGCTTAGGGGAACCTGCGTCTGGTGATGTATCAGGGGAAGCACCTCTGTTAAGGGGCGATCGATCGCTTCCTGAAACTGCCATCCCGTCAGTGATTCTGCGACGAGGTTAAGGAACTTCACTCGTCCTTCAGCATCGGTGACAATGACTCCGTCTCCGATCGCTTTTAGAATTGTGGCTGCCCATTCTTGCTGTTCCCTGAGTTGGGCTTCCCGTCCATACCGTTGCAGTGCAGTTTTAATGGCAATATACAGATCACGTTCTTTAATCGGCTTGATAATATAACCAAACGGTTCGGTCTCGGTGGCGCGATCAACGGTGGCGCGATCTGAATACCCGGTGGCGTAGATGATGGGAATTTGGAGTTCTTGCCAGATTACTTGGGCTGCCTGAGTTCCATCCATCTCTCCCTCTAGACGGATGTCCATCAGTACAACATCTGGACGCAGCTCTCTGGCTTTGATAATGGCTTCCTCACCCGAAGCGGCGATCGCCACTACTGTGTAGCCCAATCCTTCGAGGCAATCTCTCACATCGATCGCCACAACCCATTCATCCTCAACAATGAGTACCCGCGCCGAAGCCGAGGGTACATTTGCATCATTCATCATTGCACCTATCCTGGAAATAGAACCCGGAACTCCGTACCACCCTGCCGCTGCATTTCCAGGGTTCCCTTCAACTGACCTACAAAACCTTGAACAAGCTGTAAACCTAACGTTTCAGGTCGAGAAAAATCGATATGATCTGGAATCCCTACCCCATTGTCTTTCATATTCAACTGAATGGTTGATTTTTCTGCTCCTGTAGAAATTGTAAAAAGCTGTAAGTGTATCGATAGATTGTTCTGGTTCCTGTCAGGAAACGCATATTTAAGAGAGTTGCTCAACAGCTCATTGATAATTAATCCGCAGCGAATTGCTTTATCAATATCTAGGAAAATGGATTCAATTTCGGTCCGCACTGCAATCTGCGTGTGGCTGAGGTTATAAGTACTAAAAAGGTTTGTAACTAGACTGGGAATGTACTCTGCTAAGTTGATGTGGGACAGGTCTTCAGACTGATAAAGCTTTTCATGGATCAGGGCAATCGACTCAATCCGACTTTGGCTTTCAAGTAAAGCATTGGCGGCTAGCTGATCCTTTAGTTTTCGGCGCTGCAACCGTAGCAAGCTATAGACAATTTGCAAATTATTCTTAACTCGATGGTGAATTTCTTTTAGTAGCACCTCTTTCTCTTTTAGAGACGCTTGAAGGCGCTCTTCGGTGTGTTTGAGGTTAGTCACGTCTCGCCCAACGGATTGAAACTCAACAAATTTTCCCTGCTCGTCAAACAGCATTCGATTGTTCCATTGCGTCCAGCGAATTTCACCATCGATAACTACCCGATTTTCAATCATCACCACAGGATTTTCTGGGCTGATTGAAGCAATGAGTTGGACAACGGCTTCTCGATCCTCTTCAAAAATCACTGGTTCATAGCTTCTGCCAATCACTTTCTCTGACTGGACTCCAAAGTAGCGACAGTAGGATTCATTCACAAACACAATGTCACCGTTTGCTAGAAAACGAGCAATCAATTCTGTCTGGTCTTCTACAATGCCACGATAACGGGCTTCGCTAATTTTTAGGGCTTGTTCGGCTTGCTCACGCTCAGCTTCGATGTGCTTACGTTCAGTAATGTCTGTGACTCGCACTAAATTAAAGGTGCGTTCAGCAACGGCAATCGGTTTGGCTGCAATATTGCCCCAAAAAAAGTTTCCTTTGCAGGTTACATACTCAAGTTCCTGGCTCCAAAACCCTGCTGACTGAATTTGGGAGACGATCGCCTCTAACTCATCAGTAGAAAATTGGTATCGCTGCAAAGTATGCCCCTCGATACCAATTAGCTCGGCTTTGTCAGTTGCTTGAAAAAGTTCTACTGCCCGTCGATTGCAATCTACGGTGTGTAGCGTCTGCGGATCAACTAAGAATAAAGCGTCTGCAGATTCGTTAAAAACTGCCTCTCGCAAATCTTTGGTATAGGTGAGTTCTCTTTCAACTTTTTGACGCTCTATAATTTCTTGTTGCAGCGCCCAGTTTGCCACTTCAAGATCTAGCGAACTGGGAATCGCTAATGCTTTGGGCACCAATGAAAAAAGTGCGATCGCGGTACCTAGAGACACAACGGCTGTGATTGCTTTGACCCCACCCGAGAGCCAGTAGGTTGGATGCCAAAGCGTCCAAACCGACATCAAATGAGAAGTGCCGCAGGCAGTAATGAATGCTGCAAATAAAACAAAGACCCAGTTGAAGGGTAAATCCTTTCGCCGTTGAATGAAACTAGCCAGCGTTAAGGAAATGGAATAGTAAGCGAGGGTGATCGTTGTGTCGGATACGATGTGAAGCCAAACTAACCCAGGTCGCCACAAAAAACAATGCCCGTGAGGAATGAAGCTTCCTGAACTAAAAAGCTCTTTGAGCAGGTCAAGCATAAGTATGTTTCTATGAGGGAGAGCTCATCTCCACACTATAGACTTTACGGGTGAAACTGGACGAGCGTGTTGTCTTTGCAGAAGATTAGAAGGTTTTAGTCACTCTTACCCATCATCAGAGTGTTGCTACAACACTATTTTTGCCAGGAAAATTTTGGGGCGGGAAGGCAATTACAGCAATTTCTACTTGGATAAACCCCACGTCTCTGTGGGGGCAGTTCGCGAACTGCCCCTACGCTATGGCTTACCCAGTCGAAAATGGCTGTAAATTCTTTCTTTCGACCGAAGTTTATCCCAGTCACCAAAACTACCGTGTTGCTAGTTGTGACTTTAAAGATATGGCTGAAGCAGTCTTCAAGCCTTGCGGGCAGAGGAGAAAATTGTGAATCAAATGAAATCCCTACCAAAACCCCTGCGGGTAGGGTTGTGTCGCAAGAACTTGTTAAGGGCAAACGATCGGTATCGTCTACATTCCCTTAAGCAACAACTCCAAAGATTGCTTCAAGAAACCGGGCTTGAGAGACACTATCTCCTTGTTTGATTCCTTTCACTTGCCCTTTACAGATCATCTTCATTGCCTCGATTCCGCTCAACGTTTTTCTAGCGCTATTAAACGTCTTGAACCCCATCATTGGTTTTACAATTCGCTTGATATTTCTATGGTCTTGCTCAATGACGTTATTCAAATACTTGCTCTGCCGTAACTCGGTCTCTTCTGCGACTGTCTCATCTCCTTGCAGGAAACTGTCAGAACTGAGTACTCAAATCACCGCTTTTTTTATCACTTTTTTGTATTGTAAGCTTCCTCTTCATTGCCTTCGATTAAATCGCTTGAAATAACTCTTCTAACTCACTCACTCGTTCAATAAAACGTTCTCGTTGCTTTGAAAAAGACACTAATTCTGTCATTTTTGCTCTGGGTCTCAAAAATTGCTTTACTTCATCAAATGCTTGACAAAATCGTTTCGCACTCTCAATCGCTCCCAACCCGAGCATTGGATAGTAACGTTGCTTAATCCCTCGATGGCTCTGTTCGATCGGATTTCCCAAGCAACCTCTCACTTCATGCTCAACATCCGTTCCCAATTCCTCATCAATCGCTCTGGGATACGAACTCAGCCCATCTGTCACCACTTGTTGTGGCGATTGTTCCGCCACCTCATGTGCCCCAGCAAAGAAAGCTTTTGCTGCTGCCATGTCTCGTTTCTCGCTCAACCTCACATCGACTAAATTGCCATCCTCATCGATCGTTCGCTACAGATAGCACCATTTGCCTTTCACACGGATGTATGTCTCGTCCACAAACCAAATCTTGCCCACCTTCCCCTTGCGTTTGGCTCTCAGCTGTTGGGTAAAAATCGGAGTAAAGCGTTCTTCCCAATCTCGTACTGTTTCATGCGTGAACTCCAACCCGCGCAGTAGGAAGAATTCGGCAATGTCTCTAAAGCTCAGCTTGTAACGGAACCGACAGAGCAGCACTTGGAACACGATATCGGTGGGCACCTCGATGAAATTGAAAGGGGTACCGGTGCGTTCATTGCAGGTGCGATCGCACGCCTTGCAGCGAAACATTGCGTAACCTAAATCAGTGGTGCGTTGCAATCGAGTGGTGTGAGTCGAGCTGCAGTGAGGACAGTTCATCGAAGGCGGACTGAACGGAAGTTGAGGGCAGAAGCTAGTTTATCAGGCAGGGGCTTCTACCCTCAATTTGAGTACTCAGTTCTGACAGTTTCGACATCGGAGGGCAAGGAGGAAAGTTTGAGTCTGCTTACTTTACCATTGACTGGTTTTTGCGACACAACCGAAAATTGAGCCTTCCTACCTTCTCATTTTTGCAACACAACCTCTGGGTTAGCCGCCAAGCGACCATCTTCCATGTAGACAATGCGATCGGCGATGTCTAAAATTCGGTTGTCGTGCGTGACTAATAAGATGGTGCAGCTCTGCTCTTTAGCAAGTTTTTGCATAATTTCTACAGCATCGCGACCTGATTTTTTATCAAGTGCTGCTGTCGGTTCGTCGGCTAGGACGATCTTGGGTTGACTCACCAAGGCACGGGCGATCGCCACTCGCTGTTTTTGCCCGCCCGACAGGCTATCAGCATAATAGTCTACCCGTTGTTGTAGCCCTACTGCTTCTAGCATGGCAACGCTCATTCCATCAACGTCGCGATCGAACATTTTCTCATGCAGTTCCAGTGACATCCGCACATTTTGTTTAGCCGTTAGAAAGGTCAATAGATTATGTGCCTGAAAAATATAGCCAATGTTGCGACGAAGTTGAGTCAACTGTTGTTTGCTGGCATCGTGCAATTCTTGACCGAGAATCTTGAGGCTGCCTTCTTGAGCCGAGCGCAATCCACCCATCAGTGTTAGCAGCGTTGTTTTGCCAGAGCCAGAGGGACCCGTCATGATAATGATTTCACCTGCATAAATATCTAAATTGATGTTAAACAAGGCTTGTTTGCGGAGTTCGCCGCTGCCAAAGTAGTGATTAAGCTGCCGGGCAGAAATAACTGGTTCTGCTACTGTCGAGTAAGATTGATCGAACTGCCAAGTTTGAATCATTGCTTTTGTTCTTATATGTGTGTAAGCGATCAAAAAAATGGACGACCTAAAGCAAAAGCAATGCAGTCTACAATCAGGAGGATACCTAAGCCAATGAGTAGGAATCGCAATATTTTGTGTCCCCATTTCTGCACTGATCGATTAATCGCCTGGATCAAATTAAGACTATGTTCGCCCAGTCCGATATAGAGTCCTAAGAGAGCAATGAGCGGGAAGACAAAGATCGCGTTGTAGATTGCCAGAATACTCATTGTGGTTAAGAGATCAAACTGCGATCGCACAATGCGCTCGATCGCCGCTAAGTAAGGCAGTGCAGTTGGGAAATCCCAAAGCGTTGCAGCGCTACCAAATAGGAAGGTTTGAGCGATCGTTAATTGAGCAGGGCGTTTAGCTTTTTGGGAATCAGCAGCATTTCTAAGGTTCCAGCCCACCAGGAGTAGAACGATGCCAATGATCAGTTGCAACGTGTACATTAGTGAAGGTGGCAAACCTGGTAAATTGATGGTCAACCGACTTGCTCCAAACGCCACTACCAATCCAGCTGTCCAATAAGTGATAAATACTCCCGCAATAAATGAAACTGAGCGAGGAGCTGGGTTAGGAGTACTGAGCAGATACATTTGGACCGCTGTAGTAGTAGGGTTGAGGCTGTCTAGTGCCGCGATTGCAACAAGATAAGCAAGTAAGGATGGCATCTAATTACACCAGGTAAGAACTAGAAAATATCAGCCGGATCAGCAGACTGCAGTTTACGCATTGCAATTCCTCCTGATGCTGCACACATAACAATCGTCAAGGTCAACACAAGCATCGCGCGGCTGAGTGTCATACCAATCGGTAGAAAAGTGGCAGCGGCCGCGACCGAATACAGCCCGACCGAAATGATAAATCCTGGAATAAATCCTAGAACTGCCATAATCAGCGCTTCCTGGATGAGTACGCCAATCAAGTAACCGTCGCTATAGCCCATTGCTTTCAACGTGGCATATTCTGGCAAATGGTCTGATACATCAGAGTAGAGAATTTGATAGACGATAATGGTGCCAACGATAAAACCAATGATTGCGCCAAATCCAAACAAAATCCCGATCGGACTAGTGGTTTCCCAATATTTCTTTTCGTGTGCAATAAACTCTTCATGCGTCAGAATTAGAACACCTTTAAGCTCCGATTGCATTGCAGCCTTAAATTGCTCAACATCGGTGCCCGGTTTCAACTGGATGGCTCCAATATCAATTTCATCGGGCTGGCGGGCTGGAAAGAGCCGAAGGAAAGTTGAATGACTCGTAATGACATTCCCATTGGCAGCGAATGATGCTCCCATGACAAACGTTCCAACGACCTCGACTTGAAAGTTATTAAATTGAATTGGCACCGAGCCGGACTGCTGAAGTTCTTCAACTACATTGCCAAAAAACTGTTCCGCACCAGCGCGATCGTAGAGCATTCGGTTCAGCAACTTCAATTCATTCTGGTGTGCTTGTACATCTGGCAGGGTGATCGCTGAGTTATGAGGATTAATCGCAAACACCATGGTGGGCTGATTCTTTCGAGTTTGAGCATTGCGCCACTCGCCCTGACCAATATAGAGATAGTTAATCGATTCAACTTCTTTAGCTCCTGCTGCCTGATATAGTTGCTGTCTGGGAAAGCTTCTGACTACATTTAGGCTCTCAAACAACGGATTAATCAGAAACAGATCTCCTTGCAGCGAGGTGTAGGGTTTCACGACAGACTCAAACAGGGCATCGAGCAATCCCAATTGAAAAAACATCAAAATATCGGCGAAGGCAATTCCCGCTAAAGCCACCGCAAGACGGGTTTTTTCCCGTTTTAGCTGAAACCATGCCAGAGGTGTTTTACGAAATAGGTTACGCAACATAGGTGACTCTTTTCTACGCTTTAGACCAAACCATGACGGAGAGCAAAAACAACTGCTTGAACGCGATTATCGACTCCAAATTTGTTGAAAATACCTCTGACATGCGTTTTGACAGTATTAGGACTGACATACAACACCTCAGCAATTTCAGTATTACTTTGTCCTTCAATGAGTAACTTGAGAACTTCCATTTCACAGGTTGAAAGTCCCTCTAGATTGGTTGTGTACAATGTCTGCATCATCTTCTTTGCCCAGTTAGGGTAAGGTGTGAATCAACCGATGAGTTGCCAACGAGAATATGAGCGCTTTAGGGTTGAATGGCAACCTGCACTTGCAAATTCGTTAGCCCTGAGACTTGATCGCTGCCGGCTGCATTCAAACGAATTCTGACTTTCACCACCCGCTGATCCAGGTTCTCTCCCGGCTGATTGTTGAAGATCTCCTGCTGACTCACTTGCAGCCCAATTTCCTCGACTGTGCCACGCAATTCTCCAGAGAAAGGTTCACCTGTAATCACTGCCTGTTGCCCGATGCGAATTTCTTTGATGTCACTTTGATAAACTTCGGCAACTACTCGCATTTGGCGGGTTTGCCCCAGATCGGCAATGCCTTTTTCATTAACCACTTCCCCCGCCTTGGCATAGATTTCCAGAATTTGTCCTGCTTGGGGCGATCGCACCTCTGCTTGTCTCAAATCCGCTTTTGCTCGTTGAGCTACGGCGATCGCTTGCTCCACTTTTGCCTGTGCAGTCTGCACATCGATTGGGCGCACTTCGGCAATGCGATTCAGGTTAGCTCTAGCTGACTCAATCTGCGCTTGCAATGTATCAGTCGTTCGGCTTTGATTTGCTTTGCCCTCATTGAACTGCGCTTGCGCTTTTTGGAAAGCTAATCGCCTCTGGTCAAATTGAGATGCAGAGATGGCTCCTTCCTGATAGAGCGATTGATAGCGGTTGTATTCAGAGCGGGCATTATTAACCTCAGCCTCTAAACTTGCTAAGGTCGCTTGCTGTCGCCGAGTTTCACCTGCTAATTCCGCTTGCAAACGCCCAATCTCTGCTTGTTGTGCTTCAATTTCACCCGATTTTGCCCCAGCTCTAACCTGAGCAAGCTCTGCTTGGGCAACGGCAACTTGTTGTTCGGCTTCTAGGAGAGCGCCTTGTAACCGATCGTAGCTGTCTAGAATCGCAATTACTTGATTAGCTTGGACTCGATCGCCCCGTTTGACAAGCAGTTGAGCCACGCGATCGTTACTCAGCGTGGCTGGAACTGACACTTTTGTCACCTCAGTTTCAGGCTCCAACCGACCCAGCGCCACAATAGATTGAATCGTTGGGGTAATCTGAGTGTTCTCTGCTGGCTTCTCTACAACAAATTGCGAAATGCCATAGTAAGCAATTCCTGCTGTAGCAGTAGATGCAACAACGATCAAGGCAAGCATCCAATGATTAGATGGTTTGGATAGTAACTGTAAATTCATGGTGATCACGCAAGTGGTATCGGATAGCGGAGACGATGAAATTTGACATTTCAAATTAAGCAACAAGCTTGAGGCAATTACTCAACTCATTGAGTGGAAACTGGTATTGCACCAGGTTCAAAAGTTTTCTTGAGAGCCTTATTCACAACTAGAAAGACAACTGGAATTAACAACCAGACCAAATCTGACAAATCTGGGCTAACCAGTGCAACTGGAATTGACACCAAGGCACAGATAGGTTCGATCAATGCTTTCACTTGAATTGATCGAATGATTCGATGATCTAAGTCTCTATCCACTAAACGACGTTGGTGAGTTGCATAGATCCAGCTTGTGAATGAGAGAAAACCAATCAGGCAAATATTGGCACTAAACCAGATCTTGGCGAACGGATTGCTGGATAGCCTAAAGACCAAATCATTTGAGAACGGAATCACCAATAAACTCATCAAGTACAAGGTATAGATCAATGAGTGAGTTTCATTAGTCCGCTTGAAGTAATTAAACTGTTGAGTGTGGTTGATCCAGTAAAAAGCAACCAGAATAAAAGTGATGACGTAGATGCCAAGAGACTTAAGCTGTCCAATCAGAAATTGGTTGACTTCCAAACTTGACAGTAATTGAACGGTTTCTGGCAGTCTAAACTCCATGAAGGTGATTGCCATCGCCAGGGCATAAACACAATCGCTCAGCCTTGCTAAAGAGTGAATGGCAGTTTGAGAATTTGAGTAGTCTGGCTGCATGGCTGGTTAGGATGATTCATCTACAGACCATCTAAATCCATCCGTAGCGTTTCTGATACCTATAGCTATCATTGAAACGGATGACACTTGTCATGTCTAACCTTGATAGGTGTCATACCCAGATTGGCAGGCGATCGCGCAAACTAGATAGAACAGGATGGTTAATCTATTCAATGAATCTAGACGCTGGCTCCTCTCCATCACTCCGTCGGACACTGCGCTTTGGCGAATGGCTCCTGCTACTGATGACAATCTTGATTTATGTGCTTGATGAAGCCTCCACACCTGAGCTAATCGTCAAATGTATCGCGTTTAGCACGCTCTTTTTCTGTCTCAGCTTTATCTTGCCGCTCGATCGCCCGCTTGGGCCGCGCCGCGCTTATGTTGCGCTGGAAGTGGGGTTAACGGGCGTTGCGATCGCCTCTGGAGTCGAACTTAGTTTTGTACTTTATCTACTACTGATCAAGGCGTGTTTCTTATTGAGCCGCCGCGAAGTTATTTTGACCAATATTATGGGTGGAGTGGTCTGGTTGGCTAGTTTTGCCTGGCTATATCCGTCACTAATTCAACGAAAACTCCCAGAGTTTGATAGTGTCACTTTGCAGTCTAGTTTGTCCATCACACTGCTACATGCGTTGCTTTACTACGCCAGCGCCAGCATTTTTGTTGTTCTCCTTGGCTTTGTCATCGTGGCAGAACGCGAAAGCCGCCAGCAGGCAGAAGCATTATCCCAGGAGGTTGAAGTGTTGGGTGCCAAACTAGAACGTCTGCGGATTGCGCGTGAAATTCATGATTCCTTAGGGCATACTCTCACCTCATTGGGAGTACAACTGGAAGTTGCTCAGAAATTGCGCGATCGTGATTTAGCCAAGTCCTTTCACTCGGTAGACAATGCCGCCTTATTAGCAAGCCAATGCCTCGAAGATGTGCGGCAACTGGTACAAACGATGCGCTGGCAGTCAGGCTTCAATCTAGATGAGGCGCTACGTGAGCAAGTTGAGCAGATACGCCAGCAGGGAATTGCGACTCAGATTAATTTAAGTTTGCCTGCCCTCTCCCTGCAATCGAGTTACCAGCTTTACTGCATTTTGAAAGAAGGCTTGATTAACATTCAAAAGCACGCCAAGGCAGCTCAAGTGAAGTTGCGGGGAATGGTTGACTTAAACACGATTGTTGTGACGCTGCAAGATGACGGTCAGGGATTTGATCCGGAACAGCCATTAACCGGCTGTGGTTTACCAGGAATGCAGGAACGGGTAGAACTCTTGGGTGGAACCCTTAAAATTAGTACAAGTTCCGAACAGGGAACGCAAATCAAAATTGTTATTCCTTATGATTCGAGTGCTCGTCGTTGATGATCAATCCTTTTTTCGAGAAGGGTTAGTTGCGTTGTTGTCGCTAGAGGCAGACATCGAAGTTGTCGGGCAGGCAATGGATGGGAGAGTGGCGATCGATCTGACCGGAAAGCTTCAGCCGGATGTGATTCTGATGGATATTCGGATGCCCAATTGCGATGGAGTCACGGCAACCCATGAAATTCTCCGCAGCTATCCCTGGATTCGCATTCTTGTGCTAACCACGTTTGACGAAGATGACTATGTGTGGAAATTATTGCAGGCAGGGGCGACTGGATATTTGCTTAAAAACACCCCCTCTGGGCAGGTGGCAGATGCCATCCGCACGATTCACAGAGGACACAGTCAGCTCGGACCAACGATCGCAGCCAAAGTCCTTGCCCAACTGCAACCGCCTGTTAGTGCCACCCCAGTTAATCTAACGCTGAGTGATCGAGAGTTGGATGTCTTGAAACTGTTGGGGCAGGGAAAGACGAATCGTGAAATTGCTAAAACCTTACATATCACTGAGGGAACGGTCAGAAATTACATTAGTCGGATTCTTAGCGAGTTGAACGTAAGCGATCGCACTCAAGCCGCACTTTGGGCAAGCGAAAATTTAGACCCGCGATCGCCTTAGCTAGTGCAGATGGTTCCTTCGCCAAAGCCGATTCGAGACCACTTCCACCCAAAGCAACATCAGCTGACTGCTCATCGCTATCGTGAACAGCTGCGCCAACGAATTGAAGATTGGCAAGAGATTGTTGGCTTGAAATCTACCGCATAATCCTGCCATTCCAACTTGCCAAGAATTATCGTGCTTATTCTTTAATTTCTTTGATTAAGTTGATGATATCGTCTGTAGCTGTGAAACCCTTGCTACCGTCGATAGCAGACTGGTCTTTGTCGTAGTTGCCACTGACGCACCAATGATTGTGACGAGTCCACGGCAGACTCAGGAGCAGACTTGATTGGGTAGTCATCCTCATCCTGCGCTGACTGGCACAGATCCAATCGGATCGCAGCGCCCCCTCGATCGCCGTGCCAGTTGTTACGGCGCTAACGAAACGAAGTAGCCAGATCTAGGCTGCCTTGGGTGAGGGTACTTCAGATACAACCAGCGCTCCTACTCGAGTCCGTCACTTGCTAGGCTGAAGCAAGTGTACTAGTGACAAAGACTGTGAGCAACTGCACGATCGTCTGGTTTCGCCGCGACCTGCGCCTGTCTGACCATGCTCCCTTAGCGCGAGCCGCCCGCCGAGGAAGGGTGATTCCTGTCTTCGTGTTCGATCGTGCCCTGCTGCACCACCCCGAAACTGCACCCGCACGTGTCGCCTTCATGCTGAAGTGCTTGCAATCGCTTGACCAAGATTTGCGCGATCGCGGCGGGCGGTTGATCCTGCGCTTTGGCGATCCAGTTAAGGTGCTGCCGCAACTGATTCACGACACGCAAGCAGACGGCATCTATGCTCACATCGACTTCGAGCGCCTGTACGGTCGGGTGCGCGATGCTCGCCTCAATCATGCTCTTGCTGAACAAAACCTGAAGATTCGTTGGTTTGAGCCAGTGGGTACAACCGCAGAACTCGTGACCACTGGTCAATATCGGCAGTTGTGGTCCGAGCAGATGAGCGAGGCGCTCGTCTCCACACCGACTTGTGTGAATGTGCCGCCCGATGTGCCCAGTGAACCACTCCCTACACTGACCGACTTGGGACTGGTCGATGACGGCAAGCCCATCCCCCCCGCGGGTACACAGGCTGCATCCAAGCTGCTCGCTCGCTTCCTGGAGCAGAAGACACAGCGTTACTACTGGCAGCTATCCTACCCCAGCGCCCATGCCACCAGCGGACTCAGCCCGCACCTTAAGTTTGGCGTCATCTCCTTGCGCGAATGCTATCAAGCCGCCCAACAACTGCAAGCATCACCGGATGAGCGAGTCCAGCGCAGCCGCCAGCAGTTTGTTTCACGGCTGCGTTGGAACAGTGGTTTTGCTCAGCGCTTTCGCTACCTGCCGCAGATGGAGGTCAGGTCGCTCTACCATCACTTCGACGAAGAGGGCTTCGCCTTCGATGAAAATTTGTACCAAGCGTGGCAGCAGGGGCAAACGGGTTTTCCAATCGTCGATGCTGCCGCTCGCTGCCTATTAGCGACTGGAGGCTGGCAAGCGTTCAACTTTCGCACTCGTGCCTGCTATGCCAGCTTCTTGAGCAACCTGCTGGGCATGGACTGGCGCTACGGGGCATTGCACTTTATGCGACATCTCATCGACGGTGATTGTCCAATCGATCATTACCAGTGGGCGATGCAGGCTGGAATTACCTCAGCGGTCGACAAGAGTTGGACGCGCATCTACAATCCCGGTCAAGCTGCGGTGGATCGCTTTGACCCACAAGGACAGTTCATCAAGCGCTGGGTGCCCGAACTGCGGCATCTGCGCCCGAATCAGCTTGGCTCACCCCCAACCACCAAGGGTTATCCTGCTCCTATCCTTGACTACAAGCAGGCACGAGCGCAGCGCGTTAAGCAACTTCAGCGCCAGCGACAGGTGTTCGTTGAGCAGTCCGATATCATGCCGCATCTTGCGCCTCTCCCCGCTAGCTTGGTGCCGTTTGGCAGCGATGGCCTCGCCTCCTCTGGGCGGGTTGTTTGTGATGTAGTTTGGGCAAGCGGAGATAATCATCACCTATTTCCGCTTGCGATCGACTTAACCACCCTTAATGGGGAGCAAGCCGCGATTTTGAGAAGCTGGTTTGTTGCACCAGTTACCTCGTCTCCAGTCGAGCGTGCCAGCCAGCAGACGACAGGAGTGATGCAGTTTAATCTCCTGTAGTGTGCTCTGGATGATGTGATGCTCACTACGGTGGGTGATGCGTGTCAATCTTGAGGAGAGCTTCGATGTTCTGACACGCATCACCACTCAACCGGTTCTGTCGATTGCAGATACGAACGGACGAGCGATGCAGACAAGTCCAAGCGAATTGACCCACAACGCCTTGTGTACGGGGTGGCTTTGTTTGCGGTGCTGTCGTTTCACGGGCGATCGCCATGACAAAAATGGTCATTCTAGGCAACACCTCATAATCAGGTTTTGGACTGATGCGAGCGTCATTAGAACCTTCACCTCCTGGCGATCGCCTGTGGGTTGAAAAGTATGGGCAATGATGCAGCGATGCAGTAGAATCTTGGGTCAATTACTGCACGGAGGTTGAATCATGTCAGAACCAATATCCAAATCCGTTAACCAGACCGTCATTAACCTGCTGACTCTGTTGGCACAGCAGGACGACCCAGAGACGCTCGCTGCCCTTGAGCGGGGCAATAGTTCTGATGGTGAATTAGAGTCAGTTCATGGTGCTGAGGCTAGCTCGGTAAGGATCATGCTCGATACGGCAGATACCGATTACCTCATTACCGAGCATGGTGCAACCGCAGTGCCGAAGTCAGACCAACGGGAGTCGGACATCCTCTAAACCCTCGTTTGCGTCAAACTCTGTACTACCGCTTATCCAACGTGGCTTTGATTCTTCGCACTACGCCTGCTTCGGCAGCGGTTTGACGTAGCGCCGTTTTATCAGACATAGACAGTATGGGTCAAACAGATTACTACTCATTCTGTCCCTGTACTGGCGTAGTACCATAACAACGCAATTGCAGAATTAGGGCATTACGGCTAACCGGATCTTGCAAGGTTTGAGCGACTTGCAGAGACTGCTGTTCCTGACCAATCTGAGCATATTTCAGCGCGATCGCCTCCAAAAAGCTGCCCCGATCTTGCTCATCTTCGACCAATAACGGATTGTCACCGCCTCGAAGGTCAACAATCTGCGATTCCTCACCAGGAATGGTTTGCGCGATTTCGAAGGCTTGAGCCAGGGAACTTGCCGCTTGCGATTGGTGACCCAACTGGGTATAGCGATCGGCAATTTTAAGCAGCAGGGTGGTTGTTGTGGTTGGGTTGTCCAAACGGTCCAGCGTGGCGAGTGCAGTGGATAGGTCTCCGCCCTCGATTGCTGCAGCGATCGCATCGGCAATTGCGGCAGAACGACGCACTGGTGCGTCAAGGATAGCGTCTGTCACTCCAATTGCAGCCTGGTGTTGATTTGCAGCGGAAAATTGGGCAGAAATTGACTGCAGCGCAGAAAGACGACTTTCCTCATCTTCGATCGTTTTCACCAGCTCAACCGCTTGATTCAAGAGTTGTGTCGCTGCTTCGGGCTGATTGGCTCTAAAGTGTTCCGTTGCGATCGCTCTGAGTACTTCGGCTTTTACAGCGGCAGAATCAATTGTGTTAGCCAACTGAACGGATTGATTAAACAGTTCAGTTGCCGAATCAATTTGTTGAGCAACAAGCTGAATTTGGGCAGCAACAACCGCAAAATGTTGAGCCTGAAAGCCAGGATCAACATTTTGCTGGGCAATGGCTTGAGCGCGATCAAAGTCTCCAGCCTCTGCAAAACCGCGAGCAATTTGCAGAAACAGGCGATCGCGCCACCCGACATAGTTCGGTGGAATCGCCTGCGTAATTTTTACGGCATCATCATATTGGTTAGCGGCGATCGCTTGATTGGCAAGCTGGGTTAGATCTTGGGCGCGATTATACGATATAGATGTTTCTTCTGTTTCTTCTGCAAGATTGACCGTTTGCACCACCTGCAACGCCAGATCGTAATGTCCGCTCTGCACGGCTTGATCAATCAACTGCCGGCTAACAAGGTTGCGGCTACTAAAGTCGGCGATCGCGGCAATGTTTTGAGATGCCTGAGTTAAGGTGGCTTGAGCACGGTCGGTCTGCCCAGCTTCAGCATAAAGCAAGGCGATCGCGCCGTACCCGGTTGCTTTCACCGTTGGGTCGTCAAAATCTCCAAGGACACGTAGGGCAGTGTCAAGTTGTCCTGCGGCAGCATATTGCACAAGGATCGGAACGGCTGCCTGCTCCCGGTCGGGAACTGTGGTGCGAGTCCGAGCGCTAGTTTCTAGGGCTTGACCCAAAAATTCGGCGGCGCGATCAGACTGTCCCGCTTCAGCATAGCCAGCGGCGATCGCCCCGAGAATGAGCGCTCTCTGGTCGTCCGCAGGTACGTCTGAGGCAAGCGACACAGCGCGATCGAGTTCGCCAGCTTGTAAGTATTGATTGATCACAGCGCTCATTGCAGCGGACTGGTAGTAAGGGGCATTCTCAATTTGCTGCGCGACTTGTAGGGCGCGATCGAGTTCGCCAATCTGAGCGTAGAGTTGAGCGATTGGCTCTAGCGACCATGCTTTGCGGTAGGCATTAGGATAGGTGGCAGTTTGGGCAAACTGGAGCGACTGCGCCAGGATAGGAGCAGCGGCTTGGGGTTGACCAATCGCCACATAAACTTGAGCGATGCTGGTCAGCGCTTTGGTTTGAAATTCTGCACCGCGAATCGATTGACTTGCTTCCAATGCCTCAGCCAAAACAGTTTGAGTTTGCTGCGGCTGCTCCAAGATGCCGTAGGAGCGAGCGATCGAGGTGAGCGTTCGAGTTTTTGCGGCACTGTAGCCGCTGTCTAAGCTCTGCGTCACCTGCACTGCCTGCGGCAAAACGGCGGCAACCTGCTGGCGCTGCGGTGGATTAGCCTGATTGACCAGTTGCTCTAACAGGCTACGTTCGGAGCTGCCTTCATAACTGTTGATAATCTGATCAAGCAACGTAACTTTGGCTGAAACATCCTCCACCTGCCCGATCGCTTCAAACACCTGAATTAGGGCGATCGCTGCTGCCTCAGTCTGCCCATCATTGACATGCTGCCGCGCCTGCTCAACCAGCTCATTTAAGGCAAACTGCTCCAACTGAGCAAGCTCAGTTGCACAATCGCTCGCACTGCTCCCGGTCGGCATTACCGCTGGATTAGTAGCTTGACTAATTTGAACGGCCAAAGCAGGCGGACAAAGCGCCGCTAAACACACGACGGCACTTAGCGTTTTCAATCCTTGAGCAAACAGAAACATTAGAAAAACCTGCGATCGAATATATAAAGGGAATCTCGAAAGATTCAAAACCTATTGAGAACAAGCACAAAGAATCAAGGGTTTCAGATTACATAATTTGCAATAAGACTAATGAATTGAAGTGCCCTAAATACATTGACGTATTTTCGCCCGCACCAGTGTCTATGTTTGTGCCAGTTGTTTAGTTGGAATGATAGATTTAGGGCGTTGCTGAAAGGGTAATGCTAGATTTGGTACGATTCAGGCATGAAATGCTCTCAATGTAACTCCACTCAAACGTTAAAAACGGACATCGACGAGGCAGACAGTGCTACAAATGCAAGCAGTGCGGTCGTCAATTCCTCGAATCTTACCGTCCTTGGGCGTACTCCGATGACGTTAAACAACTCTGCATCAAAATGTACCCCAATGGGATGAGGTTGCGTGGGATCGAACGAGTCACCGAGATTTACCACACCACGGTCATGCACTGGATTCGAGAAGCAGGACATCAACTTCCAGATGCTCCTGAATCTGAAGAAATCCCAGAAATAACAGACTTAGATGAACTGTAAACCTTTGTGGGCAACAAGACCAACAAACTCTGGATTTGGACTGCTGTTAATCACAAGCAAGCGAGAATTCTGGCATGGGTGATTGGAGATCGCAGTGCAGAAACCTTCAAGTTTTTATGGCTCATCGTCAAGTGCTGGCACTACTTCTTCTATGTCACCGACGGATGGAAGGTGTATCCAATGTTCATTGAGGAAGGCGACCAGATTATCAGCAAGACCTACATGACTCGGGTTGAGGGAGAGAACACTCGTCTGCGACATTACTTGGCGCGACTGCACCGGAAGACCTTGTGTTATCCAAATCCATTGAGATGTTGAAGTGCTCGCTGCGTTTGCTCCTTCATTACCTGAAGTATCGAACTGTTCCTCTGTTCGCTTAGCTCATTACAGCTTCAGCAATGCCTTGAGTATTAAGCAGCACAAATTGGTTAAAGTTCGTCTCACACTGAAGGGGAGCGCCGAAATATAACAGCAGCGATAAGCAAGAGAACTATCGACACTGTGTCAAAGTAGATGATCCGTTGAATTCCCGGCGTTAAATCTGGTGTAGTTATACATAATCCAATAAAAGCAAGTTTGCTGACTACAGCAGCAATAATAACCATCATTCGTAGATGATAGAAGAATGCTCCATAAACTAAGGCAGCACCGAGCACCCCTAGCATTACTTGGCGATGCCTGACTAGCAGCAGGACGGCATCATCTTCAAAAGCAACATTGTATAAAGATGTAATTCCATTTGAATTTAGTGCAGTGATGACCGGAGAAGCTGTAATCACACCAATAACCACTAAGATTGCCACTGCTGCATTTCGGCTTAGTTTAGACATTGAAGTTTCTACTGAAAGTAATTACATAGAAGATATTTATGCTTAATGCCCCAGTTCACCTGTGGCAAATGACTCTTGATTCTAATCTACAAGTTTTGCTCCATGAGGGAGTGGGCACATAACCCTTCCAAACGGCAAAGTAGCTGTCGTCTAATAGTAGTGAGATTATCGGCGTTGTTGAGTAGCGGTATGAATTGCCTGCGATCGCGGGTTTGGTTGCTGTTGAATAACAAATTATTTTGGCTCTTCCCAAGTTTTGATTTTGCTGACAAAACACGGCTTAACATCCGAAAGTCTTACAAATTCATTGCAATCAGAAGCTCGATGTTTGAGTTTTGTAGCTCAGGAAACGGCGAAATTAGGGTTTCGGGTATGAAGAAACAATTCGCCAGCAGCCCTCATGATCGCATCGCTCACCAGCATCCATGAAAATCGAAGCAATTTACAAGTCAGTATCAAAAGCTGGGAAGAGCCCAGATCTTTTGCTCATTCACAACTACCGTTTACCTGCCGCCTAGACCCTCGTAAAGCATTTGGGTACACATATGAATCATACGCTCGACTCCAATGGGCGTATCGGTGTACGGGCGTGTTTGGTTTTCAATAATCAAGGTCGCCATCCCGTGCAGCATGGACCAAATAACGCTGGCGAGTTCGCCTGGGTCGCCTTCACGAATGCGTGCTTGTGCTTGTCCCGCCCGTACCACATCAACAAACAGTTGGTACACCCCTTTCGCAGTCTGATGCACTGCTGGAAATGCTTCACGTTCAATTGTTAGTCCACTGAACATTTCTCGCATGAGCCACGGATTGGACTGGGCGAAGGAAACGTATCCTTGTGCTAACCCTTGGAGTTGCGCTTCAACGTTCGTGGGCATGTTGTGCAAAGTCGATCTCATGTGTTCCGTTAGGCGCTGGAAGCCGATCTCAATAATCGCTGCAATCAACGTTTGTTTGTCGGCAAAGTGGCGATACGGGGCAGCATGACTGACCCCAGCTTTCCGGGCCACTTTGCGTAGGTCAAGGGCGGCGGCACCCCCTTCTGCTAACATCTCTAAACCTGCCCGAATCAACGCATTGCGTAAATCACCGTGATGATACGCTTTTGGTTGATCGTTATCAAAGGAGTTATTCATCCATGCTCCACATAGATGTTGACACTGTCAACATCCCAGCGTACACTAGCCTTACCACCATACTGCATGAAATGCACAAGGAGGAGGCGATGTACACTCAGGGTAATACCATCCTTATTACTGGAGGTGGCTCAGGGATTGGTTTGGCACTTGCGCGGCGGTTCGTGCGCCACAACAATCGAGTCATTATCTGTGGACGGGACGAAGCTAAGCTTGCCGCTGCACGGCAGACCATGCCCAACTTGGAAACGAAGCGATGTGATGTGAGCATTCAATGCGACCGCGACGAACTGGTGCAGTGGACTCTCGATCACTTTCCGAGCCTCAATATCGTGATCAACAATGCAGGTATCTTAAACGTGATCGATGTCGCGACTGAATCATTCGATTTCACGGCTATCGAGCAAGAGCTGAGGACGAACCTATACGCGCCAATCGACTTAACACTTCGCTTCCTGCCCCACCTGCGACAGCAATTATCCGCCGCGATTGTCAATATCAGTTCTGGATTGGTTTATAGTCCCGCCGCCATTGCGCCGATTTATGCAACGACCAAAGCAGGCGTACACGCCTTCACACAAACGATACGCTATCAGTTGCGCGATACAAGGTTAAAAGTGTTTGAAGTGTTTCCGCCAACCGTGGATACCAAGCTTAATGCAGATATTCAAGTCAACAAAATATCGCCGCATGCTGCTGCCGAGGCAATTGTGCAGGGGATTGCCAAAGACACACAAGATATTCGGGTTGGGCAAGTTAAGGCACTCTATATCGCGACGCGGATTGCACCGACGTTCATCAATAACAAGATAAATGAAGTCATTGCACAAGGTCAACAGCAATCGCGCAACGGAAATGCTGGTAAAGATAGCTAATACCAATTCTCTAAAGTCCGGCTACAGATAGAGCATCTAAAATAGACTGCCGCCCCACAATTGAGGCAACCACTTCTGGTGTTAGTGCGCCGAGTTGTTCTTTCACCTG
>NZ_JACJPC010000148.1:0-146897 GCF_014695875.1 Leptolyngbya sp. FACHB-541 | reverse complement strand
AATTTAGTTTCACAAACGTTCAAAGACGACCTGCTGATCATCCAGTTGGATAACGGTAGATTTCACAAAGCCAAGCGACTGAAGGTGCCAGACAACATCGTTTTGATGTTTCAACCACCCCATTGCCCCGAACTCAATCCGATTGAGCAGGTCTGGCAGTATCTCAAGCGACGACTGCGTTGGAGTTTGCCCACCACTCTGGATCAATTGCGTCAGCAGGTGAAAGAGAGACTTGATGCTTTAACACCAGAAGTAATCTTCTCGATTGTAGGGCGACGGTCTATTTTAGATGCCTTATCTGTAGCTGAACTTTAGAGAATTGGTATAATGCTGATGGACAGATGCTAGTCCACTGAGCAAATTCTCCCTGTAATCCTGCAACAGAGGAGATTTTGCTCGACGACACTAATTTGTATCGATGTCATTTAATTTGTACAGTGCCAAATTAAATGACACTTTGCGATCGCCAATCCTTAGCAAATCAGTACTGGCAAATTTGTTATTACAAATTGTCTAATTCTGTCTCTATCTGTTCGAGTCGGTTTTCATCACCTAAATAGATTGCTCCTACCTGAGCTTGACTAAACCAGAGAGTAGCTTCAGCTATATTGCCTATCCGTGAATTTAAAATACCTAACCCAAACTGAGCGTCTACCCGTTCCTCTAAATTCTGGGCAATCTGAGCCAAATCTGCTGCTTGTTGATATCGCTCTTGAGCGAGCAATTGCAAACCACTTCTAAGATATAAATCACCTAAGAGACGATAAACAAGGGGCGACTGGCTATTCTGTTCAACAAGAGATTCCAAGGTAGCGATCGCCTCAGCAGTTAGCTCGTTTGGGATATAGACATCTGAAACTAGAATCACCGTTTTTGCCTCATTCGGTAGTTCTAGCGCTTCAATTTCTTCAACCTGAGTTTGAACAGTATTCGAGTTGAATACATTAAATCCCAAATCAGCAATGTTTTCTTCTGATGATGAGCGCCCTGTATCTGTCTCAACAACTAGAGAATAGATTACTCCCTGCTCTAGAGGTGTTTGATTGGCAGGGTAGGGGATTTCGGTTTGCTCAGTTTGAATTTCCCAAACTATCTGATTGTCTGCTATGAGCTGTACTGTGTATCGATTTGCTCCAGAAACTGCATTCCATCGTAGTACTGGTGTGGAGTTAGATATCAAATCAATTCGAGGAGTGATGATGTATGGAATTTCTGGATTACTGCCTCCCTGCAAGTTACCAATGCCAATGATGGGTCGAAAACGTCGTAGTTCAGAACAATAGTTACTGACGCTATGCTGCCCCGAAGGAACGATCCACCGTCGTTCATTAGGACAAAGAACTACTGCTCGCGCATTGCGATCGCGCCATAGTAAGTCCCCATCATACAGGTCGGTTCCTTGAGAAGTTTGATGATAGGACGACCATCCATCGCGTCTGAGGCGGACTCGTCCTTCTAGTTCAATAATTCTGGCTGGATTGGCTAAAGCAGAGGTTGCTGTAATAACGGTCATTGCACTCAGACTTAAAGATACAATACCGATAGCTCTACGATTCATTGTTTTCCTTCCATTTCTGCTGTTGCTAATCTTGCTTTTGCCTGGGTGAGCCAAGCATCTTCTTCAGGCTGGAGTACAGATGCATATTGTCTACAACGCTCCCACTCCAACAAACTGCCCGCTCGTCTTTGTGCTTCAAGTACCTGAGCTAGTAAGCAGTGGGCTGCGCCTTGTTCAGGTGCTAGGCGAATTGCCTCCTCTAGTTCTGTTTGTGCTTCTTCTAGCAGAATTGCTTTAGCGTTTTCTGGCATCTCTTCATCTGCACGGGACTGCTCGAATCGTGCCCAGCCTAGATTCTTGCGAATGGCATATTCGAGAAGCGGATCAGCAGATTCGTCGCGACCCGTTAGCCCTAAGCCATTCTGCAGGAGCGGAATAGCTGTGCTGTACTCCTCATCCAAAATATGCAGCCGAGCTAGATTGTTATAGGCTTCAGGAATATCCCCTTGCGCTGCCAATTGGTACTGGGTTTTCGCTTTGTCAAACTCCTGCAAATCTTCGTAAAGCAATCCTAAATTGAAGTGCGCTTCTGAATAATCCGGTTGCAACGCCAGTGCTCGCTCGAAGTTGGACTGGGCACTTGACCATTCTTCTGTTAAATAGTTCTGCTCACCGGCATTGTTGTACCACACCGCAATCTGAGGTAGGAGGGCATGGAAGATGAATAATAATGCGAGGACGGTAACGGCAAGTCCAAACTTTGCTTCGTGTTGATGATGCTTTGGGATATGAAAATATTCCAGACCTTTTTCGATTGTTTCTTTACCCACGTTCGTTAGCGCTCCTCCGGTTGCCAGTAGCGTGAGTACTGCTGGCGCGATCGCTGCAAATGAACTCCATACCCCAGTACTGCCAGAGAGGAAGCGATCGGCAATATCTTTAACCAGGGCAAAGCTAATGGTGATGCAAGCTATGGTGAGCAAACTCCACAGCCAATCCAGTTGATCGCGTGAGTCTACTGGTTGTTTGAAGTACCACCACCATGCCTGCTCGGGTGGATTAAAGCTCTCTCGCCACTGTTGGTATTTCTCATGCTGAGCGATCGTATCTTTATGCTGATTGAGCTGTTCATCAAACTGAACTAGTTTTAGCCAAAAGTCTTCTTCCAGCTTGATCTGTTCTGGCTTTTCAGCCGCTAGCAGCAACAGTGCATAAAGCTCATCTCTGGCTTTCAGTATTTTTAGAAGTTGGGCTTCTGATAGAGATGAATTGTCTTTGAGGAGAGCATTGACAGCACTTCCATAACGGCTGAGAACATCCTGGTGAGGAGAAGACATGATTGTAGGCAGAGCTTGAATGGCTGGAAGAGCAGTTTGTGCTTGCCGTAATCTATCACGGCAGGAAAATCAAAAATACGAAGGCTGTCTTAACCCTGCAAGGGTGACGAACTGGGCGGTACAACTTCGTAGGTTAGCGAAACGACGGCTAGCTGAGTCGTATCCATACTGCAGGCGGCACCTTCTGATGAAGCATTTGTCCCGCTGCGGGTTCCACTCAAATCCGCAAACAAGTTTTCCATAATTTCACCCGGTTCGGTAATTGGGACAAATCCGCGAGTTCTTGGGGCAGCACGCTGCATCGTGCGTAGTGCTCGTCGTAAGGAGTGGGTGCTGGCAATCAGAATCAGTTCTGTCAGCCCTGTCGGCTCTGTCGCTCGCAAGATTGGCAACTCGATCGTCCGTCCTGCCGCAACCAGAGCATCATCTTCGGGGGCATCCCAATTGAAAGGGAATAGGACTTCAACGGTTCCTTCGGCATCAATGACCAGTAGGCTGATGTATAAGTCCTGTTGTTCCTTGTTCTGAAACCTAATCTGAATCTGTCGATTTAGCTCAATTTGCTCGATCGCTTTTCCAGAGAGGGTTGGAATAATAATTTCCGATGCTCCACCGCTTCTAGTTGTCCCTCGAGAAACCGATCGCTCTGCTGTACCTTCACTGCTGAGCTGTTCTACGCTGATATCGACATTTAGACGGGAGGTATCTGGATTGAGCAGTAGTCGCAGCATTCGCCCAACCAGAAGGGATTTGAATTTGGGTTGCAGACGGGCGATCGCCTGCTCAACCGATTCGGAGCCAGGACGTGAGGCTCCAGGGATGGGTTCCAGCATGGGGGTAAAGATGCACCAGCTTCCGGTTTCGGGTAGATTGGCGATCCCGAAATCGCTCAGGTTTTGCTGATTGGCGCTAGTCATGCGCCCAAACAGGCACTGCACCCCTTTCCCAGCTTGGGTTGTGTGAACCTCTAGAAAATCGATTTGGCTTAATTGCTGTGCGGCGATCGCTTCATCGTTTTCCAAAGACGAATCTAAACCAACACTGAGCTTGATATCGGTGGGGACACAGCGTACCCGCTCTTGCAGAAAAATGCTGTCGGTTGCGGCGGTTCCTCGGGTCTGACTCAGCAAGCGCCCTTCACTCGCTAGCCCGTCGCGAGGGCTGTCTTGCTGCACCTCTCCCTGGGGATTGCCATTTCCATCTACAACGGTGAAAACGGCTCCGTTATCAAAGGCAGACAGGCTTTGAGCGTCTAAACCACCCAGCCAGAGCTTGACCCGGTTGTTGTCCAGGTACTCGGTAATAACGGCTTCAGCGGGAGGAGTTGAGTGTCGCACCTGATAAATAGGGGTGTCTTGCACTAATGCATCTGCGGCATATTCATACTCGGGTTCTTGAAAATGCTGAGATAGACGAGTTGTACTGCGGGTGATTTGGGTGATTGCTTGCTGTACCGGACGATCTTCTGCTTGCTGCCATAGGTATTTCGTCATTAGATAGGTGAAGGCTCCGGCATAAAAGCCTTCAAAGGGGTAGTCTGCCGATAGCTGGTCTCGTTTGGCAGAACTAATGACGACTCCACGGGCAACCCCAGCTCGTCGCTTTTGCCGAAATTCGTCCTCTGTCCATCCTAAATCGTCTAGCAAGCGCTGCTGATACTCCCGTTCGTTAGGGGCGATCGCTGGTGCTTGTCCGGTGCGAATTTCTGTATCAGTGGTATGCGATCGCATGATGACGTTGCCGCGTTTGCCGCCGCCGGAGTAGCAGCAATCTAGCACAACGGTCATATTGTCGGTGTTGACTTTCGACATCAGCAGGAAGAGGGTGTGTCCCATGATGTCCTGCACAACGCCACTCTCAGTGGTTTGGGAGAAATCGTAGGGCACTAAGGTTGTATTGCGGCAATCAGGCGCGTCACAATCTGGATCACGAACTCGTGCCCCATGTCCAGAGAAATGAAACATCACAACATCCCCCGGTCTAGCTTGAGCGATTAGATGGGTTTCAAACGCGCTGAGAATGTCTTCCCGTTTGGCTTGCTCATTTTTGAGGGTCAAGATGTCGGCGGAGCTGAACTTGAAGCGATGCATCAGCAATTGCTTCTGGAGTTCAACGTCCACTGTGGGACCATAGAGCACATCGCCAACGGGATAGTCGTTGATGCCAACCAGCAATGCCAGCTTCCGGGGAGTATCTTGAGCCAAAACACGCGCATAGCGTATCGCTCGCTGCTCTAGCTCAAACTGGCTTAGGGCGATCGCTCCCAGGGCAGAACCCGCGAATTGCATAAAGTGCCGACGTTTCATCTAGACAATCCTCAAGTTATTCAGCTTCACCGATTAATGCAAATGCAGCCCAGTCTTGTGGATTAGGATGTTTTTCCATTGTTATTAACATTGCCTGTCGTAGTGCTTGAGCCTTATCTTGACCTCGTTGCCACTGTCGATAAAACTCTGCCATAAATTCAGCTGTGGGAGCATCTGGCACTGACCAAAGCGACACAATTACACTCAATGCCCCCGCTGCAATTAGTGAGCGTGAGAGCCCATTAACTCCATCGCCAGTAACTTCTCCTAATCCTGTATCACAAGCACTAAGAACAATTAATTCTGCATTAAGATCTAGGTCTAAGATTTCTCTAGATGTGAGCAACCCATCTTCTCCCCCTCCAGAAGCTAGAGCAACTGCTCCAGGTACGTCCTGTATGGCTGAATCCTCTGATGTTCCGTATTCCAGCAATCCATGAGTGGCTAGGTGGACAACTCGGGCAGTTAGCATGTGCTGCTTAACCAGTAGCTCTGTAGCTCGCTCACCAATTAATGCCTGAGTATTGAAAAATTCAGAAATCGCTAGGGCTTCTCTTTCAGCTCCAGGCAGATTTGATAATGAATTCAAGGGTTCCTGTGGAGAAAGCTGTATTTTAGGCATGTCAGGATTGCCAACAATTAAAAATTCTTGGTTTGACGGAGATCTGGTACGCCCTATGTGCCTCTGTTGCGTGAGATCTAATATTTGGATAGCGGGAATTGTTGAAATTGTATGATTCTCAATTAAGTATTGACCTGAAGCATCCTTTAGGGCTGGAAAAGGTACTAGAAACAGTTCGTCATGTGGGATGAAAATGACTCGCTCCTCTGAACGAGATGGTAGGAGATCTGCAATAGGCGCAATTAAAAGTTGATGCAGCTTCCGTAACTGCTCGTCTTGGAGCGCACTGCTGTTTTCAGACAGTTCGAAACCACCTCGGCTTCTTACACCAATGTATTCTCTAGACTGACTTATTAGTGATGTTAAATCTATTTGATTGCTATCAAAGTTAACTTGGCGTAAAGCCATCTCACCTGTAGGTTGAATAACCCAAATGTAGAGTTCTGTATCTGAAACCAGTGAGTACTCAACAAAAACAGCTTCATTTCTTGCTGCAAGTTGTTGTATGCGATTGAAAGAAAGAAGCTGATTATCTATTTGAGGCACTGAGCCATTCATGCTTGTCATTAATAGCGCAGCAAAAGCTTGAGCACGTCCTCGTTCGGCAACTTCTAAAGCTCTATCATTTGAATTTGATGCAACAAGAGTTCGTTGTAAAATGTTATAAGTTCCAAGCTGAGTTTCGAATAGTGAAATTCGATTAGTATCCGTTAGGTCAGGTCGAAGTGATTCCCAAATTTCGATAGCATCAAATAGATGTTTTTCTGCCTCTGGTAACATCTCAAGTGAAAAGTAGCTATCTCCTAAGCCAGTAAGAATTCTTCCTTGTTCTACACGATCATCAGTTTGTTGAGCAATTTCTAAAGATTGATAATAAACCTCAACTGCCTGCTGATATTGCTCTAACTGATCGTAAGCAGAGCCTATATTATTTAAGGTTTTAATTTGCAAACGGATGTAGTTTATCTCTTGAGCTATTTCTAATGCTTGCTGATAAACCTCAATTGCCTGCAAATACTGCCCAAGAGCATGATAAGCCATACCTATATTGCTTAAAGACTCGACTTCTCCACGACGAGCACCAGTGTCTCTTTCTATAGCCAGAGCCTGTTGATGAAACTCAATTGCTTGCTGATATCTTCCTAGATAAAAATAAGCTAAGCCAAGATTGCCGAGAGAATTTGCTTCGCCCTGATCACCATCAATCTGCTGCTTAATTGCCAAAGCTTGTTGATAAAACTGAATTGCTCTCTCATACTGTCCTAAAGAAAAATGAGCTAAACCAAGATTGTTCAAAGTCTTAGCCTCTAATTCAAGACTTTCTAATTCTTGTGCTAGTTCTAGTGCTTGTTGATAGAAACCTATAGCTTGTTGATAGTTTCCAAGAATGCTCTGAATGGTGCCAAGATTGCCTAAACAACTAATTTCTCCAGAGCGGTCGCCCAAATCTCGATAAATCTCCAACGCTGCCTGCCAAGACTGCAATGCCGCTTGCCATTGACCCACGTCATACTGCTGGATTCCCTGCTGTAATAGTCTATCTGCCTCTGCTGCCTGCTCTCCTTCACTGCTTTCCTGGGCTACGGCAGGAGAGATGACAGAAGGGGCATTCAGCAAAACCGAGGAGGTCAGAGCAAGGCAAAGGTCAAGGAGCAGAAGGTAAGTATTAATCCTTCTCTTGCCCGTCTTTGCCAACAACGTGTGGAGACTAGGGAGAAGCATAGTTTCAGTTTGAGGGGCTTAATCTAGTTATACGAACTGAAATGCCTCAATTTAAAGAATTAAAGCGAAAATTAACTTCAAGGACGCTTGTGTTTTAGGTGACTTTTTATTCAGCGTCTCCAATCAGTGTGACGCTGCCCAATCTTATGAACCAGGGTTGTTCTCCAGCATAATTAATAGGTAACTGGCATAACTAAGGGCGCAACATCCTGAATCAAGTCATGACAGCTTTTACTCAAACGAGTAAGGCTGAGTGATAATTAGATAAAGTGATCGCCCTCACCCTTGTCCAATCCATTTCCTAGTACGAATCTCTGTCTAGAGCAATCGGGATTGTAATACAAGGTTTGCATATCATTTTTAGGGATTGATGTGTGACAGCGATCGCCTCATACCTCTGATTAGTCAGCTCTGCTTCTTCCTCAGTTAGCTTTTTACTCAGCTAGCCCAACTTTTTGCTCAACCAGCCTGGTTTTTCGCTCAGTCAGCCCACTGTCGTACTTAGTCAAATCAGCTTTTTGCTCAGCCAACCCAGCCTTTTGTTGAGTCAGCGTTTTGCTCAGTCAGCCTAATGAAATACTCAGCTAGCTTGTTTTTTTGCTCAGCCAGCCTAAAAAAGTACTCAGCCAGCTCAGCGTTTTGCTCAGTCAGCTGCGCTTTTGGTAATGCCCGGAATGTTGAGTTCTGTTTGTAAAGACAAAGAGCATTGTGCTCTACCTGTAAACTCTGCTCTCAAGCATTGTGCGCCACATCCCCTCGCTGCTTATACCAACCTGATGAGTAGAAACCCCACAGCTTCGCCTGCACTGAGCCACAGAAAGCTTTCCCTCGGTTCGCTGCTGTTGCTGTTAAGTGTAGCCTTGCCCCTGGCATGGCTCTCCCCATTACCACCCAGAAGCGGTATCGCCGTTGCCCAGATACCCGCCGCAGCGCATGAGGCAGAAGCTAATCGGCTCTATGAACTAGGAGAACAGCAGTATAACGTTCAGCAGTGGCGGCAGGCAGTGCAGTCGTTTGAGTCTGCCTTAGAGCACTACCAAATGCTCGGCAATCAGCAACGCCAAGCCCACACACTTTCCTACTTAGGATCGCTTCATCAATCACTTGGTGAGTATACTCAAGCATTAGACTATCATCAGCAAAGTTTAGCCCTCCTTCGCCAGTTGGGCAATCGATCAGGGGAAGCCAGCTCCCTCAACAACGTCGGTCTTGTCTACGAGTCACTGGGGGAGTATCCGCAGGCCCTCGACTCCTTTGAGCAAAGCTTAGCTCTCTTTCGCCAGTTGAGCGATCGCCTCGGGGAAGCCAGCTCCCTCAACAACATCGGACTTGTCTATCGTCAGCTGGAGGAGTATCCGCAGTCCCTCGACTATTATGAGCAAAGCTTAGCTCTCTCGCGCCAGTTGGGCGATCGTCCCGGGGAAGCTCTTACCCTGGGCAACATCGGCACTGTCTATCGTCAGTTGGAGGACTATCCGCAGGCACTGGAGTACTATGAGCAAAGCTTAGCCCTCAAACGCCAGTTGGGCGATCGCCCCGGAGAAGCCAGCTCCCTTATAGGCATCGGCATTGTTTACCAATCGCTGGGGGAGTATCCGCAGGCCCTCGACTCCTTTGAGCAAAGCTTAGCCCTCTCTCGCCAGTTGGGCGATCGCCCCGGGGAAGCTAACACCCTGGGCAACATTGGTATTGTCTATCGTCAGCTGGGGGAGTATCCGCAGGCGCTGGAGTACTATGAGCAAAGCTTAGCCCTCAAACGCCAGTTGGGTGATCGCCCCGGGGAAGCCCTCACCCTAGGCAATATCGGCACTGTCTACGCCTCGCTGGGGGAGTATCCGCAGGCCCTCGACTACTATCAGCAAAGCTTAGCCCTCTCTCGCCAGTTGGGCAATCGTCCTGGGGAAGCCAGCTCCCTCAACAACATCGGCATTGTCTACCAAGCGCTGGGGGAGTATCTGCAGTCCCTCGACTATTATCAGCAAAGCTTAGCCCTCTTTCGTCAATTGGGCAATCGCGCTGGGGAAGCCAAATCCCTCAACAACATCGGACATGTTTACCAAGCGCTGGGGGACTATCCGCAGGCACTGGAGTACTATCAGCAAAGCTTAGCCCTCTTTCGCCAGGTGGGCGATCGGGCCGGGGAAGCTATCACCCTGGGCAATATGGGGGCTGTATTTGAAGCGCAAACCCAACCAGAACTTGCCATTGTCTTTTACAAAGAGGCCATCAACGCCTACGAACAAATTCGCCAGATCAATCAGGCATTGGAGAAAAACTTACAGGACTCCTATACCGCTACCGTCGAAGACACCTACCGCCATCTGGCAGATCTGCTGCTCCAGCAAGACCGCATCCTGGAGTCCCAACGAGTGCTGGATCTGCTCAAGGTGCAGGAACTCGACCAATACCTGCGGGGGGTACGCAGTTCTGAGAATGCCCGCCAAGGAGCCGAACTGGTGCCACCTGAGACGGTTATTGCCAATGCCCACAACGACCTCATTAACCGAGCTATTGCCAACGGTCAACGCCTGCATGAGCTGGAGGCAAAGGATTCACTCACCGATGCCGAACTTGATGAATTAGCGGCATTACAGGCAGACCAACGGCAGATTGTGCAAGCCTTCAACGCCTTCAAAGACAGTGCCCTGGTGCAAGAGCAACTGGCATTGCTGAGCCAGGAGGAACGAGACCGTAATGTGCAGCTTGACGAACTAGCAGCCTTGCAAGACAACCTGGGACAGATTCCCCAAGGCGCGGTGATGCTCTATCCGTTGATCTTGGAGAACAGGCTGGAGCTAATCGTCACCTCGCCCTATGCACCTCCCATCCACCGCACCGTCAATGATGTCTCACGCCTTGAACTCAACGATGCGGTGCAAGCCTTCCGCTACGCCCTCGAAGAGCCTACCCGCGATGCCATCACCCCTGCCCAAACCTTTTACCAGTGGCTCATTGCCCCTATTGAAGCCGACCTGGAAGCAGCAGGGATCAACACCATCATCTACGCCCCCGATCGCTCCCTGCGCTACATTCCTCTGGCTGCCCTCCACGACGGCAACCAATGGCTAGCTGAACGTTATCGCATCAACCACATCACCGCTGCTAGCCTCACCGACCTCAATACCCCACCACGCACCCAGCCTCAGATTCTAGCAGGCGCACTCACCGAAGGACCGCTGACGGTTAATGTGGGCAACCAGACATTCAATTTCAATCTACTTGAACATGCAGACGACGAAATCAATCACATCGCTGGACTAACCTCTGATGGCACTGCACTGCTAGGCAACGACTTTAACCGCGCTCGGATTGAACGCGATGCCAATCGTCACACCATTGTGCATTTGGCGACCCATGCCCAATTCCTGGTAGGACAACCCGAAGACTCCTTTATCCTCTTCAGCCAGCAAGAACGGTGGACACTGGCAGACTTCAAAGCAGGCTTACTCAACCTGACGCGGGTAGACCTGGTTGTGCTCAGTGCCTGTGAAACGGGCGTTGATAATACCTTTGGCGATGGCGAAGAAATTTTAGGTTTCGGCTACCTGATGCAGACAGCCGGGGCACGGGCGTCAATGGCATCTCTCTGGGCAGTAGACGATGGCGGCACTCAGATTCTGATGACTGAATTTTACGATGCCCTCCTGCGTGGCAACCTCGGCAAAGCAGCAGCGCTGCAACAGGCGCAGATCGCCTTAATTAGCATGGGTGAAGACGGCAACAGAGGCGGCTTTGAACTGGCGGAAGCGATCGGACTTGATCCCAATGATTTGTCACATCCACATTACTGGGCACCGTTTATCCTAATTGGTAATGGGCTATAGCGAATATGGTCCACATTTAAGATGTAAGTTTTCTGCTGAGAAAAAATAACCTTACAGTGAGGCGACTCATGTTTAGACGCAGGACGTTGTTGAGTTCAGTCCTACGGGTGGGGTTTCTCTCCATTCTCGTATCCGCTTGGGCAGGGTCTCAACGTCAGCAGGTGGTTGCTCAAGCCCAGTCAAAACAGCAAGCCACTTTGATAGAGGGAGTCTCTGCTCCTGCACAATTTCGGATCGACATTGAAGGAGAAACCGAATCAGGCAGGTTTGGACCATTGCCTGCGGTCTTAGAAATTATGCTGCCTCAGGCGGGGGATTCTAATCCCTTACTGGTTGCTCTCTCCATGACCGCTCAGACTGAAGCTGAGCTGGTTAACGGCAGTATTTTCTGGCAATCATTCACCGCAGGTCATCCCAACCAGACTGAGCACTTTAGTCAAGTAACGATCAGCGACGGTCAGGTTCACCTGCATCTGCACCCTAGCGACGATACGCTTCGCAGTGACGTGATGTGGTTTACACAAATCACCGGAACGCTGGCAGAGGCAATGTTAGCCTCAGATGACAGTATTCGCTCTGGAGCAGTGCCAACAGCAGGAACTTTGACCTTTACTGTAAATGGCAATCAAGTTTCAGGAGAAATGCAGCTCACTGGTGTCACCGACTTGGGTGTATCAAGCACCTATCAAGCTCGTTTTAACGGACAGCGGCAGTAGGGTTGCAGTAGGCAGAGCAAGCAGGGGGATGGTATGGGCTTACGAAAAAATAGCTGGCTCTTCCTAATCAGTCTGCTGCTAGCGATCGCGCTGTCAATTCTAGGCTGGTCTTGGGAGCAGTCTGGAATGAATGCTCGCACCTTACCAGCAGCAATTTATGCTCAGACGGCAGATCCGATTGAGTTGCGATCGCAAGGTCAAACACTGGCTCTTCAGGGGCAATGCACAGAAGCCATCCCTATCCTCAATCAGGCACTTCAACTCTATCGTGCCAACAGTGCCGATCCGACCACCTCAGATTTGATCCGAGATAGCAACCTGATCAGCGAAGTCAATATCTTCACTCACCTATCGCGGTGTTACTTTCAACTAGAAGACTACGGCGGACTCTTGACTGGACTGAGGGCAGGAATTGCAACTCGAAATCAGTTGACAGCCCGATCGTATTTAAGTTCTGGAGCACAGGCAGGTCTAGGTCAGCTTGCCGACTGGCTCGATAGTTGGCGCAACCGACTTGCCACTGATACCGAACGGATTAACGCTTTGGATGGAAGCCGTGACTTTTTTAACGAACTGACGTGGGTTTTGGCTGAGCTAGGAGATACCGAAGGGGCTTTAGTAGCTTCTGAGAAAGGACGTACCCGAGCGATCGCAGATATTCTTTTCGCCAGTCTCTCTGAGATACCTTCAGAGCAAAGAACCATTGCCCAAACTCCAACCTTGGAGGAGATTCGCCGCACGGCTCAAGACCAGCAGGTGACTCTGGTAGAGTATGCGATCGCAGCGGTGCAGAACAATCCTGAAGATAAACTCTACCTCTGGGTAGTGCGTCCGTCTGGCGAGATTCAGTTCAAATCGCAATTATTAACAGCGGGCAATCAGTCTCTTAAAGACATGATCCAGCAAAGTCGAAGAGCTTTGGGTGCTCGACTCAGAGGTGGCTTTGAGCTGGTTGAATCTCAGCCAGTTGCCCAGCGAGAACAGTTACGGGCGCTCTATCAGCTCTTAATTCAGCCTATTCAAGACTGGTTGCCTGAGAATGAAACCGATCGCATCGTGTTTATTCCTCAAGACGATCTGTTTCTGGTGCCCTTTCCTGCCCTACTAGATGCCAATGACCAACCTCTGATTGCTCATCACACTGTACTCACTGCACCGTCAATTCAGGTCTTGAACTTCACGCACCAAAAGCGGGAGCAAATGGGCGGGTTGGGTTCGATGTCTGAGGCTGATGTATTGCTGGTAGGAAATCCAGAGATGCCTCAATCTCCGAACCTACCTAATTTAACGACACTACCTAGTGCTGCGGATGAGGTGAATGCGATCGCTACCCTCTACAACGTTCCAGTCCTTATAGGAGAAGCTGCTAGTGAAACTGTCATCAAACAGCGGATGCTCAATGCACGAGTGATCCACCTGGCAACCCACGGGCTTTTAGAGGACTACAGCGGCGATGGTGAACCGTCAGTACCAGGGGCGATCGTGCTGGCTCCCGACAATCAAAACGATGGGTTGCTGACCTCCGCCGAAATTTTGCAACTCCGCCTCAACGCCGAACTCGTGGTGCTCAGCGCTTGTGATACTGGGCTAGGAAACATTACTGGCGATGGAGTCATTGGTTTGGCGCGATCGTTCTTTCAAGCCGGAACACCGAGCCTGATTGTATCGTTGTGGTCAGTACCCGATGCGCCAACGGCAGAGCTAATGGTGGAGTTTTATCGCCAGTGGCAGCAGGAAGGACGGGACAAAGCTCAAGCCTTGCGTCAGGCAATGCGATCAACAATGGCAAACCATCCTGATCCAAGCAACTGGGCGGCGTTTACACTGATCGGTGAAGCTGGATAACAGTTAGATGAAGCGATTACCCAACACTGATCCGTCTTCATAATCCGTTGCCAATCAGGACAAATGGTGCCCAATAGTAGGTATGACTGATGCTAAAGGTTTCCTATGGAGCATCTACTGGCTCAAACCTACCTCGCTTCAGTAAGCTTGTCATTTCTTCTTCGCGCGATTTCATCGCAAGACCTTCTACTATTCCAAGTTCATTGAGATGCTCGAGGCATCGATCTGTTTGTTGATCTACTACTTGAAGGATCGGCGAGTGCCTGCTTTGAGATAAATCATGCACCCATTGTGCAGTGCCCGTTTTTCTGTTGATGCCATCGCTCAGTTTCTGGACATAGAAACCTACTCGGAATGTGAGAATCTTACGTTGTAGTGAAACTGTCCGTCTCAAGCACCTCACCTGCTTAAGCTAAACCTTATTTGATCCTCAGGTAAACCTGACTTGCTATCCTCTCAAGTAGCTCTTCTGCTTCCATAATCAGCACTTCTGGCAGATTCTCTGTTGAGACGAAAATTGTTCCATCATCATCGATTACGAATACTAAGTTCTGAATAGTGATATGGAACGGAAACCAGTCACCTTGCACTTGGTAAGTTCTGTTGATCTCGTCCAGATTGAGTTCACAAACCTCGGCGATAGGAGAGGCAATCAAACCCTCTATGGCACTCTGTAAACCTATTTCTACTAATTCAAACGAAACTTGAGCATCACTAACTACCCGCCTTCTCTCACCAACCCTTCCAATTTCCTTAGATCGCTTCAGTTTCTCCTTGAGTTCAGTAATTTCTTTGGCTGAAAACTTCAGCGTCTTTCTAGCACTAATCAGATATGAGTTGAAATCGTAGCGGATGTCATAATCTCTCAATCGCTTTTGCAATCCCAACTGAGCAATCTCTAGCGCCTGCTCAAGGATGTTCATGTGTCCATCACGAGTACTACTCTGAGCCAACTTTCGCATCCAATTTCGCACTAGCTCAGTAAAGCTACACTCGATCTCACTGCTGTACTGCTGGGAACCTCGGTTGGTCTGGTTTTGAACAAGCTCTACTAGATTGTGCAGAATGAACGCTTCCTGGGACAAGATCTTAAACCTCACACCGTTACCTCAGTCACGTAACAACGATAATGCGTCTCGCTCACTAATGCAGTGCCTACCAAAACTCCGACTACGGATCGGGTCTCTAACTCGGCACAGGCAGAAGCATAAGCAACCATGCGGATCAGCTCATCCTCAATAATCTGTTGAATATCTAGGTCGGAAGCGGTAGTTGCTTTAGCTTCTACGAGGTAAGTTTTACCGTTGCCCTCCATCACAATGTCAGGATAATCATGGTTAGGACGGGCAAGCTTTCGACATCGATAGAGTTGCTGAGCTAGAAATCCTGCAATACCTTCACCAATTCCTGCAACTGCACTCTTGCTAGGGGAAACGGTTCTATGCTCAGTTCTGCTGTAGAACAGGGGCGGATATCCTGGCTCTAAGAATGCTCCGCTGGAATAAGCAAACCAATACTGCATCTCGTCAAGCGGTCGGTAGACCATCTGCTCGGAGTACTTACTAATCATTCGCTTGAGGATAGCTGTCTGAATTTGTAAGGGGCTGGCTGATTGGTAAGCAGATTCTTTGTTAGCAAGTTGAAACTGAAACTGAAACCGCATCGCAGACCTACTGGCAGCAGCCTTAGCAAGAGACTGCTCTATGGGAGATAGCTGAAGTTGCCTACGCTCCAGACTGATTTGAATCATCATGGGTAGTCAAGGGCGATGTACGAGTGGAATTGCCCATACAGTAGTACGCCGTTACTTCAGAAGACAAACCCTGGCTATCACGATGATAGTTCTTGCTCATTGGAGTGAGGCGGGGGGCAAAGCCATTGCTTAAGTGCTGCGGGGATCTGCTCGTAAAATTCCCATAGCAAGTTCATCTCTGCTAGTCGTCGCAAGTAAATAGGTTCTGGCTGACGGTAGCTACTAGGTCCAGCAAACCAGCGATCCACAGTGGGTTCTGAACATCCACAAATCTGTGCCATCTGAGCATGGGTGACATTCCACTTGGCGTAGAAGTCTCTGGGTGACATCCCAAGCTGGCAGTTGGCGTAGAGACGAAGTAAAGCAAGTTCTCTCGGTCCCAAGTCTCCAAGATTCATGACGGGTTCCCTTTAACGATTGGATTTGTGGATTCAGCCCCTAGCAATTCAAGGTCTTCCTCCCATGCCACATCACTCTGTGTCCAAATTCGTGAGGGACTTTGGGGATCAAGCCAAACTGTATATTGCCACTGCCAACTTTGCGTCTGTTGGGTTGGAGCGTATAGCAAACCAGTAATGGTTCCAAAGTCTCGGCTAGGTAGCGGATGCCACTGGACGCGATCGCCAAGGCTAAATTTTGGAACTTGAGTACTTTTGGGAAAACCCTCTGGCAAAGATAACGGGAGGCTAGGGTGTAGTGGCTTGGACACGAGAACCTTTTATGATGAATATAAGACTTTGATACTTATAGTGTACATAAATAGACTCATAGTCTGTAGATCTATCGTCTACAGTCTCACAGCATGATGCTGTGAATCAAAACGACCAGTCAGATATCAAACGGCGCTTTGGAAAAGCTGTCAGGCGACGACGGCGAGAGTTAGATATCTCTCAAGAAGAATTGGCAGAGCGAGCTGAACTCCACCGAACTTACATCTCTGGCATTGAGAGAGGGGAGCGGAATACGTCGTTGGAAAACATTGAAAAAATAGCGAAGGCTCTAGAGATCTCGATCGCCGCTCTATTTACTGATTACGGCATTGAAGAGTCAGAAACTCCATAAGCTCAACGAGTATCTGACAGTTTTCCATCGCTCTATCTGTTCTCCTCGCTGATTGAGCAGTTCAACCGCCCACCTAACTCGTCGAATCTGGAAATCTTCGATGGTTTCTAAAACGGAATTTAGGTATACCTGTGTTTGGGGCATCTGGTCGAGGTGTTGTTCTACGAGTGTCAGTTGACCGAGCGCTTTGGCAACTTTGCTCCCCGTAATTCTGATTGGCTTCTCAGCCGTTAGAAGTTCCTGCACAGTTTCCTTTACTTGAGCCAGGATTTGCTGATCTCGCTCCTGCCAGTTCACCCGATTGTTCAAATAGAAGGGTTTTCGACTGTCCTCCTGGGAATGACGTTCTCGTTTACTGAGGATAGCAAGGGCTTTATCAAGGTCTTTGGTTTTGCAGAATGCCAACATCGGCTTTGGGCGCATGATGGAGAATCTCTCAAATTCCAGAAAAGTTGCTCGATTCCTCCTGAGCATCGAATCCGAGGAATAGCGAGACGTTGAACTGAGGCGAGTTCCTCAGCACCTTTGCAAGGTAGATGAATAGGGCGATCGCTGCCTTAGAGTCAGCTACCCCTCGCCCACAAATCCGATCGCCGACAATCGTGCCAGCAAATGGGTCGTGTTGCCATTGAGAGCGATCGCCCACGGGAGTCGTATCGAGGTGTGATTGCAGTTTGATGATGACAAATGACAGAGGGATGCTCCGGATCTCCAATCAGATGTGGCTCGAACCAAGAGCAGTGAGCTTTTCTGCAACACAAGTAGCGATCGCCTGCTCTAACTCGACAAATGGAATCGAAGTAAACTGCTAAAGGAACTCAATTACTTCTTTTAACCAAACAGTTGGCGGTTTGGTAAGCACAGGTTCACTTTACTTGCGTGAGAAATCTTTTTATGGCTCCTTAAAATCGAGCATGGATATTTGAACGACTTGTTGAATTAAGCGTTTGTAAGTTGAGTTCTCTAGATGTTGCTCATACCAACCTACATAGGTTCCAGCATTTAGGTGATGCTTGATCAAGCGAGCTTCCTCTAACAAAATCCATAGGTTATGCGTCGCTCGATTACAGAAGCCTTCAATTTTATCTGCTTTTAATCCATCCAATCCATTTGCCTGGCAAGCCGGACATTGGCATTCTGCTAATTCTTCCCACTCTAGTGGACTAGGTTTGCGCCCCTTCCACTTCCCTAAATCTGCGACTGAACGATCGCCTCGACCCAGAAGCTGGACAATTCCTCTAGCAGCACGGGCACGCCAACCACTTGAATCAACAGAATCAATTTTTAAAAGAGCAGCAATATGTAAAGTTGCTGTTCCCCCAATACCAAAAACGTGAACCTCTTTATCCGAAAACTCTTTCCGGACATGTTGTAAGTCTTTGATTACTTTCTCATGTGGCAAAGCTTTAGAAGCACGTAATAAATTAGGAACAATTCCACCTAATGCAATCTGCTTTTTTAGAGATATTTTTTCATGCTTTTTAATTGCTGAAGAATATTTTTCTAAAAATTGTCCCACATGAATAACTGGTGTATACCCGTCATAGTCATATTTTCTATTTACCTGCATAGTGAGCTTAAAACACTTTCGTTGCTCCTCTACGCTCATTTTAGGAATCGGAATGTAGTCTTGTGGAATTGGGTACCAATCAGGTTCGGCGTTTCTGATAAATTCTTCATAATCTTTTCTTGGTACTTCTCCATCTCGGCTGATGAAGTGAAAGGCACCATTATCAAGAAAAATTTTTACATCCTTTGGAACGCCTAGTGCTTCATGCAATCCCTGCTCCATCGCTTTATGTCTACGAGCAGGCTTTTGATGAAAATCTGCGTAAGATACCATAATTGCCTGTAAGTTAGGCAGGTAATATTTAGGATAATTCTTGTCCCAAACACGAGGGCGTGCATTATTTAGACTCCAGCCTGCAACAATTAACACAGACTCATTTCCTCCTTAACAGAGGAAGATTAGCACATTACAGCCTTGTATGAGTTATACATTGACTGGGTTAAATTCAACTTGCCCATAACCAGAGCTATCCTTTGAAATCCGGTAACGGTAAGCGAACTCCTCGCAAATATCTTCTTGGTGAGAAACAATAATAACCCTTCCCCCCTGCAAAACCTCCTCGCTGAGGCGACGCAACTCACTAACAAGCAATCCCCGATTCACTTCGTCTAGAGCACCAAATCCTTCATCAATGACTAGCGTATCTACAGTGCGCCCACCAGAGGTTGCCTGACCGATCGCGATCGCAAGACTGATAGCAACTCGAAACTTCTCACCACCACTTAAATACTCAAACTGGCGACTCGGTAAACCAGGACTACTCAAATCGCGAGCAAGAATATTTAACTCCTTGCCATCTCTAGATTCTTGAAGATCAATTTGCCAAGTATTGTTACTCAGCCTGCCCAAAGTCGTATTGGCAAAATCTTTAATTGCAGCCTGAGCTGATTGAACAATCTTTGCTTGCAAACCTTTAGCACCCAAAGCTTCTGACAGTTTCTCATAATATCGATACTCCTCAACAGCTTGATCTCGTTCTTGCAATTTCTCCTCATAATCCTGTTTTCTTTCATTGAGCCTTGCTAGCTCACCTCGCTCAGACTGAAGAGCTTGCTCAGCTTTCCCTATTGTTGCATTAACCTGATTAAGCTCTACTTGTACATCGTCAACTAAACGCCTGTGTTCAATAGGAATTTCAGCAAGTTGTCTTTCTAGGATAGAAATCGATCCATCTGTCTCATGCTTTTGCTGTTCAGCCTCACGCAGTTGTGTCTCTTCTTTCTCCACCTGGCTCAAATTTTCTTTTTCCTTCCGCAAGTCCTTTAGGGCTACTTCATCCTCAAATGCTGGGTGTTCATTCCAAGGTAATGGTATTGCTTGCTCTTGTTGTTCTAGATTCTGCTCTGCTTGATTGTATCGGACTTGTAAATCATCAAGCGTAACCTCCTTAGCTTGCAATTTTTCTCGTTCTACCTTTTCATTCGTTTCTAAATCTCTTTGAGTAGAAGTAAGTCGATCTAATTCTTGCATCAAGTCTTGCTGCCTTCGTTTCAGTGGGAGAATAGCTGCCCCAGTTTCTTTAAAGTCATCACGAATTCTTTGCCGTTCTTCATTAAGGAGCTTGGGAAGCTTAGTTAATTCAGTCTGGTAAACACTAACTTTACTTTCAGTTTTGATTTGCACACTCTTAGCTAACTCAAGCTGTTTATGGCGGTCTGGAATATTGCTAAGAGCTTCAAGTTCAAGCTGGAGATCAGCAAATTGGTTTAATCTATCTGTCCAAAGACCAATCTCTTGACGGATGTCTTCAAGAGATCGATCTTGCCGGCTTAGATGTTCCTTTTCAAGTTTTAAGGTCTCCTGATTAGCATGAAGTGTTTTTTCTATGTCACGAGTTTTATCCTGAGAAGATGTATGGTTCTTACGAGCCAGATGCCCCGCATCTTCTTTATTTTTTAGTTCCAGTTGCAGAGTCCGATTTTTAGCCTCCATATCTGACAATTTTTCCTCCCAGAGAGTTCTCTCTAGAGTCAGACGCTCTTTAACTTCCGGCGAATTTAGATGATTACCACAAATCGGACATTCATCATCATCATGAGTAATACTATTGCGGCGTTTGAGCTTATCTTTCAGTTTCTCAATTTCTATTTCACATTCTTTTTGACATTTTTGTAGTTCTTTATATTCTTTAATTCTAGAGTCTAACGATTCTAAGAAACAATTCTCTTCAGTAAGACTTGACCGAAGAGCCTTCTGAAGCACTACTATATTCTGTTGCTTCTCATCTATAGACTGACGTACTTTTTCTCGTTCAGTTTTCCCATCAATAAGCTTTTTCAATTGTGGAATTACTTTTGTTAACTCTGCATGACGAACAACATCACGTTCGATTTTAGCAACCTCAGATAAAATCAAATGATAAGGCTCTAGTTCTGCTTCAGCCTCTTTGAGGCTTTTCTCAAGCTCTTCAATTTTTCTCACACTTTCAAGTTGTTCGGTCAAATAGTTTTGACGCTTCTCATAGACTGCTAGTTGCTCACTGAGGTCAGAGAAATATCGGTCAGTTTCTGCTTTTCGATTTTGATTTTCTCGAATCCTTAATATGAAATCAGCTAATCGCTTTTGAAATAAATCAATTTCCCTCTGAGTAGTCTTAATTTTTTGCCCTTCATCGCTCAAAGTACGTCGAGTTCTCCATAAATTTTCAAACAGAGGGAGAACTGTTGATAATTCTTGATATCGACGTAAATTCCTCTTAATCTCTTCTGACCGTGCCAACAGAGAATCAAGGCTCTGTTGTTTTTCTTGAAGAATTTTAATCTCAGCCTCGTACCTCTGGGCATTTATAGCATCTTGTAGTTCCTTTTCCTTGTTTTCTTTGGACACCCTAGAAGTCTTCAATTTTGTCTCTGCCGCAGCAACTTTTTGGCGTTGGAGTTCTAGATTATCCTCGGCAACTGGTTCCCCCAATTCTTCTGTCACTCTCTTAAGATCAGCCTTACATCGGTCAAATTGTTTTTTAGCGACCTTACCTAGTCGTTCATATAATTTAAGATCAAGCAACTCTAGCAAGCGATCTTTTCGAGCAACAGGTTTAGCTTTTAGAAAGCTATCCGCTTCTCCTTGCCTTAGTACCACAGCAGACACAAACGTTTCAGCACTCATCCGCAGGTTGTCAGCAACCCATTTTTCAATGTCATTTTCGTAGCCTGGAATGGCTTCCCAATCTGCCCCGGTCCAACGACGAACAACCCCCCAAACCTTAGAAGTTACCATTTCGCGTTTGATGCGAGTAATAGTACGCTGAATCAAGTAACGTTGATCTTCAATTCCGATCTCTAGATTGATTTCAGCAATATCATTCTCAGCAGCATCATGAACCAACTCATGAAAATATTTTTGACCACCTCGGTGTAGTTTATAAAGAGCAAAAGTAATTGCATCAAAGATTGAACTTTTGCCACATCCATTTGGACCATGAATTAACCAAAGCGGAGAAGTAGAGAAGTCAATCACAACAGGATCGATATGACCATTCTCATTTTTACATCCATAATGGCTCAGAAAACCTTTTAACTCAATCCTCTGTAATTTCATTTTCCATCTCCCTGAGTAATTGACTAGCTCGACTCTTAAGTTCTGGAAGATCAGCATCATTGGCATACCGATCGCCCAAGTAATCAATAACTGTTGTTAAATAGTCTCTTGGAGTAGCAGGGACACCCGCCGTCGCCGCAGAAAACCCGCCTTCCCCTATAAGCACAACATCTATACAACGTTGACAGATTTCAGTAATATGCCGCCTTATCACTATGGCATCATCAGTTGGTTCACACTCCACCTGGATCCTGACAACAGCACGATCAATATCTGGATATTGCTCCGTTAATGTCTCTATCTCCGTAGACGAAATCTGGATATCATAAAAAGAAGTTGCATCCAGTTTCAACGATTCCTTTTGCTCCCACGTTGTCACAGTTGCAGGACCATATTCAGGTACATCGACCAGCAACACCCCCTTTGTATCTTTTCGCTCACCCATATCTAGACGCTCGATGTTGCCGCTATACCAGCAAGGAATTGGATACTCAATCTGCTGTTGCTGATGAATATGACCGAGCGCAATATAAGCAAGGTTGTCAGCCTTAGGTAAATCCTCCCTACCTATACGGAGATCCTCGTTATAGCTAATCTCTTTTTCGCTAGGGGTAGTTACACCCGCCACCGTGATGTGGGCAACAAAGACAGTAGGTTTCTGAGATTCAACGATTTTGTCAGTAACACTGCGAATCAGATCCGCATATGCACTGCTTAAGGATACATTGCGTCGAGTCGTTCCTGTTTCTTCCGAACAATAAGGCTCCAACAGTTCTCTCGTAGGGTAAGGGATGACGGCAAACTGGACATCATTGATGCAAAAAAACTCCCGAGTTTCAACAATATGAACCCGATCGCTTTCACTTCGTTTCAGGGTTAACAGCGCTTTCATCATCCGGAAGTGTTCCCGATCATCATGATTTCCCGGAACCAAAATGATGTGTAGCCCTTGATGGACATAGGGTGCCAGAATTCTAGCTAGCCGCTTCGTTAATTCAGGTGATTTTCGGACAAAGACATCTCCTGCAACTAACAGTACATCCGCATGTTGACTTGCAATTTGGCAAATGTACTCGACTTGCTTGAAAAGCTCATCACTGCGGTCGTAGCTACCAAGGCGGCTTCCTAAATGCCAGTCCGATGTGTGCAGAATCCGCATGGTTATACCTCAGGAGTTTGATCGAATGATTTGCTGGGAGCGATGTCCTCCCGTCGCATTGCCCATGCTGGAAATGGCATCTTGACAAACATAGGTTGACGAAAAGTTGGCTGCATAACAAGTTTTTCGTCGGCTTTCAGAGTTCCTGCTTGTTGTCGTACTGATTTGTCCCAAGATTGCCACACTTTGTCTTGCAACTCAGCCGAGCCTGTACGCCCTAACACTCGAATTGCTGCATTTTCAATGACCTTGATTGATACCTGGGAAGCTAACTGTTGGGCACCAAACAACAAAACCCCTTGACTCCGCATTTCTGAAGCCACTTTGTCTAAAAGTTGAGTAATAGGATCTGTGCTATTACGTGGTGCAAAGCGGTTCAACTCATCTAAAACTAGAACATAGCGCAAGCTAGAAATAGTTCCCTTACCGCTTCGTGCCGCAACTACTTGTTTGGCAATAGAAGCTACAACAAAGCGTTGCAGAGAAGACGACAAAGCATGAATATCAATTACTTGAGGCGGAGAGTTTTTAGTGCGTGTGACTTTTAGAGGTTGTCCAGTAGGGAGATCACGTGGAAAGATGCTTTCACCTTCAGCTAGAATGTCCCATAGTCTTCGATATATAGCTCGCCAAGTGCCAGTTTGATGCATTTTCAGACCGCGATCGCCTTCTGATAAAGCGGCTTGATCACGTATCCATTGAAGGATCTCATTCCAATTTTTCGGTGCTGCGGATTTCAAGGTCTTGCCATCATTCTCAGTGAGGAAAGCGATGATATCGTAAACTAATGCCATCATTGCCGAACTAATTGAATCATCTCCGAATAAGTAAGGGAAAAGTTCCTCAGAGAGTACATCTGAAAGCGACCAAGAGTATGCTTTCGCCTTGCACCCATCAATTGTCGGAGTACTTGGTTTTCCTGGTTCTGTAGGGGCATAGAATTCAGCCCCTTTGAATGGCTCAGGTTTCACATCTAGTTTCTCCCAGTCACTCTTATATTTGTCTTCACTCTTCTGAAAGTCCTTGTTGGGGCGATCTATCCACATGAGATCCTCTCCCTTCACATTCAAAATGATAGGCACGATAAATAAGGGTTCTTTGCCTTTTTCAGGCTTTGCTTTAGGATCTGCTTCACTGAGCAGTAACTTGACTACAGCTAGGAGAAAACTGGATTTCGTTCCAGCGCCAGCCATTCCAGTCACATTTAAGTGACCGCCGTTGTCGCCTAAAAGATAAGCTAGGTCAATGCGAGCCAAACCTGCATCATTGCTACCCCCATTGCGTAACTGCCCAACCGCCATTGGTCGTTTCATCTCATCAAAACCATAGGAGATTGCAGCATCACTTTCATTGCCTAAGTAGACCTTACTAACCTCAATAGGAGGTGTCAAAACATCAGGCACAGTTCTCAAAACATTAACGTTGGCGTAAGTAACGCCTTCTGGCTTAAATTCTGGATCACTTGCAACTTCACCATCTAATACATCAAATTCTTCACCTATATCCCGTTTCCGGCTTCGGCGATGAACTTCTTCGATTACTCCATAGAATTTGATAGTTTGTCCATTGATAATGCTTTCAGCACGAACTAATTGAGTTTTTTCGACTAAGCGATCGCGCTGTACCCAAAAATAAAATTCTTCTGATGTTGATTCTAATTGTGGTGGAGAAGCAACACGACCAATCAACTCATCGTTAGGAACTTTCGCATTTTGAGGTGATTGCTCTGAGGTGCTATTGGTGGAGTCTTGTTGAAGTGGATCTTCTTTTGCCATATTACTTCTGTCTCCTTATTACGGACAAATGTTTACAATCCGGTGAGTCGGTAGAACTGGCTTTTCAGTGTGCTCATAGGTATCAAAAGAGAGCCTAAACTTTGTTCCCCTCGTACAATTGGGTGTAAAGAAACAGGTGCACGGTCATAACTACTTTCGCGACAACGATATTCATAAACAGTGCGTGACAAATGATTGATAAAGTCTTCTCCAAGCTTGTGTTTTTGAAACCATTTCAACGATGCTTCAACACGAATAAAGCCCCAACTTGGCATTGCTCTCCCCCCAGCAATACGAACAAACCAGGTAATTACTGGTAATCTGCGGTGCTCCGTTGGATAAGTCAAGGTGAATGCAGGTGTCCTTTGTCCAACTTCTAATTGCTGGTAAAGCATCCGAACACCTTGCGGGTGCATATAAAGTTTTCGAGGTGTTTTGATTACACCAAACGCAGGTGAATCTTCGTGGTGAAATCCTTCACTGCGGGGTTCAAGCCGCCCATCGACAACTGTCGGGACATCTGAATTCTGAGCAAGAGCAGCTTCCTCTAACTCAGTCATCTCGTTCATTGTTTTGTTATCGGCTGCCTTTCGCATTCTTTCGAAATCGTCTGAAGGCTTGTTTCCATCAGGTAGAGCATTTAGCAATCGAAACCCATGAGCCTGTAATCCAATCGCTAAATTTTCAACTTGATCCCAAGGGAAAAGATCAGATGCCATTGAGACAACCCGCTCGACAACATGAAAGTCACGGCGACACTCGCCATCTACTACTCGCATAACTACACTTCCAATTTGAGATAGTCGGACGGGGACTGGATAGCCAGTTGGAGAACATAGCCAGGCTACAGTTTCACCTACGTCTTTACCATCCACAAATCTTACTGGGCGATTTTCCCATTCACTCGTTTTCCAATGACTAAACATATTCAATGGAATTGGCTCCCATTTTGCACGAGGAGTTTCGTAGTCTAAGTTCGCTTCCTTTTCCCCCTCCCCCCCTTCCTCCGTCTCTACTGGTTCATCAATAAGCGGATCTGGAGGATTATATTGCTGTAAACGATAAGTTTCATTGTGTTTGAAGAAATCAATTCCCATACTTCGTCTCCACCGCAGTTAGTTGAGCTTTAGATGACAATCTTTTTTGGAAGCTGCAACTCTTGCAGGCGTCGCTTCACTGCCGGTGGGCTTACCAACAATTCAGGAGCTATACGTCCAGCCAATACTTCTCGCTTGCTACCAAACCGGCGATGATAGCGGGTAGCTAATGTTTCACAAATTTCTGTTGGCATTAAAAGTTCGGCTGCAAAGAAGTTTGCCTCCTCTTCCATTTGCGCTGGATTCCAAGCTGGTTCAGATTCATGAACTTCAACCACATCTAAAAACGTTAGTTGACCTAATGGTCTACCTTCCACGCCGTCTCCCACTTCGCCATAGACAAGTCCTTCTGCAATTACTCCTGTCTTTGATGAAGTATTTTGTTTCTCCTGTAATTTAGGAAGAAAGTGCAAGAAATAATGCCCTAGTTCATGTCCAATTGAAAATCGTCGGCGCGATATCGGATCAGATTGAGCAACCAGGATGCAACCATCTAATGATCCATCATCACTCTCATAAGCGTATAGAAAGCCAGCAAGGTTCTTCTCTGGATCTCCATCAAGCGTTATATGTTTGTTCATGTGCTCACTTAAAAACTGAGCAGCAGTTCGATAGGACAAAACTGGCACCTCTAGAACAAGAATGTTGGATAGGTGGTCAAGACTATTTACGATGTTAGAAAGTGGCACAATCCCAGAAGGTAATGAAGTTGGGTCAAATCCAGCTTCTTCATAGATTCGCCTTACACTTAATGCAATTTCGGCCTTACGCTCTTCACTTAGCGTTGATAATGACATAAACAAATTCCTTTCAATCTAGGAGTTGGGTTTGTGCTTCTTCTTAGCATTTCGTTTAGCAACTGCTTCGCGGGCAGCAGCCAATTGAGTTTGATTTTTTGCCTTCTCATGGCTACGTCCCATTCGCATAAAAATGGCTTTTTGCCGAAACAGTTGCCAGAAGCGATCGCTTGCCTCTATTTCAATATCCTTTGCAAGTTGTTTGAGCGATGGAAGCCCAAGGGTGGTTGGCAATGTCACAGAAATCTTTTGCAGGCGTTCCAAAGCTGGCTTATCTATTGATAAAACTTTAGGATCATCCTTCAAACTATGAGCAACATCACTGGTCGTTAAAGGTGTAGTATTTGAAATTTGTTCTTCAAATGCACTGGAAAGATGTTTGCGTAGAAGCTGACGGACAAGTTCTGCGTCAGTTGTCGTAAAAGTTAAATGTTCTTCCTCTTGGTAGGCGATATTAATATCAGCGATCGCTTGTTCTAGTTCTGGATCATCTATAGCCGCCTCTAGAACAGGCGTAAGAGATTCTAAATCTCCCTCATCAAGGGCTGTAACATATTGATAAATCAGGCGTTCACGCAAGAGAGAACTTTTGCCGGTATCGTTTCGTTGCATCTTAGCGCCCTCCCCCTAGCTCTTTTTGTCGAATCAACGCTTCGTGTAACTTCTTTCTGGCACGACTCAACCGAACATGAATTGCTCCAGTGCTAGTTCCTAATTCGGCTGCTAATTCCTTTCCTTGTAAATCCTCACCGTAAAACAACCTAAGAATTTCACGGTCATCCCCCTCAATAAGGGAAAGTAAATCGTCGAGCGTGGAGGAATCACATTTAGAGCGATCAGCAGCTTCATCAAGCAAATCGAACATTTCACTTTCAGATAAAAATCCTGTGTTACTCTGCTGAAGTCTTCTACGAATCTTGCCTAGATCGGCAATAGGAGTTACGTTATTACGCTCTTTAAGCTGTTGCTCTCCCCAATTCAAAACTATGTTCTTAGCAATGCCTAAAACCCAAGGTTTGGGAGAGCGGGTGGAGTCAAACTTATTGGCGAGTTTAAGCGCAGTTTCAATGGTTTCGTGAAGTATATCTCTGGCAGCAGCTTCAATCATTTGTGGTTCAATAGCAAGGTTGAGCTTATTGCAACGTTTGATTACAAAAATATGAATTGTTCCTTGAAGTTGCTGCCAGTCCTGTTGAATAGCATCATGAAGAATTTGCCGGCTCTGGCTATTGCCCCCGACCTCTGCTGAGCTAGTTTTTTGCCCCATCTGTCTGCTCAAGTCGTCCTCCTCAGGATTCCCTTATTAAGTAATTGCCGACACAGGGCGAAATCCTTACATGTTTAGAAAAAATTTTCTCCTCTCTGCTCCTCACTGCTTCCTCCCATGAGCTATCCCTATTTAAGTAATTGCCATGAGGCAGGCAAAACCTTACAGCTTGGAGAAAATTTTTATGAAATTTCTAAGGAGGCGTTGCGGTGCCTACTGAAAATCGACGACTATTGATAGTTTCCTGCTCCCGCCGTAAAACAGAAGGCTCTACTATCAAGCCTGCCCTAGAGCGATATGATGGTCCAGTTTTTCGCCTGCTCCGACGTTTTCTGCAAAGCCAGCAGGTCAAACAGCTATCTATATATATAGTGTCAGCAGAGTTTGGTCTCATTCCTTCAACCCAACCCATTCCTTTATATGATCGGCAAATGACTTTGCAACGAGCGCAGGAACTTGGCCCTGACTGCTTAACTAAACTAAAGTACCTCCTTAAAGAAAATTCATACCAGGAGATCTGTATCTGTGCTGGTCGAGTGTATCTTCAGGCAATGGTAGGTACGAAGCAATTAGTCCCCCAAGACATCAAAATACGGACTATCCAAGGTGGCTTAGGTAGACAACTGGCGGAATTACATGACTGGCTGTACGGTGAAACGATTCCATTGCCTTTGGTGCCCCCTATAAAACGGCAACAGCATCCACGCTTACGAGGAGTCACAGTTAACCTTACGGCAGAGCAAATTTTAGACCTTGCCCAACAAAGATTAATAAAAGACGATAAAGGGGCAAACCATTACCATTCATGGTACGTCCTTGTTGGAGAACAGCCTGTTGCAGCGAAATGGCTTGCCAGTCAAGTAACAGGTTTATCTGTCAGTACATTCACAGCAAGCGAGGCACGAAGGTTGCTGGCACAGCTAGGTATTCAGGTCATGCGCGTCGATAGACAACCTGTTCTGAATCCAGGTTGTCTAGAGCAATAAAACAAAAGGTGGTGGAAGAAGTAGCCCTAATTTTTTCTTTCTACCTGTAAGGTTTTAACCCCCTCTCGGCAATTAAGTAATAGATGCCTTTAGAGGAGGACACATGACTGAAGCCGTAGAAGTATGCTTAAACCGCTTTCCTGTCCGCCAATTGAACCAATCTGACCGAACTGTCTGGATTTATAGTTATCGATTTGAGCAACCGCCAGAACCAGAAGCCATCTACCAATCTACAGGAAAGATTTTATGGCAGATCAAAACGCCTGGAGCGAGACTAGGCTCTACACTGGCCGTTCAATCCGCACTTAAACCGGAATACATGCAGGGAGAGGGATGGGCATTACAACTGCTCGGTCAGCAGGAACTGAACCCCGAAATCTCCTCAGAGCGACGAGTTTTAGAGCAGATAGCGCGCCGCGATTTAGAACAGAAGTTGCGGGGAAGTAAAAGTAGGAAAATCGAGCGCAACGCAGGCAAAGGTTTAATTTGGTGGAATGATCAGCGCGTGGAGCAGGCAGGCGATGGTTGGCAAGTTCATAGTGGGGTGCTACTTGATGTTGTGATTGACGTAGGTGGGCTTCTCCTTCTAGAAATTGATAGCCATTACCGGTTCTACACACCTTGGACATTACAAGACTGGATAGAAGCTCACCCAGAAGCGCCCCTTGATTATCTACGGAATACTTACAATGAAACTTCTTGGAGATTCATAAGAATTAGTGAAGAGAGTCCAGAGGGACTTATTATTCCAGAATTGGGCATCAGTTTGGCAGATTACCATCGGCAAAAAAATGTAACTGAGGCAGAAATCGCTCACTCATCGGTAGTGTACGTCAGAAGTTCTAAGCGTGGGCTACAAAACCGAGAGATTGCTCATCTCTCATGTCGTTTGCGTCCTAGTATTTCAATGGAAGTATTGAGTTACTTGGTTGAGCAAAATCAACCTGATGCAGCCAAAGTCTTCAACCAAGTACGGAAACCCATCAATGATCGTCTTCAGAAGGGGGCTGAAGTTGCAAAGTGGCTGATTCAGAATGTTTATGGACTACAGGTTGTCGATGATATAAAGCCTCAATCTGTTACCGGATTTCGCTTTGAAAAAGATGCACTCCTTGTACAAAAGGGGACTGTTAGCCGACCAGAGGCGGTACTTCAACGTGGGTGTTTACGGGCGGGAGAACTTAAATTTGGCTGCCTGGATTTAGTTGGAACGGACGGATGGGCACCACTCATCAAACAGCAGCTTCTGTCAGTAGCACAAGCGAGCGGTGTAACCCTTGATTTAACAACCACAAAATATCGACAAGACTTGCCAGAGCGAGACTTGGCTCGACGCCAGTTTTGGGCAGAGTTGGGGCAGAATAGTGTCCGCACCATTTTGGTTATTACAAAGTGGTTAGGTGACAAGGAGAAGATGAGACTCCGCTGTGAGGCTCTGCAAGCAGGGATAGCCTTGCAGTTTATGTTACCAATGACCAATCCCAATAGATTCCGGGCTGCCAATATTACTCTTGGACTGTTGGTCAAAGCAGGATGGCAACCTGTTGGTGTAAAAATGCCAGATCATCCCAAGGTAGCTGAATTGACGATCGGCTTTGATGCGGGTGCTAACAGTAGCTTGTTCTATGGCACGAGTGCTTTTGCAGTACTTGCTAATGGTCAGAGTTTAGGGTGGGAAATCCCGGAAGCGCAGCCTGGCGAAAGGTTTTCTGGAAGAGCGATATGGCAAGCTGTTCTCAGCATCGTTGCACGCTTTGAGCGATTGGTAGACCGGAAACCTCGACGAATTCTGTTACTAAGAGACGGCTTTGTTCGGGATGATGAGTTTGAACTCACAATTCAAGAACTGGAAGAGGAAGGAATTGCCGTCGATCTGTTGGAGGTGCATAAATCTGGTGCTGGCCGAATGGCGATCGCTCTTCCAAATGGCAGTTACCAGGATGCACCCCCTGGTGTGGGTGTATCACTAATTCAAGATCAGTCTTTCCGCTTAATCACGACGCAAGCAAAAGCTGGGGGAAGTGCTCGTCCATTGGAAATTGTAAGAATTCACGGCGATGCACCTCTAGCTCTCCTAGCAACAGAAATTTTTCGTTTAAGCCAGTTCCACCCAGCCAGTAGCTTCATCCCCAGTCGCCTGCCCATGCCATTACATTACGCTGATCGCATGATCAAGGAGGTGCAGCGTCTTGGTCAGGTTGGAGTTTTGCACAACGTTGATCGGCAGAAGATTTTTGCTGCCTGAACAATTGTTCTTTAGGTTGCCAGAGTAAGTTTGGGAAAACTAGGATGGGAGCAATTTACTCAAGATCTCCTGCTCCCTGAAGGCTTCAATACTTCTGAGGAATCTTTAGTATTCAATAAGACTGCGACCGTAGAAAATTGTCCCCTATTGACTTAGCTCTCCGAGCATCTTCTACCACTGTTATGCATTAGGAACTTAAGCGGGAATCTCAAATAACAACGGATCATCTGGTCGCTCAGTATCTTGGAAAAACTCCGCCTCCGCCTACTCGACCTGAGTGGTCGCAATCGGCTTCTAAATTTCAAATTCTCGGAACGCTCCCGCACCCAGGTTAGGTTGGTTGATGAATTGCCTGATCAGGTTTTCGAGAAGTTGGAAAGGGGTACTGCACTGACGATCGCCTTGCTACCAAAGCCTTCAGAGCATCCAAGAGATGAAGATGATGATGCCTTTCGCCTCCTGCTTGAAGCAATGCGGGATGCAGATGAGGAATATATGGCTGCGGTTGCATCCCTTGATGAAGCTGACCGTGACTCAGAAGAGTTCCAACGAATTGAGCGGGAACTGCGGGATAAAGAACGGTGCTCATGACGAGGATGCTGACGGGACATTGAGCCAGAAGGTTACTCCATTTAAGCCGAAGTGATGGAGCGATCGCTAACATCGCCAAACAGCAGTCGATAGAACCGCGATAGCAAATTTTCTCCCTGTAAAGGTAAGGAGGGGATTCCCGCGGGTCGCAGTACTGAAAGACTGTCTATTTTCTGCAATACTGCTGATCGTTCCACTGAACAAAAAGCATGGGAGCTAAGCCAGGTCGGGATTCTAATCCACCCCTGGCTCAGCTCTTCTAACCTTACAAGCTATTTAGCCTCTAAGTGACTAACGTTAAACCACCTAGAGGCTATATGGCATCTAATTTGCTGTACAATATAAATAGGTAGAGGTCAAATGCCTAAGAGAGGGCAGAAGAAGCTTCGGGGTCAACCAGAGATCTATGACGAGGTAAAAGGGCAGGTGAATCTATCACTGACCAGATCGGGAGTTCAGGGTATTGATGAACTGGCAACCGCAATGGGGCTGTCCAGATCCGAATTTGTTGAGCAGATTGGACGACAGCTAATCTCTGTAGTGTCTTTGGAGGATAGAGAAGCTATAAAAAAGCCTTACAACAACTGATTGCTACTGCACAAGATGAACTTGTGGGGCAGAATTTGTTGGAGGGACGCAAGGGGGAGGGCGATCGCGCTACCCTTCTGCAACAGGAAATAGCCCAGTGGCAACAGTTGTTGTCAAAGTTAGGTGATTAATTTGAGTAGAGGTATCCCGACAAGACTACAACCACTTATCTAGCCAGGAGATTTGAGGATGGAAACTCCCAGGACGATTGAAGCTCTGCTCATCCCCAGTGAATGGAATCCTCCCATTGAGGAGGATTCTGAGCCTTCTGAGGCAAATAATCTTGAGTCGATCGCGGTTGCTAGCGAAGCCGCAAGAGACCTCGTCTTACAGTTGGCGCTGGCTAGTACGAGATTATGCAAGGAGTTGAATGAGCAAATCGGTCAGCATCCTGACTTCGAGGAGTGGAAAGAAAATAGAAAGATTCCTCCTAAAATACTCAAAGAGATTTGGAATTCGCTGAGGGCTACATCTTCCTATGGAAACGTCCCGTATGAAGATATACCGGAGCGTTTTGCCCGTTCTGCTTGGCTTAGGATTGAGAGTATTTATGCCAGTTGGTTCAAGACTCAAGCCAAGCTTCTAACCAGATATTATGGCTTAAAACGTTGGCTGGATATTGTGAAAAGTGATAAAAAGCTGGCTGAAATTTGTGGGTGTTCGATCGAGCAGATTCAAATGAGAGCTAGCCAACTTCTGGCTGAGGCTAGGGTTCGATTAAAGGAAAAGAGGCAAGCTGAGAAAGCAGAAGGTAAAGACAAGAAGCAATCCCAGAAAGGTAAAAAACGCTCAAAAGCGATCGAGGAGCCAGCTTCTACTGCTGAATCAGACAATCAGTCACACAAAGACCCAGAATTAGAAACAGAACATACTCTAACTGATGAACTGTTTGATACTTACTTTGAACTTGTTAAAAGTCGCAGCAGTCTTCGCGATCAGTGTGCAATCGTTCATCTAATCAAAAATGGATGCAAGATTGCATCTGAGCCAGAAAATATAAAAGAGTTTGCAAAAAAATGCCAGGGGAAACGTACGCGGCTTGAGCGCACTGAGAAGCAGTTATCTGACAGAATTCCCAGAGTTAGGGATTTAGGCGAAGAAGCCGAAAGAGCATTCTCTAACGGAATCGAGAGAGTTCCCCTAGATAATGCTGAATTTGAGGCACAGCTAGCTGACTTTCAGAGGAAGCCAAATCCCCTGCCTTACGCGGTCTTATTCTATAGTGGAGATGATGTTGAATGGCATTTACTTAAGCGGAAAAATCCAGCCACTCACGTTCTTGAGAAGCGGATATTCGTTAAGTTTAAGGGATTGAAAAAGTATCTGAAAAGCCGAATAAGAAAGGAATTAGAAAAGCATATAGAAGAGCATCTGATAGAGCTAGGATTGAAACTAAATGATATAAGATGGAGGATTGCCAAGCGGAAAAATAAGACTACCCAAAAGCTCGAGTATTACATTTCCTTTGGGCTTAAGCAGCCAAATACGGGACTCACAAGACAGTTAAGGGAACGATTTGAGAAAATTGATCTGAAGAACAAGTACAACACACGAAAAGAATATGTTTTTGAAGTCTGTTGTGGTCAACGACAACTTCAAGATTTTCAGATATTTCTACAGGATTGGCAAACTTATTCAGCTAACAGAGACGAGTATTCCATCGATGCATTTGCTTTCGAGGCTGCTGCATTGGTGTGGGAGCGATCTGTCGAGAATGGTATTTCTACACTTCAGCTTTATCTGAAATGTACTTTGGATCACAAGCAGCTAACGGCTGAAAGTGCTGAATCTGTCAGAAACAAGGAGATCTCAAAGCTCACTAAAAAAATTGCAAATTTTGAGGAGTATCAAACTAGAGGAGAAAGTCTGACAGGTGAACAACAGACAGATCTTAAGAGAGCAAGAAGCCAGTTGACGGCTCTCGGTAATCCTTACCCACGCCCCTCTAAACCTCCTTATCAAGGGAATCCAAACATTATCGTTGGTGTATGCTTTAGTCGAAAAGAAGTTGCTACTGTGGCGGTGGTTGATTGCTCAACTCAAAAGGTGCTTGCTTATCGCAACGATCGCCAACTTCTGGGTGATGATTATAAACACTTAGCTGCCTATCGGCTTGAACAGAGGAAGAATGCGAATGAACGCCATAAGCAACAAAAGCGAGGCAAAGTCAGCACATTGTCAGAATCAAATAAGGGCAAGCATCTTGACCGCGTGATAGCGAAAAGAGTTGTAGAGGTAGTTCAGGAGTTTAAAGCCGGAAGCCTTGCAATGCCTGATTTAACAGATACAAGAGAAAGTCTTCAAGCAGAGCTTGAGGCAAAGGCGGTAGGGAAATACCCAGGAGATAGAGCTAAACAAAAGGAGTATGAGAAGCAGTACAAAATCAACCTGCACAGATGGTCCTACGGTAGGCTAATTGAATCTATTAAACAGCGTGCAAGCAAACTTGGTATTCCTATTGAACAAGGACAACAACCAGACGAAGGTGACCTTCAGGAGAAGGTAGTGCAAATTGTCTGGTCTGCTTATCATGCTCGACAAGACACAGGAACCTGAAACACCCTTGCATCGAACCTTGACAATACAATATATTATGCTCTAGCGCCTCCAATCAGGTAGAAGGCACCTGAAGAAGAGGAAATGGGTGGGTTTCCATCGTAAGGTGGTTCTTTTCGACCCTGGTAGTACAACTCTTTTAGAGTTCGCCTGCACCTGAAGCTGCCTAGTTAGGACAATTGTCTCAATTAGAGACGTGCGTTGAGATTAGGGATTAAGTGTACGAACGAATTTCCGATTCTATTAGTATACGTAGGTCGCTCCCATGCAAACAAGGTGCAGTTCTCAGAAATGGGGACAACTCTCAGAAATGAGGGTAGGGACTGTATCCTAAGGCGGCTACTGAATACGCTTACTGGGCTTGCTCAGTGAGTATCCACCAAGCCTTCACCTGACAAACCGAAGCGGGGTCTAAACCCCGGTGGGTTTGCCAAATTTGTTCAAACCCTTACGTAGCTGGCGATTTGTCTATTTTTGGCTTATTGGATACTAATCACAGAATGAGTAAAAAGATTAGTATTTATGCAGATGAAAATACTTTGCAGGATTACGTGAATAACTAGCTTACAGTAAGGGCTTGAGCAGCCGGGGTTTCCATCGACTCCTTGGCTAGAGGTGGTTAGAAAGGCGAAGGAATAAATGTCCGTGCGAAGGAATAAATGGTTTCCATCGACTCCTTGGCTAGAGGTGGTTAGAAAGCATTCGGTTTCAATGCTCCAGCCCTTTTGCGGACGAGTTTCCATCGATTCCTTGGCTAGAGGTGGTTAGAAAGTCCAAGCCTTGAGATGGTTTCCATCGACTCCTTGGCTAGAGGTAGCAGAGGGATTTCATGAGTCTAAGAACGCTAACCTTGATATCTCAGTTATTCCATAGACTTTGAGCTATTGGCACAAACTGCACGAATTGAATGAGTTATCCATTTTCCGCTTCAATCCTCGAAAACTCCGGCATCAACAATGGTGGATAGAAAGGCGCACTTCCTTCGCATAGCAAGGACTTAGGCAAACTGCTTCTTTCTAAAGTTAGGCAAGAGCTTATAAGGTCAAATCCTCAAGAATCGATGCTTCAGAGATTATTCTCTGACAAAAGCCATGAAAAACTGGCTTTTTGTACTCAAAATAGCGACAGTCTTCAGGCAGTAGCTTGAAACGCTTGGAAATTCGTTCTTCTAAATATTCTTTGACAAGAGCTATAGAAAACTGACAAATAGCTCTGGAATGTACACTTGCAGAGACCGCTTTTCAGGAGTTTTAATCGTATGGGCGATACTGGATTTGAACCAGTGACCCCTTCCGTGTGAAGGAAGTGCGCTACCACTGTGCTAATCGCCCACTGTTAGATGATTTTTGTAACCGTTCTTCAGTATATCTTGAAAAGATGGAATTCTGAGAACATTTGCGGTGTCCCTGTAGGTGAGAGGTCAAAAATTCGGCTTTTCAAGGGACTGCTGAAGATTTGGGCAAATGGTTTGAGCCATTCGATTGCTATTGGGGTATTCCTCCCATCCGGACAAGATGCCCTGCAGCTCAAACTTTAAAGTTTCCAGTGCTTCAATTTGTTCCGTGATTGACTGCACCTTGGCTTGCAGGTGTTGTTTTACTTCACCACAAGGCAACTGTCCTTCATCGTGAACAGCTAAAATTTGGTGAATTTCGTTAAGGCTCAGCCCAAGTGACCGTGCGCGTTTGATAAACGCCAATCGGTTCAAAACCTGGCGGTTAAACAGACGATAGCCGGATTCGGAGCGATCTACCGTTGGCGCTAATAGCCCGATTTCTTCGTAATAACGAATGGTTTTGACGGGTAAACCGCTGCTAGAAGCGACTTCACCAATTTTGAGGAACTTCTCTTGAGGTGCCAGAGTGCGGCTTGTCATGGTGTCTGACCTGATAAAAATATTTCAGGTTCGGCGAGGCGGAGTTTTGCGAGACATACTCAATGTGGGAAGCTGAGGGCGAGAGGAATGCCCCGGCAGGTAATGAATCGGTGCGCTACTCGGAATCTCGATTTTGCTTTGACGAATCTTCCACCAGCGCAGGGCGATCGCCACGCCAACAAGTCCTACGCCCAAAAGCATGAGAGAGAGGTGATCGCCCACGCCACCAATTACTGCATCCACAGCCCCGACCGTAATAATAAAGCTTGAAATAGGTTCCTTACGATATCCAGACTTCAGCATCCGTGACCAGAGTAAGTTCATTGCGGCTCGCTTGTCTTCAAAATACGCCTTTGATTCAGGCAATCTATTTAAGATCTATAAGAGAGATCTACACCGTCTATCCACCTGTGAACTCTTTATCTCTAAGCTAGCTCATCAAGCAGAGCAAATTATAGGAAATATAAACAGACAAATAAAGTTCACTGGAAACGGATTACTCGTTCTACCAATCGGCAAACCATTTGAAGAGCAAGCTAACAATGCTTCAGCAAGGGCAAACGATTGTTCACCCCTAAGCATTGCTGAATGCGGGTCTGCTTCACAGATCTCAATTTCCTCTGTAGGGCATGGCATGTCCATGCCCCTACTCATACATCAGATCAGCAATGCTCACCCCTGCGAAGGTAAAATTCTTTTGCCCAAACCGATTTAGTACAGACCTAACCAGGACAGCAGCCCTTGCCCAGTAACGTATTCAATAGCTAGCGTCAAAACGAAACCAATCATAGCGGCGCGCCCGTTCAAACGTTCTGCGTAGTCGTTAAATCCAAACTTTGGTTCTTCTAGCTTGGGAGTGACAGTGGGTTGAGGTTGGGTCATCGTTTTGTTACAACTCTTTGCATTACTTACATATTCTATAGCAATACGATTGGTTGCGATTGTCGGGGGCAGAAGAAGCCGATTCCTCCAACCGCAACTCTTTTAAGAATCAAAGAGACCTAAATCATTCTGCGTCATCGCTGACATCTGGCTCGACCGGTTGAGCTGAAGGTTGCGAGGGTGTTGATGGTGGGGTTGGCGCAGCAAAGGAAGCAGCAGGCGGAGGTGATTGATAAGGTTCTGGTGAGGAACTGACAGGTGAGGGTTTAGCTGGCAATGCTGCGGACTGGGTGGGCTGTTCCGCTGGAAGTCCCAACTGTTCTTTTGCTTGGGAGAGCGTAAAACCAACACTATTCTTTCCGGCTGACAGTAAGGCTCTGCCTGCCTCGGATACAACCCGATCTGGGCTGGACTGCTCGATGCCAGATAACCATGCTCGAAAGTTGCTGCCTAGCTGCACAGAGGTTTTCCAAAACCATTCAAAAGCAACAAGAAATAAGCAAATTAGCAGCCAGAGTAATGTCGCTGTTTCTTTCAGAAGATCCCCAGTGAGCAGGGCTGCCTGCTGATAGGTTGCACCTGTTTCGGGTGCAGACAGGCGCTGCCAGAGATGAGCAGCTTGAGCTTGAATTTTATCCATTAGATGCCTCTATCTAACTTAAGGATTTATGGAAAGGTGAGGCGGGCGATCGCCCAACCCCTTGAAGGCTGTCAACTTACGATTGATATCTTAGCCACATCCTGTCCCTGATTTGTCTATTGGGGTAAAACTCTCTGACACAGCGGGTCATCTGATGAGGTGACTTCAAAAACCCAGGCTCACCCAGACAGGCGAGACAGATGGATGAAGTGCGATCGCAATTGCCATCGTACTTTGAAGATATAGTCACAGGTTCTACCCACGCCTGAATCTAGCTTGAGAAGGGACACCCAGCAAACTGTGATGCAATCTGAGCTCGATCTGCTACTTCAACAAATCCGCCGGGATATCCAGGCTTTGGAAGACACACTTCAGGAAAGGGGCAAGTCAGCACCTAACACACATACGCCTCTGTCGGAGCAAGATCAGCAAGCTCAAGTACTTTGGCAAAAGCTTTATACAGAGCATCTTTATACAGAGCATACAGATCCCGACGAGATGGAGATGAGTTAAAGCAGGAACACTGACGTTAGGGCTCCGTTAATGTCGGGCAAACTTACATAAGCACAGCAAAAAATATTTGGCGAGACATTTGCTGGATGACCTTGCTGAAAGCGACAACGTTTAACCTGATAGAAATATCAGGTTTTTTTGTTGAGGTGATTCAGGGTGGTCGAAAAACTGTTTGAGATTAATCGGGCAATAGCGCGTATTCGCGAGGCAGTGCGTCCCTTTCCTAAAGCTGCTATGTTTGCGCTGGCAGATGAGGGATACGGTTCGCCATTTGAGCAGCTTGTTTCCTGCATTATTTCTATTCGTACTTATGACGAAGTCAGCCTGCCCGTTTCTCGGCGGTTATTCGCGCGTGCCCGAACTCCAGAAGCAATGAGTCGCCTAACTCCTGCTGAAATTGAGCAGTTAATTCAAGACTGCACGTTTCATGAGCCGAAGTCACGGCAGATTCATGCGATTGCCCAACGCATCGTGACGGACTACAATGGTGAGTTGCCCTGTGAGGCAGAGGTGTTGCTTGCCTTTGATGGTGTTGGTCCTAAATGCTCCAACCTGACTTTGGGAATTGCCTGTGGTCAAGCGTGCATCAGTGTCGATATCCACGTTCACCGAGTCACCAATCGCTGGGGCTATGTGCAAACCCGCAAACCCGAAAAAACACTCACTGCCCTTGAAGCCAAGTTACCTACTGTTTACTGGGTAGAAATTAACCAACTGCTGGTTCCCTTTGGCAAACACATTTGCACAGGCAATCTACCCCACTGTTCAACCTGTCCGGTAGCAGAAATGTGTCAGCAAGTTGGGGTAGAAAAGCATCGCTAGCTTGGATCAAAATCACAAATCTCCCGACGGGGAGAGGTGTAGACGGCGATTAAGACGAACACTGATGGATGTTATTCAGTTCAGTTTCGTCGAGGAGAAAAGTCTATGATCTTATCTACGTTATTAGCTGCTGCCCAACAAACTACTGCTCGTGCTGGCAATACCTGGGGGTTGCCAGAAGCTCTGATTATGAGTATTTCCTGTCTTGTAATTTTGTTCTTAGCTAGCCGAGGAATTGAGCGTCCCCATGATGGTCGTCAGATGCCTCTGCCTTTCCCAGAACTGTTCAACAACATCAGTGTAGGAGGCTTTTTGGGTGCAATGAGCTTTGGGCACATTGTTGGCTCTTTGTTGATTTTGACCTTGGCGGACTACATTAGCTAAGCCGAAACTTCTAATACCGACTTAAACAGATTTCGCGACACATTAATTTCTGTAGGGGCGCACTGCGGTGCGCTCCTACCCACATCTGCAACATTCTGTAGATATATTGCATGTCCCGTAACTTATCTTCCTGGATAAGTTCTTAAAATGCGCCCCGTGACTTCCCGCCCCAGCCAAGGAGTGTTGGTGGAAAGCGACTTGAGAGCTTGTGGCGTAATTTGCCAGCGATGATGGGGATCAAATAGAGTTAGCTCTGCAACTTGACCGGGTTGCAGTTGGGCAGGAGTTTGTCCCAAACAAAGGGCAGGGTTGGTGCTGAGATATCGCCAGAGCGATCGCCCCTCCCAGTTCCCTGTTTCCACAAACTTTTGCCAGAGCAGAGGCAGCGCCAGTTCTAGACCAATTGCTCCTGGAGGCGCTTCAGCAAAGGAAACAGTTTTTTCTTCGTAGGTGTAGGGGGTATGGTCAATGGCGATCGCATCCAGCACGCCTTCCTCTAAACCTTGAACCAGGGCAGCTTGATCGGGTGAATTGCCTAGCGGTGGCTCTAGACGCAGGCTGGGATCATAGCTTTGAACGTCAGACGTGTTGAGCAGCAGATGCATCCACGTCGTACTAGCAGTAATCGGTAAACCACGGGATTTTGCGGCTCGAATCAACTCAACGCTGCGGGCGGTGGAAACGCGCATGATGTGAACTGGGGTGCCGATGGTTTCAACACACTCCAATAGCGCCGCTAGGGCAATAGTTTCAGCGATCGCTGGACTTCCCGGTAAGCCTAGCTGCATCGATTCTAAGCCTTCTCGCACCACCCCATTTCCGGCTAGCTGGCGATCGCAGCAGGAGAAGGCGATCGGTTTACCCAAAGGCTGACAGTATTCTAGTAGTCGGCGCACTAGCGCCCAGTTTTGCAGCGGGCGACCGTCAGCAAAGCCAATTGCTCCGGCAGCGGCAAGTTCTGCCAGTTCGGTCATTTGCTCGCCCTTGACCTGGGTGGTGAGGGCACCCCAAAAGTCAACCTGGGGGATCGGTCCAGCGAGGCGCAGCAGCGATCGCATTCTTTCCACACCCGCCGGATTGTCGATTGCGGGGTCGGTGTCGGGTAATAACGCCAGTCGCGTGAAGCCACCTGCCAGTGCAGATTGCATGAGTGAATCCAGAGTTTCCCTAGATTCATATCCGGGCTCACCAGAGTGGCTGTAGAGATCGACCAGTCCCGGTGCCAGGATCAGGTTGGGGCGATCGCAAATTTCCACATCTTCTAGCAGATCAGCAATCTGCGCCTCTACCTGCTGAATCACCCCATCGGCAACCAGCACATCTGCTACGCGATCGCTATCAGAAACCGGATCAAGCAACCGCACCTGGCGAAATAGCTCAGCCATTTACAACGCCCCTGCCGCCGTCCGGTCTAGCACCCCACCCAGGTGAGTCGTGATGTTCATCGCCTGAATCACAGGACGAGATTCGATGCCATGTGGATAGTCGATCACGCTAACGGCTCCATTGCCTTGCTTAAATGCCCAAAAGCGCTCTGGACCTGCTCCAGCCAGATAACAGAGAATTGCTTTGTTGACCGCATCATGGGCAACGACAAGAGTAATTCCAGGCGGGTCGAGCTGAGCGGCGGACTGGACGATCGCATCCCAGGCAGCGATCGCCCGATCCCACACCTGCTGTAAATTCTCACCTTCAGGCATTTGAACGGTTTCAGGGGCGCTTTGCCACTGGGCTAACAGCCCAGGATAGCCCTGCTCAATCTCTTCCTCCAGCTTGCCTTCCCAGAGTCCGTGACTGATTTCACACAGGTTTTCATCAAGCTCCAGGTTTAGACCAGGATGCCTTTTCAGAATCGCCTCGGCTGTTTCTTTAGGACGTAGCATTGGGCTACTAACGGCTTTGGCGATCGCCACCGATTGTAAGAATGCGCCCGCCTGCTCTGCCTGTACCCGTCCCTGGTCATTTAACGGTACGTCAATTTGCCCTTGAAATCGCTTTTGACGGTTCCAGTCGGTTTCCCCATGACGCACCAGCAGCAGACGTGGACCTCGCTGTCCTTGACGAGTTTTGGGCAACACTTCGCCCATGTGTCCAGTTAGGTTAACGGATTCAAGCTGTACGGGCTGCCCTAACCCACGCGCGAAGTTCAATACGCTAATACCGCAGTTGGACTGATAAAAAGTCTGATAGCTTTCGGGTTGCAGCCCAATGGCAGTGCTGAGCAAAGCCCGATTGATGCCGCTGTGAGCGACGACTAGAATCGTTTCCCCAGCATGGTCGGGTAAAACTTCCCGCCAAAACTGCTTTGCTTGCTCGTACAAGGCCGGTACCGGAAAGAATTCTGTCGTACCATTCTCATTAGGAACCTGCATGGAAAGCTCGTGGGGGCGATCGCGCCACAGCCGATAGCCTTCAGGAAAACGCCGCTCAACCTCATCAAAATCCAGCCCTTCCCAGAGAGCCAGGTTGATTTCCTTCAGGTCATCACGAAGTTGCAGCGGTGGCACTGAGCCTGAGGAATCCTGCTGTTCCAAGGCCGATAAAATCAAGGTTGCAGTTTGCTTAGCGCGTTGCAATGGGCTACTGTAGGCAGCACTAAAGCTTAAACCTTGCAGGGCACTACCGACCTGACGCGCAGCAGCTTCGCCCGCATCCGTCAGGTAAGATTCGTCAAAGTGACCCTGAACTTTACGCAGGACATTGTAGGTGCTCTCGCCGTGACGCACGAGAATGACGCGAGTAGTCAGGGCTTTATCCTCCACTAAGGTTTGTTTACAAATTGACCTGTCGTTTGAAAGAAACGCAACCGATGAAAGAAACGCAACCGAGCCTCATTTCTTTCAAGAACCGCAGGATCAACAGGACAGAAAACAGTCAAAACCAGATGCATTTTAACCTGTCTCTGGCACTCCACCCGAACATTTCTTGACCTAAAGAACAGTGCGATAATGCCAATCAAGGTAGAGTTAATTCCTATTCGCCTAATTTAGCTTTTGTGAAGGATTCCATCCGAATTTGTCTGCAAACCCGCTTCCACCGCGAGAAATGATCACATTGAAACGGTTGGTTTTAACCGGTCTCACCTTTTTTGTTGTCTTTTTAGTTGGCAGTTCCCTGATCGGCAGTTGGAGTGAGCCGCAAATTACCAGTCGGCTTCAGCTTTATCAAACTGATTTGTTGCTTCAAGCGACCGAGTTTCAGCCTGAAGCAAGTGGTGCAAACGTAGACTCAACCCGTACTGCAATTTTAGGTAAGGACCCGATCGCCACCTCGCTTGAGCAATACGAGGACGTGCGGCAAACGGCTCAAACTGAACTCGACCGATTTCAGTCACGGCTTGATCAGGTTACTGTCGCCGACGCAGCCGCGCCAGAATTTCCAACCTCCTCTTCAGATCCCTCTAAGCAAGGTCAGTTACGCACCGCGATTCGACAACAGCAAACGCTGATTGACCAACTCGACCTGCGAATTGGCATTCTTCAAGCTGAGCAAGGTCAAGTGGAAACCGCTTTAGAAACCTGGTCGAGATCGACTGCCAGCAACGGGACTCGGTCAGCCTCGGATGCAACTGCTTCGGATACAAGGGCTTCAGATGCAACAGCCCCCCCACCTAACCGAGTAGCCGAAACCTTAACGGGTCTGTGGAGCCAACCGCCACGGCTGTTGCCCGATGTTGAACAGCAGATTCAGGAAAATCTGGACGGCTGGTTTCGCGATCGGGCTCTTAGCCGCCTGTATGAACTGCAACAGCGTCCTGATGCAATATCCGCTCTTCAGCAAGCTGCACAAGCAGCCGCTCAGCAGACTTTTCTCAAACTAACGCTGATTGGTGTGGTCCCTATCATTGGCTGTTTAGCGGGTACTGCCATCTTGATTTCACTGCTAGTACAGCGGGCTTTTCGAGGCGAACAAGCGCTTCTAGCTCAAAACGGCACCACGACCTGGGAAACTCCCTGGAGCGGGGAAATCGTCTGGCAGGTGCTGATTGCTGGCTTTTTCTTTGCGGGGCAGATTGTTCTGCCACTGGCTTCACAGTTGCTTGGAATCGGTTTCTCCGCATTTGATAGCCGCGCCAGAGCCGCCTACGCGCTGCTCTACTATCTCGCAATGGCAGGGATATCCCTGTTTGTGCTTTACCTCTCGATCCGTAAGTTTCTGCCGCTTCCTCAGGAATGGTTCCGCCTGAAGAGCAAAAGTAACTGGTTTTTATGGGGGGGAGGCGGCTATCTCGTAGCGTTGCCATTGATGATCGTGGTGTCGTGGATCAATCAACAGGTTTGGCAGGGGCAGGGGGGCAGCAACCCACTGCTGCAAATTGTGCTAGAGGAAGGTGACCCCATAGCACTGGGAATGTTTTTTGCGACAGCATCGATCGCCGCTCCCATTTTCGAGGAAATCCTATTTCGCGGCTTTTTGTTGCCATCTCTGACTCGCTATATGTCGGTAGGATGGGCGATCGCCCTCAGCAGCTTAATTTTTGCAACTGCTCACCTCAGCCTTGCCGAAGTTTTACCGCTAACTTTATTAGGTGCCGTGTTGGGATTTGTATATACGCGATCGCGTAGTCTCCTATCTCCAATCCTGCTACATAGCCTTTGGAATAGCGTTACGATGATCGGCTTATTCCTTTTGGGTAGTGGTGCGGAATAGGATCGGTTATTACGTCCTACGGGAGTGTCAAGCTGCCTTAGTTTTACGACAGCATAAAGGAGTTGAGGAAAAAAGCTAAGCGTTTCTAGCTCGATAAATTTTACTCGAACAGACCTAGCTTGGCTTTTTGAATTAGCAGTTTTATTGGCAGCTTGATGCCAGGAGCCAATTATGCCTAATTCGGTCAAAGAAAACTCTGTTAAAACCAAAATTTCGGAAGATCTTCAAAAAGCAAAAACTGAAGGACAACTGAGAACAGAACGGATTCGAGAAATCGTCAAACTAGCTGTATCACAGGCAGTTTCAGAAATTAAAGAAGGATCAGTTGAAATTCGCTCGATCGTTAGAGAAGCGGTCTCCACGGTCATTGATAATTTGCAAGATCGGGGACAGGAGACGAAGGAAGAAATCACCGCTTCAATTGAAGGCGCAATTGAAGGGATCAGCAGCGTAAGACGGCAGGCGATCGCCAAAACTCAGTCTGAAGTTGAGCAGCTTCAAGCCCAAATTGATGGCGAAGAAAAAGCACTTCAAGGACAAATTGACAGCGCTCTAATGGATATTGAGGAGACGGGAAGCAGCAGATCAACAGAGATCAAGTCTGCCATTAATTCTGCTGTGAGTTCAGTCAAAGACAGCGAAGAAGTGTCTTCGATGCGGAAGCGTTATGCCCAACTGCAAACCCAACTCTCTGTTTTGCAGGCCAATCTAGCTGCCCGTTATGGTGCTCGTTATGAAGAGGTTCAACGGCATTTAGACAGCGCTAAAACTTGGTACGACCAAACTAAAGCTCAGGCTGAAGTGGGAGAAACGCCTCGGTTAAACCAGAAGCAAGTAGAATTTGAGCAAAAAATGGGTGAAGCCGGAGCCGCTCTAGCACGAGGAGAGCAACGAGTGAAGCAATTGCTCAAAGAGCTTTGGCATTCCGTTAGAAACGGTGATGCAAGCTAATTGCACCAGTCTATAAAAAGAAAAAAGATCTAAAAAGAAAGGTGGGCAATGCTCACCTTTCTTTTTGTTTGAAAAATAAGTCTAAAAAATAAAATGTAGGGGGAGCAACGCTCCCCCTACATTTACAGTCCTGGAATAGATCAATTAGAAGTTTTCTTGACGGCGAGCTACTTCGCTGTGCTTGGCGAGCGCCCAAACAGCATGAATGCTGCCCGGTAGCCAACCTAAGAGCGTCAACACAATGTTAATCAGCAGAGTTGTACTAACTCCGTAGGTCAAAAACACTCCAACAGGAGGTAACAAAATTGCCAGAACTAATCGAAGTAAATTCATAAGGTTTCTCCCAAAAACTTTTGCACTAGAGACTTTTTACGCTAGCTTTTATTCCATTGTTTCAACTTAAGATCAAATTGCCCTCCACCATGAGAATTAATTGTTGCTTGCTTGTTCTAATCCTTTTCAAAAATGTCTTTAGGACGACCTCGAATCTATCTGCATGGGGAGGTGACAGTCAGGTCATATGGCTGATCATTGAGGTAGTTTAAGCAAATTTGTATTTTGCTTCCCCTTGAAGTTGAAGTTCGTTTGAGGAAAATCTTATGCTTAGCGCCCTTTTTACTGCTCTGGCTACCGCTTTAAGTTTGCTAGTTGTGGATCTAGCCGTTCCTGGTGTTGATTTGGCAAACTTTCCAGCAGCGTTGATTGCCGCTCTGGTGATTGGACTGGTTAACTCCACTGCAAAGCCAGTTCTATCAACACTATCTCTGCCGCTCAACTTCGTGAGCTTTGGTTTGTTCTCGCTTGTAGTTAACGGACTTTGTTTCTGGCTTGCGTCAGTACTAACCCCCGGATTCGCAGTTCGAGGAATTCTAGCTTTCATTCTGGGTCCAGTCATTCTGACTTTTGTGAATACTTTCATCCTCAGATATTTTGCTGAGCGCAGACCTGCACTGAACCTGAACACAGATGCCAAGACGGAAGCATAGTACCTAACGAGCACGACTTCTGGGCTCCTGGTGCAGCACAAGTTAAATAGAGCAAGTGCAAAACCCAATGCCATCTAGTTAGGCATTGGGTTTTAGCTATTTAGCTCTCCATACAAAAAAGGGCAGCCTAATGGCTACCCCAATCTACATACTTCTTTCCCCTAAAGGATAGGATGCACGTTGCTCAACTTACTTAAGCACCGACCGCTTCTTTTGCGGCGTACATCACTTCGACGCTGATTTCGGTTAAGTTGCGATCGCGCGCAAACTTTTCCGTATTGCGTTTCACCTTACCGCGCACAAAGCCAGGTACTTTGTTCAGCTCCGCCTGTGCATCTTTTGTCCAGCCCAGATCAGAATCAGCGCTGATACCTTTAGTGATCACTTCCTTAGTATCGTGACCGCCAAAGATCTCGAGCAAGTGATCTTCCATCCCCAACGTGAAGGAGTTGTAGACCAAGTCAGCAATCTGATTGGTCCCTTCATAACCCACAAAAGGCTTATAGCCAATAGGGAAATCTTGAATGTGAATCGGAGCCGCAATTACCCCACAGGGAATGCCTAGTCGCTTGCCCACATGTCGTTCCATTTGGGTACCGAAGATGGCAGAGGGTTCTAGGCGGGCGATCGCATCGCCGATTGCCCCATTGTCATCACTAATCATCACCTCATCACAGTACTCACTCACCTGCTCCCGGAACCAGGCTTCGTCATACTTGCAGTAAGTCCCTGCCAACACCACATGAATTCCCATCTCACGGGACAAGATTTTGGTGAGTGCAGCAGCGTGAGTATTGTCGCCAAACACAACTGCTTTCTTACCCGTCAGGTTCTGGCAGTCGATCGAGCGAGAAAACCAGGCGGCTTGTGAGACATACAGGGTTTGCTCGTTGATGAAGTCTTCGTAATCCACCCCTGCGCCCTGTTCATTCAGCACTTGCTGAATTTTGCGAATGCAGCGGGCTGTTTCCACCACGCCCATCGGCGTAATGTCTACAAAGGGCATCCCAAAGTCTTCCTGGAGATATTGCGCCGCCATCAAGCCAACTTCACGGTAAGGCACCAAATTGAACCAGGCTTTGGGCAAATCCTTCAGATTTTGAACCGATGCACCCTCAGGAATTACCTGGTTCACCTCAATTCCCAAATCTGCCATCAGCCGCTTTAGTTCAGTGCAGTCGTGCTGGTTGTGGAAGCCAAGGGAGGTAATGCCGATGATATTAACGGAAGGTTTCTCGGTTTTGCCTGTGGGCAAGCTGCCCTGTTTCTTCGCTTTGGCAATGTAAAACTGGACAATTTGCTGAAGCGTGCGATCGGCGGCTTGCAGTTCATTCACACGATAGTGATTTACGTCAGCCAGCATCACGTCGCCCTTCGCATCAATTTGGGCGCGATCGACAAAGTTTTGCAAATCCTCTTGCAGAATGCTGGAAGTGCAGGTCGGGGTCAGCACAATCAGGTCAGGCTTTTCTTCGGCATCCTTGCGGGTGATGTTGTTCACCACTTTTTCTTGAGAACCTCGCGCCAACACATTGCGATCGACGGAGCTAATGGTGACAGGCGTAAAGTTGCGATCGCGCTCTAACATCGATCGCATCACATTAAAATAGTCATCGCCAATCGGAGCGTGCATGATGGCGTGGACATTCTTAAAGGAACTGGAGACGCGGAGAGTACCAATGTGCGCAGGGCCGGCATACATCCAGTAAGCCAATTTCATAAACTGATCTCCGTTTCGCTGTGGGTCGCTTGTCCAAAGGTTTTGGACAATACTTCTGAGTTTGAGAATTGCTTACGATTGTCTCAGAGATATCCAAGGCATGAGCGATCGCTATTTATTTCTTAGGATATGGAAATGTGGGGGGCGATCGCTGAGCAGGTTGGTACAAAAGAAGTAGGGCGATCGCCTCCACTTAATCACCCCACTTTTGTGCAATGATTCTTAATCCTTCGCGATCTTTTTCAACTTAATGGGATGTAGAACAAAGTATGTGAGAGAAGTTTTTGAAGGTTTTCTATGTTGTTGCTCCTTCTTCATTGTTTTTGAAATACCAGTACAAATTGGCAACTGCTAAATCTGGCACTCCTTTCCACGTTGAAGGAGCAAGCGCTTTATAGTTTGTTTTCTGAGCTTGCTGACTAACGAAGTCCTCGTAAGTTAGACGCAGAGTTGGACGGACAATCAGTTTTAGCTGATCGCGTAAAGCTAGAAAATGTGATTTTGATTTCAGGCTTTCGTAAAATAATTGTTCTTGAGGTTCGACTGTAGTTATATTTGATTGAGCAATATCAGCGTCAGTTTCAGAATCGGTTAAATCTGCATTTGCTAAAAGTTCCTTTTCTGCTGGAGACAATTCTTGTATCCAAGCAGCATGGTTTTTCCAGGACTGCAACATTGCCATATCGTGACTGTGAATGCGAGTTATTTCTGGAAACAGGAAATCCAACTCGTCCTCAGACCCACATTTGTTAACTATATAGAGAGAGTCTTGGCAAATCTTCTCTTGAAGCTCAGAAATGCGATCGCCAACGATACCATATTCACCTTGCAGTTCGTAAGTTTTCGTGATTGCCTGATTGATTGCCCAAACGCATTCCTGCCGACGAAGTTGACCCGCAGGACAAGTTCCTTCTAATAAATGGGGAGCATCATAGTCAGCTAGAGCATCAAATAGCATTTTTTGAGCATTATTGATTCCTGAATTTCTTAAGCTTACATCGTTGGCTTTTAAAGCATCTCTCAAGTAGATTAAGGCGGTTGTAAAGCGTCCATAGGCTCTAGCTATAATAGTACGGTGATGCCTAAACTCAACATCTTGAGCGACTTGATCTATTCGCTGAAGAATCTCCGCTTCTACGCCTTTTAGGGCTTGTTTAAGATCAAGGAAGCCATCTTTGATCTCTATTCGTAACTGCTTAACGTCTTCTCTTAATTTGAGTGTTTGATGTAGGTTTATAGCCGATAGAACAACTCCTGCTACTGTACCAATACCGATTAGGGCTGTAGCCGTTTGCAAAACACTCACGCTATTTTGAAGGGATTGTAAACCAAGCTGAATTGTATCAAGTTTCTGATAAGTCTTTTGAAACCCTCTATGTACTTGAAACATTTGTATCCCTCCTATTAAAGGAGATAGAGGATTGGAAGGACTTCCAGCTAATGTTCCTAAATCACCAAGAACAGCTTCAAATAAAGGCTTCTGGCGGACTAAAGTACCGATCGCATGACTTACAAAGCGCCCCTCTAGATTTCTTGCCATCCCAATGGGCGTGCCATTATCTAGGAAAACCTGCTTATATATGCCCTGACGGATGCCTTCTTGGATTGCAGGAGGAAACATAAACTCCATTTCGGCTCCAGATGGGAACAAAGTGTCTATCATGAACTTGAGTAAATTAACAGTTGACGGGGAAAGCTAGGTACATCGTAGCCCTCCTAACTTGCTGAGAGCGTCAGAGGTTTCACGGATGAATCAATATTTGCAGGCTTTTGAAAAAGTTGCTCAATCTACAGAACAGCTATTAGATGCTCAATATAATTCTTTAGAGTCTGTAGAAATTAAACAGACTGCATCAGTTTTGCAGGAATCTACTGCCTCATGTATTGCAGAACTTAGGTTATCTACTACCAAGCTCAACGAAACGCTTAAGCTTTGCTTTGATAACTTAGCGCTTGGTGAAGAAGTTTGGCAGAGTAAGCAAAGAATTCGTGAAGCCTCGAGTTTAGAAATTTGGCAGCAGCTAGGAGAAATTAGCGGTTGCAAAGTTAGAATTCAGACCATGACTACTGCATACAAGATTACTGCAATCGGAAAGCTTACAAAATCTTGGAATGAACGTGCTGAGGAACTTAGGAAGAAATATTTCGTTGACTCAAAAGGACGAATGAAGGATGGAATTGGTTGGGATGATAAGAAGGGATTTTTATTGGATGTACGACCTATACTTCTCGCCCAGTCTAATGAGATGAGTCAAGTCATTCGAGAGGGACTTGTACTAATTTTTCAAGATTTAGCGATAATCAACTTCAATGCCCTCGATTCAAGCCTTAAACTCTTAGATACCGAAACAGCTAAGAAGAGTGAATTTAAAATTAAAGACATTTTTCAAGCAGAGAATCTAAAGTTTAAAGATCCAAAAAGTTTGTTCGGTGGCATTCCCCTTCTTGGACTTCATGATCTTTTCAGTCAGGCAATAAAAGATTTGCAGAATCGATGGGGAGATATTGAGTGGAAACATGTTGCTCAAAATAAAGACGAAATTTCCCGAAAAATACAAAAGCAAGTTACAACCATCTTTGACGATAGAGTGAGATTAGTAGAAGAATGCCTGGAGCAGTTGCTCTGTTTTTACAATAACTTCCTTGAGCTACAAAGTCGTTATCAACAGGAAACACCAGAACAAAGGTTAGCCGAAAAAAGTTGGATTGAGCAACAGCAGAGAGAGTTTGAAAAAGTTCAAATTGATATCAATGCAGTTCTTGGTCAAACTCAAGAGAAACTTGCTTCCTGACGTAAGTTTTTTGTGGCGATTGCCCTCATTTTCCCCTATTCCTTTTCCACTGCATCATCCTAGTAGAGCTGTGTAAATGTTTCTGCGGCGTTTGGGTCAATTTGTTGCAATGCATTTCGAATTTCAATAATCGAATCCCCTGCTGGATCGCCAACCTCATACACCCAGCGATGAATATTAGACCGTGAGATACCCATTGCCACAGCGAGTTGGTTTTGGGTTATTTCATATTGCTCTAGAACTTGCTTAAGAGCTTTACCTGCTTTTCCCATGCCCCCGATTGTGTCAAAGGCATTTAGTTGAGTAAATGATCTGAATTCAGATCATTTCGTGTATGACGATCTGAATTCAGATCATTCTGGTTAAAACAGCAAGAGCCAGTGCATCCGGCGACCAACCTTTTAGCACTGGCTCTAAACCCCAATTGCAATGGAGATAGGAATATTATGACGTATCAGGAGTACATTACTCCTTGGGTTGTCGTGCGCCTTTTACCTGATCTGCGGCGAGTGGTAGTCGGTCGATTTCACAAGCGATCAGATGCGGAGGGACATTTGCAGCTTTTGCAACAACAGATGCCCAACAGTAAGTTTGTTGTAATGTTTGACTCATTAAGTAGTTAAGCAGTGAGTGAACTTGTGTAGGGCGATCGCTTCTCTCTCAGTTCTTCTATCCAAGTCCCTAATTGTGTTGATTTGTAGTTTGAAGTAGCCAATCCTGACGGAGTTTTGCGATCGCCACTTCTTTCTGTTTTGCTTCAACCTCAATCCAGGGAGCATTGCGGTAGGAGCTGGGCATAACTGTAATCATGTCGCTGTGGCGCGGATCGTTGAATGATTCGCATCCATTTGAGATGTGAACAAGCTGCCAGTCAGGTCTATCCCAGGTGCTACGGGCGGTTACTAGCATGGCGGCAACACTGGGATGTTCGTAGCTGTCCAGGTGATCGTGAATGATGTGGTGGTGAGCGTCAAACACCATTGGCACTCCAGCCGCCTGACAAATAGCCAGAATTTCCTCAGATCCATAGGTATACTCGTCGTTTTCCAGAGTCAAACGATTGCGAATCGCTTCGGGCAAATCTCGAATGACGCTGATCAACCGTTCTGCCCGATCGCCCTTCCCCCCGTGAACATTCATCAATGACCAAGACGATCGCGGCAAGCCCATCAGGTCAAAGGTTCTGGCATAGGCAGTGAGAATTTTGATGCTGTTAGCAATTACTTCTGGTTTGTCGGAATTGAGTACGACAAACTGTTCGGGGTGCATAACGATACGGATGCCAAGCTGAAGGGCGCGATCGCCCACCTGCCGCAATGAGTCACTAAACTCTGTTAATATTGCTGCTCCTAACGACTCATCGGCAAAGGGAAATAGCCCGGAGGCAACGCGATACAGATAAATTTCCTCAGCCGCACAAAACTCTAACGCAGCTCCTAAACGCCGCAGATTTTCGGCATACAGGTCGCGCAAAGCCTTCTGCTGCTCAGCTTCTGAAAGTAGCAACAGGCGTTTGCGTGTCAACGTCCGATAGCGAACCTGATTGGAAGATGTAATGCAGACCAACCCTAACTTCGGTGTGATTTGAGAATCTCCCAAAGCTGCGAATTCTTCTGAGGAGACGATTTCTAAAGAACTGGCTGGACGAAGCATTCCCAAACACCAAGCTGTTGAACAGTACATGTCCAACTTATGAGTTCTTGGACTTTAGTACCTCTATCTGGCGTTGAGGAATTGCTGGAAAGAATTTATATCGGCTTGAACAGTTGGAGACACTTTGGGAGAAGAGAGGCGATCGCCCCTCCTCCAGTTTGTATCGAAGAAAAACTAGAAACTTGAGTCTTACTGACGTGATAGATAGATCTCGTAGGGGCGTTTCGCGAAACGCCCCTACATCCAGCAACACCAAATTGGGATAAGGAACTAGACCTTGAGGGCAACAATCTTTTGCACGGCTTCAACAATTTGATGAGGCTGCACAATGGTCAGATTTTCCAGCGTTCCGTTGTAGGGCGTGGGAATGTCCTGCGAAGCCAGACGAATCACCGGAGCATCCAGTTCGTCGAAGAGGCGATCGTTGATTGAAGCCGTCAGTTCAGCCCCAATTCCACCTGACCTCATGCATTCCTCCACAATGATCACGCGATGAGTTTTGCGGATCGAGGCTCCAATGGTTTCAAAGTCAAGCGGCTTTAGCGAAATCAGATCAATGACTTCAGGATCAAATCCTTCTTTAGTCAGCGTTTTCACCGCATTCATGACGTGATGACGCATCCGAGAATAGGTGAGAATGGTTACATCTTCGCCTTGCCGCACCACTTCGGCTTTGTCCAACGGCAGCAGATATTCTTCTTCGGGCAGGTCTTCCTTCAGGTTGTAGAGCAGCACATGCTCAAAAAACAGCACAGGATTGTCATTCCGAATGGCGGACTTGAGCAAGCCTTTTGCGTTGTAGGGGGTGGAGCAAGCCACCAACTTTAAGCCAGGAACGCCTTGAAAATAGGCTTCTAGCCGCTGGGAATGTTCTGCTCCAAGCTGTCGTCCTACGCCACCCGGCCCGCGAATTACCATCGGGGTTTTGAAATTGCCGCCGGAGGTGTAGCGCAGCATTCCAGCATTGTTAGCAATTTGGTTGAACGCCAGCAGCAAGAAGCCCATGTTCATGCCTTCAATGATCGGGCGCAAACCTGTCATTGCGGCTCCAACTGCCATGCCCGTGAAGCTGTTTTCAGCGATCGGCGTATCGAGGACGCGCAGATCGCCATATTTCTTGTGAAGGTCTCTGGTGACCTTATAAGAACCGCCATAGTGTCCTACGTCTTCGCCCAAAACAAAGACGGAGGAATCTCTTGCCATCTCTTCGTCGATCGCTTCACGTAAGGCGTTGAATAGGAGGGTTTCTGCCATCTGGAGGTTCGAATAGATTTGATCGTTCAATCTAAAATCTTAACTGTTAGTGGCGATGATTGGTCAAAAATTGATTTTCGGATGGCTCTTCGTCTCTGATCTAGACTGGGGATGGTGGGTAATAGGAATGAAGCTGACGAGAGGAATGTATGAGCGATCGCAACTTCAACAACTTCAACGATGACTTCGACGACGATTTTGAAGACGACGATTTTGAAGATGATCTTCTCGACGCATCAGGACGAGGTGCTAGAGAAATCGGGGGCGATCGCAACTCCGCTGTACTCCGCCCCTTCATTCAAGAAATTGAGCAAATTCCGCCTGAACATCTAGCTAATCTGCTGCAAATGGTTCGCCTGTTTCGTCAGAGCGTTGCCTTAGCTGAGCGGACTGCCAGAACAGAAGCACAGAATTCCCTGCCGATTCAGCCTACCGTTTTGCCACCTGTTGCACCGATAGATACGGCACCCATAGACACTCCTTCGATCGCCCCAGATGTGACTCCAATCGCTCCAAGTGAGAAGCCAACTGGAATAGATCCGATTGAGAAGCTGCTGCTGCGATCGCGATTTGAACCGTCTAGCAATCGCACAACTGAACAAGTTACCAAGCCCCCAACCGAATCATCCCAAGAACCGCCACGGATTCCCCTTCGACTGCCACGGACTTCCGAAGCCAATGTTGAACCTGCTGCTCCTGTCGAAGTTGCTGTTGGCGAATATGGTGTTAGACCTGCATCAACTGAAGACGAGTCTGACTGGGATGAGCTAATGGACTTTCTCGACCAGGACAATCCAAAAGATTTCCGTGAGGAAGAGGAAGACGATTCGCGAAACGATGACTGGGACGAATATTTCCGACCCTCTCCTTGAACGAACTAACTCTTCCCAAACTCAGGTTAATTTCATCGGCATTAGCGGGAATCGATGATTTGCTGTAGATGCAGTCGGCATTGCCATTTTGCGATCGCTTGGCACCACCAACTCCGTCTCGAACAGCTCCATCTGGGACTTGGAACAAATTCGTCGCGCTGCCAATCTAGGGTTAGGAGCTACCAGTGCCGAGCAGATCGAAATCATCACGGCTGACAGCGCGAGCACTCAGATGGCTGACGAAATCTGTAGATTCATGTAACCTGGTAGATTCAATTTTCGACTTAACTGCTTCCGGTTTGTCGGAGCAACTCGTTTCACCTGTGTTGAATTAAGAGACAGGCAGAGAGAAGATTCACTCACTGTGCAGCCGCAAAACTAAGAGAATCGCACTAGCAAGGGGCTTAAGCCCTTCGTTCTAGGGGAAACGCCTATTCAGTTTGTTTCTGCAAAAGTGTCTGTCTTCTGCTCAATCTCTGCCGTTGAATAGAGCTGATGCAGTGGAGTGGGAAATTGGAATCATGATCAAAATTTTCAAAGCAGATGCACTGCTCTATACCCCCTTCATTAAATCAAAAGGATTCAATTTTTTAGCAGAAAAGGGCATTGTTATCACCGAAGATGAAGCTGATTGTGACTTATTCGTTGCCCAGAGATGTAAAAATCTAATTCCTTTTCAATTGAAATATGGAGCAAAGAAGAAATATTTAGTTTGGTCGCATGAACCTCGCTGGAATACTCATTTTACAGACACGGCAAAGTGGTTTAGCCTACCAGACATTCATATTATGAATGTTTATACCGGAGACATTTATCTCAACAACTACTACACCGTCAACAGCAACGGCATTCAAACAATCGATCGCCTACTAAAGCCGCTTGACGAAAGTAGTTTTCCTAACTTTGAGCATAAAAAGGTTGTGGCTCTGATGTTTTACCGCAACAATTGCCGCCGATGGAGCCTGAAGCGAAACGGAGAGGAGTTAGATTTGTGCTATCTCAGAACCCGTATCGCTCTACAAGGATACAAGTCAGGGAAAGTTGATGTTTATGGTAGAGGTTGGCCAAGAGGTGTTTCATTAGAAGATTCGAGGGGAGAAGGTTGGGAATCAAGAAAAGCAAAAATTTTGCAAAACTATCACTTCAATTTATGTTTTGAAAACACAAATATAGCTTATTACTGCACTGAGAAAATTTGGGATAGTATTCAGCACGGATGCCTTCCCATTTACTATGGAGAAGGTAACAAGATCTATGAAGATTTTCCGCAGAAGAGTTTTTTAGACTACTGCGACTTTGGCAGCTCGGATGCACTTTTCAGATATATCGACGTGATGACGGTTGATGAATTTAGAGCACGAATGAATCTTTGCATTGATGCCTACAATCGGGCTTTTGAAAAGCTTGAAGCACCTTCCAATTCATTCTATGAAGAAATGCTGTTGAGAATTGTGCAAAAAGCAAAAGCAATCGTTGGCTCCTGACTATCAAACCAGACTTTCTAATCAGCAGAAAAGTTAAATTGAGGGGAGATCGCACTCCACTTCAGTCAGTTTGCGATTAACCTAGTACAATCAAGACCTTCATCACCTGACTTGCCCAGTCTGACCTGACGGATTCATCATGATGCGACCGGATTTGCAGGGTTTAGAAATTACCAGGGGAGAGCTACGAAAGCTGAGCGGTGTGGATACCAGTCAGGTATTTCGGCGGTCGGTGATGCGGGATTCTCACAAGCGATCGCACTTTCTGGTTCGCCAAACTTTAGAAATCTCGCTGATGACACTGCTGGGGTTCATTCCCTTTGCCCTTGCCTTTAACCAGTTTTCACCGCAGCTTCAGCCCTTGCGGTATGAATACATGATTTTCGGCTCAGCGGCGACAATCGCACTTGTGGTCGCAGCTATCATTCAGTTCATTCGAGTTAAAAGAAGTACAACCTCGCCGTTAGTGGGCTTGCTGGATGAGGTCGATCGCCACAACGCGATGATTCGGGCAATTGACATTAATGATCAGATTGAAGCTGCCGGAAATCTGCGAGTGCGCTTGAGCAACCGCCATCGGGTAGTTGAGGCACTCAAGCTAACTAGAGCCAACCTGGTCCGTGCCCTCAAGACAGAGCGCATCTTGCGGGAAAACAAACGGTTTATCGATCGCAATCCAGAACTTTTTGCTGACAATCTGATGGCGTTGCGGGCGCTTCAGGTAAGTGATCAGGCAAGTGAGCATGGACGACTTTTGGACGAAGCTTTGCAGATAGGGTTAAGTGTGCAAGACGAGATGAGAAAATTACAGAGTCGGCACTAAACCAGGGTCGGCATTAATGAACGACGCGATGCAATCGAGCTTATGTCTACCAAACCAAAGATTATCGTGCTTGATGATGACCCAACGGGCTCCCAGACGGTGCATAGCTGTCTGCTGTTGACTCGGTGGGACGTTGATACGCTGCGGTTAGGTTTAGCCGATGAGTCGCCGATCTTTTTTGTGCTAACCAACACAAGGGCAATGACTCCGGCACGAGCGAATGCTGTGACGCGAGAGGTTTGCCAGAATCTCAAGCAGGCGATCGCGGCTGAAAATATCCAGGAGTTTCTGATCGTCAGTCGGTCTGACTCGACGTTGCGAGGACACTATCCCGTTGAGACAGATGCGATCGCCCAGGAGCTAGGTCCGTTTGATGCTCATTTCCTCACCCCCGCTTTTTTTGAAGGTGGACGCATCACCCGCGACAGCATTCACTATCTAATAATTGACGGGGTTCCAACTCCGGTACATGAAACGGAATTTGCCCGTGATTCAGTCTTTAGCTACAGCTACAGCTACCTACCTGATTACGTTGAAGAAAAAACCAAAGGGCGAATTGCATCCACATCGGTTGAGCGATTTTTGCTAGCAGATATTCGAGCGGGAAGTCTCGATCGCCTGCTGCACTTGAGCAATAACCAGTGTGCAGCGGTTGACGCCGAAACCCAGGCAGACCTCGATCGCTTTGCTGCGGATGTGCTGGCTGCGGCTTCCCAGGGCAAGCGTTTTTTGTTTCGCAGCGCGGCTAGCTTGCTGACCGCTTTAGCGGATCTGCCCCCGCAACCTGTTGCGCCCGAAGACATGGCAACCTACACGCGCAACGGCAAGCCTGGTGTGGTGTTAGTCGGCTCTCACGTTAAGAAAACAACTGAGCAGCTAGAAGATTTGCTTCAGGCTCCCGGTGTAGTTGGCGTTGAGGTCAAAGTTGAGCAATTGCTAGAAGAATCTGCTGCCCAGCGCAATGCCTTGCTAGAACAGGTGCTTCAGCAGGTTCATGCCATTCATCAAGAGGGCAAAACGCCTGCAATCTATACGAGCCGTCAAGAGCTGCCGTTTGAGGACGTGCAGACGCGGCTCAATTTTGGGGTGATTGTTTCAGCATTGCTGATGGACATGGTGCGCGGATTGCCTTCTAATATTGGTTTCCTCATTAGTAAAGGCGGCATTACTTCTAATGATGTCTTGAGTAGCGGGTTAGCGCTGACTTCGGCGCGGCTGCTAGGGCAAATTTTGCCAGGATGCTCGATTGTGCGTACTCCAAATGACCATCCCCAATTTCCCAGCCTGGCTGTGGTACTGTTTCCTGGAAACGTGGGCGATCGCCATGCCCTCACCGCTATTTATCAGCGGCTCAGTCGAGTAAATTAAGCATCCTGCATGGTCTAATTTTTTCTCCGTAGTCTGCAAGAATCGGGTTGATCTGACAAAATTAGCCAAATTGAATGTTTTTTCGATTTATTGCTGAGGCTGTTGCTGTAAGGTAGGCGATCGCTGTGTCACAGGTAGATTAAAAAACGTTTCCCCTTCAAGCCAAAGCGGTATAATCAGCCCATCTTTTACAAAAATTTATTTCGTTGAGGCTGGTCAGCCTGCTATTCTCCCTCGCCATTCTCACTATGCTTAAAACAAAAGATACTTCGGTAGCTACCCTGGCGCTTCTGGTTGCCATTGCTCCTATTTCTAGCGCGCTGGCAGCCTCACCTTTTTTGTCTATGCCAGGTGGGTCAATGGCTCAGGATTCTAGGGCTGACAGTTCTGCCTCGCTGCGATCTTCGGTTCTCATCAGGACAACTGTGACTAATAACACGACAGACGGTTTTCAACTAGTCTCAGGCTTAGGAGAAAACCTGGTTGCACAAGAGACGGCGATCGCAAGTGCAAACAGTGCAGATGCCGCAAACAACGCAGACGCGGGCATTCCAGGTTGGCTGTGGTGGCTGCTGCCGCTGGCGCTGTTAGGCTTACTGTGGTGGCTCCTCAGAAAACGGGCTGAATCTAACAGAGTTGAGTCAAGCCAAGCTGCTTCAGTTCCACCCGTATCTGCTGCTCCACGAGCTTCTCGTGCCGTAACCAGTGGCGTAGCAGCCTCCACCCCCTCCACGGAATCTACACATTCTGCATCTAGGGCAGGTGCTACAGCGCCGAGTCCAGCTACCAACGCTGCCCCCGTCAGATCTACCTTGGTGGGTGGTGCCGCTGCTGCCGCCCGCTCCTCGTTGTCAAGCGATCGCTCTAACGCAATTCCTGAATATCAGGCCCTTTACAATCGAGGCATGGTGCTGGCTGAATCGGGTCTTTACGAAGAGGCGATCACCAGCTTTGACCGAGCCATAGCAGTTAAACCTGATTTCTTTGCAGCCTGGTCTAGCAAAGGCGATGCGTTGCTCAGTGTCGATCGACCAGAGGAAGCGATCGCTAGCTTTGATCGAGCAATTGAACTCAGCGCAGCCTCAACCAATTCTGCTATTGGAACTGCCTTAGCTGCGACCTGGGCAGGCAAAGGCAATGCGCTGGCAAACTTGGGACGAGCAGAAGAGGCGATCGTCAGTTTTAGCCAAGCCCTCGAAATCGAACCGACCTACGCAGAAGCACAAGCTAGCCGCAACGCCCTGATCGCGAGCCTTAACACTGCTGCACTGTCCAGCCCAGCCCAGACTGATTCTTCCTTGGAAAGCGTACCTTCACTCGCAGAAGCAGATTCAAGCAATCTAGCTGAAATGCCTCCCCTCGTAGAAAGTCCCGCAGCCAGCACCACACCAGAAGACTCAATTGCGGATGTTCCCGCTGAAAATGCTCCTGCTGAAAATGCTCCTGCTGAAAATGCTCCTGCTGAGGATATTCCCGCTGAAGACATTTCCGAGATTAGAACTCAAATTGGCGGCGCAGTTTTAGCAGCAGGTACAGCCGCCTGGTCTGCCATGCCTAACGACAGAATTCAGGCTGACAAAATACAGTCCGATATAGAAGCTGCCAAATTTGACGTGGGTCAAACGGATGAAGTTGAATTCCTAGCAGCCGTCGATGAAGACCTGGACGATTTGCCCGAAGGTTACGGCGAAAGCCGGATCGTTTTGATGCCGCGTGACCCGCAGTGGGCTTATGCTTACTGGGACATTCCCATTGGACATAAAGAAGAGTTGCGTCAGCAAGGTGGCTCTTACCTGGCACTGCGGCTATATGACGTGACAGATCTTGACCTAAATCATCAAAATCCGCATAGCCTCCAGCAATTTAGCTGTGAAGAAATGGCGCGAGATTGGTATTTGCCAATTCCAGTGAGCGATCGCGACTACATTGTTGAAATCGGCTACATTACAAACAACAGCGGTTGGCTCATGCTAGCCCGTTCTGCCCCAACCCGCATTCCTCCTGTTTATCCTTCCGACTGGTTTGAAGACCAATTTCTTACCATTTCCTGGGATGAAGATCTGCGCGATAAAACCTTCCTGACGCTTACTCCTCCTACCAAACAAGAAGAAGCCACAGGCAAATCTACCCCTTACAACACCCTCTTTGGACTGGCACAATCAGCAGAATCAATGCGAGTTGCAGGTTCCCTGTTTGGCTCTATGCAACAAGTGCCTCAGCAAGCAATCAGTTCCTACGTCTTCCCGTCAGGTGCAGCACTTTGGTCCATGCCAACTCCATCGGGCATTGGTATGTCGGGCATTGGCATGTCGGGTGCTGGCTTTCCTGCCTCGATTCCGCCAATCCGTCCGCGTAAGTTTTGGCTCGTCGCCGATGCCGAACTGATTGTCTACGGAGCTACCGAACCTGATGCAACGGTTACGATTGACGGACAGCCAATTCAACTCAACCCAGACGGCACCTTCCGCTTTCAAATGTCCTTCCAGGACGGCATTATCAACTATCCCATCATTGCTGTTGCCGTTGACGGAGAGCAAAGCCGCTCAATTCACATGGAATTTAAACGGGAAACTCCAGAGCGAAACACTAATACTAAAAATGAGGCAACTGACGAGTGGTTAGAATAGAACCTCCAATTGAGAGATAGTCGGTGAACTGGCAAAATAGGGCAGACATTAGGAAGCTGAAGAGCAGCAGAAAGTTTTTTCTAGAAGCAGTAGAGCTTGCAGAAAACTATCGGTATGAACCCAACCTACGTAGCCTGAAAACTGGCATAGGTTGTTGTGATCAAAGATATAAACATGATGGATTCTGGCTACATTGATCACATGATGTAGTCTGCCACTACCATCTTTAAAGCTCAACGAATTTGCTGGGTTGTCGTTAACGTGCAATCTCATTTGATCGCATGTCATGCCAGATACGTTTTCTAATAGAGCAATCACGCTTTGTATCGAGGTATTACCGGATAGGTTAGCTTCTTTTATATCCAAGATGTTGCATACAATCGAGCTAGATGTTTTACCACAGTTCCAATAGCTGACATGGGCTTCCCCTGCTCCTAATGCCATTGCTGCTTCCATCTGTCCAATTGAACGGGCAGCTTTCTCTGCAAAATTAGCATCGGTAGAAACATAAACATCTTCATGGCTTAGATGATAGGTTTCGTCGATCGCCAATCCTGCCCCTAGAGGATAGGCAATCACGTCAGAAGAATGGATAACATTGAGCCACCTTAAAGAGTCATTTTTATACGTTAAAGTGAATTCTTTTACTCTCTCTGGACTGATACCGAGCATAGTATTAAAGAAAAGGATGGGAGATCCCATCGTTGTAATGCTCTTTAATTGAAGTTTTCTAGCTGAGCGATCGCCCTCCAAACCATTAATAACCGACCGAATGTAAAAAGCTGGATCTTTGGGGTGAAATTTCTCAGAAAAGAGAATATCCCACAAGATTACTGTTCCTAAAGAATGCGAGACAATATGCAATTCGGTTTCTTCAGGGTGGTCTTTGATGAATGCCAATAGCTGTTGGGCGATCGCCTTTCTAATTTCTACACCACGCTTTGGGTTTAAGTAGGTAAACATATCACCTACAAATTCGGAAAGAAATCCTTCTCTAAATGTCTGATAGCGAAATATGTCTTGAATGTCAGACTGAGGATGTTTTTTCTTATAGTTCTGCAAATCCTGATGAATCAGGTTCCACATCCTACTAACGTCGTTTAAGGCATTTCCCCAAAAGCAAGAATAAAAGTGAGGTAGAGCCTTGCCCAATTGAGCACAACTTTCTTGGATTGACCGCTTTAGTGGATCTGCATATTTAACATCTCGTGTTGCAACGCCATGAATAAAAAATACAAGCATTCCACTATCTCCTCATTCTAGAGGTTAGCTTTCCCCTCAAAACTTATTGACAACCAGATATACCTGGGCGATCGCCCTCACGTTGAACGCTATCCTTGCCGGAGTTGCTACAGAGTTTAGAATCTTCAATTCTCTTGTCCGGAGTGAGAGTGAATTGCTTGAAGAATGCTTCATGGCTTCGAGCCAAAGCCATTTGCCAAACCGTAAATCAGCTTGACGTATTACTTTTCATCCGTTGTTGCATTAGCTCAACAAGTGATGAAATTTACTGTATGGGGGGCATCCTAATAAAAAATCACCCACTTCTTTTTATCCTAGAAAACAGCTATGTCAACTCACCTGGTTTTAGTAGAACCCAGATTGGCTCAAGCTTCGGCGGCTACGCAGGCTGGAGGATTTCGTGCCGATCAAGTGTGGATGTCCGCATCCGGCACACTCTTTTTGATACTAGCGGGTCTAGCTATATTTACCAAGGTCAAAATTCATCGCCTCTCCAAGCAAAAACGATTTGAGGAATACAAGAACCAGGAGTTACATAAGAAACTCAAGCTTGCACTTCAAACAATTAGCAAAATGGAGAAAAACCCCGATCTAATCCATTCACGAGAATTTAACCTGGATTACTTGCGGATGCGAATGGAGGAGGAGAAATTTCACTTTGCTATTTTGAATCAAATCAAAATTAAGGTAAAAGAGAAAATCAGTATTGCGCTTCGTCCAACTCAAGCCAGTCAGGGACTTTTGGGAATTGCCAGCACAGGACGGCAGATCGATGAAATTTTTGATATTGAGTATGACCTTACCGACTCACCTAGAGGCGGCAAGCGGGTTCTGTTTCGGGTACAGGTAAAGCTGATGAAGTTGCCGACTCAGCCGACATCCGTCACGATCAATCAAATCATTGAGTGTATGCAGACCTACATGAGTCCAAATGCCGATCGCGATACCTGGCAACCGACGATTCAAGGACGTATTGCCTATATGCATTGGGATCAAAAAGCAAAGCCTACTCCTCTACTGGTACTTGAGCAGTCTAATGAAGGAGTGAATGTAACTTTTCGCACTACCCCAATGGCACATAGCTAAACGCTGGTTGAAAGACTGTGAGAGTTAACTGACGCTTTTTCCTTCTCCGAGGTTTCTTATTCTTATAAACTTTACGTGAAGCTACTGAGTGGAGCTTGCGATCGCCCCAGCATATCGGTCAATCTGTAGTGAAATTGACCGGGTGGAGGGAAAAAGTTGTGAGGGATCTGGGTGGAAATACACAACAGCAAGCAAGAAACGTCAAGCTAACCCCTAGCAGAGTTCGCATGTCAGACCTTGTCGGCAGATCAGACCCGAATGACTTCTACCGGGTCAAGCTGTCTGGTAAAAGTAGCCTTGACCTAAAGCTGTCTGGCTTAACGGCTAATGCCAACCTAGAGCTACGCAATTCAGCAGGCAGAATTCTCAAAGCATCCCGGTTGAGAGGTACCAACAACGAGGCTGTCAGCTTTAATGTGGCAGCAGGAACTTATTTTGTTCGGGTTTACCAGCAAAGTGGCAACACCCGATACGCGCTAGACATGTCCGCAAATCTCGATGCGGCTGGAGACACGCCTGCTCGGGCTCGCAACATTACCCTGGGCAGGGCTGCCACCCGCTATCGTGACTATGTGAATGGTGCTGACAATGACTTCTACAGCTTTAGGCTGAATCAGCGCAAGGAAGTGAGTTTGACGCTAACAGGTCTGACGGGTAATGCCACTCTGCAACTGCGCGATCGCACTGGTACAACGCTCAAAACGTCAAGACAACGAGGTACCACCGCAGAATCCATCCGCGAGATTCTCAACCCAGGAACGTATCAAATTCGTGTTTTCGCGGACACAAAGGTTGTCAATTCTCAATACACTCTGAGAACGTCAGCAATCCCAAGATCTTCCTCAACCCGGCTATCTCAACAGTGGCTCAAGCAATTAGGTGCTGCAAACGTCAACTCGAATGACTATTCTTACGATGTAGCGGCGAATGGCAATAGCGTTTACCAGGTCGGCAGCACAGAGGGTTCACTGCAATCGGGTAGCAACAATGCAGGCAAACAAGATGGCTATGTTAGCCGATATGACAGCAGCGGGACTTTACAGTGGACTCGACAAATTGGCACGGACGAGTCAGACGTTTTATCAGGAGTGGCGATCGGTCGGACTGGCAGTGCTTATGTAGCGGGTGCTGTTGATCTTGAAGCGCCATCATTATCTAGACTATTCCTCGGTTCAGGTAAAGCTTATATTGCCAGGTACAACACCGACGGCAGCCAAGCCTGGCAACGCGAGTTCGCGCGAGGAAACATTGCTGCTGCCTCTGGAATTGCTCTAGATAGAGCTGATAATGCCTATTTAGCAGGTGGTTTCGTCAACATCGGGTTCTCTGCAAATCTTGGCGCTTTTGTCGTCAAATATGACGCAAATGGCAACGCCCAAAACTGGGCACCTTCAGCCGACATTAACAACATCACCAACAGCGGCGTAGTTTCGGGTATCACGGTTGATCAAACGGGCAACATCTACGTCACTGGAATTACCAATGCTTCTATTGACACGTCCAATCTAGATCCCAACAATCTGAATTTTAATAACCTGGATACGGCTCTTACTGGAGAAGATGCTTTTGTTGCTAAATACGACAGCACAGGGAGAAGACTCTGGTTTAACACCTTGAGAACCAACAGCGACGATTATTCACGAGGAATCACGATCGATCGCACAGGCAACGTCTATATTACGGGCGAAACGGCTGGCGTCCTTCCATCCGGCAGTTTGCCTACTAACACCAGTACGGGTGGTGCAGATGCCTTTGTCGCAAAATACAACAGTAACGGCGCATTCCAATGGACAAAGCAGTTTGGCACCACTGGGAATGACCAATCTCAGGGAGTCGCAGTCGATAGCCTGGGCGACGTTTATCTAGCAGGTGAGACATTTAGAACATCCGGTGGGTCAGATTCTCACGCACTTGTGGCAAAGTATGACAGCACTGGCCGATTGCTCTTGCAGCAGCGGATTGGCACCGCCCAAGATGATGAAGCGTTTGGCATCACAGTTGATTCATCTGATAATGTCTATATTTCTGGACAAACTTTTGGAGATTTAGCGGGGGCAGACAGCAACAAAGGCAAATACGATGCCTGGATAGCAAAGTATCAGCCTTAAAGTGCCAAGGGTTAGTGCTCTGTGGAATCTCTCTAGAATGTGATGTTTGCTCGGCTTAAACGAGTTAGTTTAAGCGTGTTTAAGCAAAATTTTAGGGGCAGCAACCCATAGGAACATCATGAGATTTGTGACTGATCCGCCCATCTCCACGAAGATTCGCAAGATGAAGCAGCGGGTCAGGTGGCGATCGCCCCAAATCATGCAGCGAGGCATTGACCAGACACGAATGGTCTTCTCAGAAGACTGGGCAAATGAGCCAGACTTTTCCTTTCTCGTCATTGGCGACAGTGGCTCCAGTGCCCATCGAAAGCACAATCCCCAGCGTCAGATTGCTGAACAAATGACAGCCCATCTAGCGGATTGTCGTTTCACAATTCACACGGGGGATGTCGTTTACCTGGTGGGTTCTAGAGAGTACTACCACGACAACTTTATTAAGCCTTACCGCAAATTTTTGGTAGGCGGTGAAAAGCCTCGCCAGATTGAATACAACAAAATGGTATTTCAATCACCCATGCTGCCCGTTCCGGGAAATCACGACTACTACGATTTGCCATTAATGTATGGGCTAATGACAGGAGTTACCCAATCTTTTCGCCGTCAGCTCCAGCTCAAAACCGATTTTGATATGGGCTGGTTTGGCTCGGATCAAGGTGACACCTATGCCGCTGCATTTTTAGACTACCTTAAGGCACTTAATCCAAAGGCAATGGAGGCACACCTCGATCGCCATTACACTGCAAAAACCGAGACAGGTCTTTGTCTGCTCTACCAACCGGGTCAATTTACCCGGTTGCCCAATCGCTATTACACTTTTCGCTGCGGTGGGATCGACTTCTTTGCGTTGGACTCTAACACCTTCAATGATCCGCCCCCATTGCCTGACACTCGTGAAGGAAGAGCCTATCGGTTGCTGCTAGAAAACCGACGTACAGAACTGGAGCAACAGAAGCAAGATATTCTCAAAACTTGTGAAACGCTAGACCCCAATGTGCCTGAGCAAGCAGAACGGCTCGACGACTTACGCACCAAACTAGAGCAAATCGACGAAGTCAAGCTAGACATTGAGAAGCAGTTGACCGCAGATAAGCTATCGGTCACAGATTATGAGCAGCTTGAGTGGTTGCGCGAACGGCTAATTACATCGTGGCAAGATTCATCGGTTCGGGGAAGAGTGGTTTATTTTCATCACCCGCCCTATGTGACAGAGGCGACCAAATGGCAGCAGGCGCAAACGCTGGCTATTCGCAATAACTTACGCTGGGTGCTTGATGCAGTTGCGGCTGAGGTGGGAGATTTTACACAGGGTCGTCCACTGGTTGAGCTGGTGCTAAACGGTCATGCCCATTGTCTGGAATATCTTCGCACTGGAGAAACTGGACATGCCGACTCTCACATGGACTGGATTGTTTGTGGCGGCAGTGGCTACAGTTTGCGGCGGCAGCGGGAAGAAGGGGCTGGGTTGTCGGAGAGCGATCTAGAAGGTAAGAGCCGTTCTGTGGCGCGATCGCACCTATTCATTGGTCGCACAGGGCGCGGCTCAAAGAAGAGGCGACCTTACTCATTTCTGCGAATTGACGTGAGTGGCGATCCCCCTAAGTTTACGGTGCGTCCGTTTATCTGCGAATACTCTGAACAGGAGTGGCAAAACAGTGAGGTTGAGCCGTTTGTGATTGGGGGAGGTAGGAGCTAGGGAATGACTGTGCATAGGTAGGACTTTCTTCCCATGAGTTCACACAACTGGGTGAGGGAGGTTGTAGGCTGAAGTGCAATTGTTAGAGCTAGTACGGGCGATCGTCAGTCGGCGATTCAAGATTTGAGAGGTATCTATGGTTTACTTCCGGCTTTTACCCGCGCTAGTTGCAGCTAGCTTCGCTTTATCCTGGGGGACAGTCTCAGCCCAACCGATTCCCGAAAGCGAAGTCTCTTTGCTTCAGGAAATGGTTAGATTTTTAACTGGGTCTAACCAAGACACTCAAATTCTTCCGGGTCAACTTGCCAATTCATTGCCAGAAGATCTTCCTTTACCAGAAGGAGCAGAAACTGTTGGCTCTATTCTAAGAAATAGCGATAGCTCTGCACGAATCCTACTCAAAGTAGCTCAATCGCTAGAAGAGGTTTTTTCTTCTTATCAACAGCAATTGCTTGATGCAAATTGGCAGTATCTAGATTCTAACTCTACAAATCAAGGTTTTCTTGCTGTAGAACCTAGTGAAGATACTGGCGATGAGATGTTCAAATATGCCAGCTATTGCTCTCCCTCTGAGTCTTCTTTGTTGCTTATTTCACTTACTTCAACTCAGCCTCAAGGTAATTCTCAGACGCTAGTAGAAGTAGAACTCTTAGAAAGCTTCAATTCTGGACTTCAAGATTCACCTGTTTCTATATGTTCTCAAAGCGGCATAGATTCACCGTTGCCAAATCTGCCGCCGCCTGCTGATGCTTTTATTGGCTCTGGTAGTAATGATGGTTTTCGCTCGGACGTTGAAATTGAAAGTGATTTAGATGCTAAAGCACTAATTGATCATTACAATCGCCAGTTTCAACAAACTAATTGGACGCAGATTGATAGCGGTGAAGGAGAGCTTTTGGAATGGAGCCTTTGGAATTTTGAAGATGAGCAAGGACGGAATTGGCAAGGTTTACTGACGATCACCGAAGTTCAAAATGTACCTGGTCAATATTCAGCCTATGTTCAAGTAATTGAGCAATTGCCCAACAATTAAAAAGCTTTCTTTGTGCAAATGGTAATGATATTGACTTAATAACCTTCGATCTCAAGCTTCGATCATTGCCATTTGTTCTCAAGCTCTTTGCAAATCTGCGGCATAGAGGGAAATGGAATGCTGGCGACTCCAGGTTGAGAGGTCTGAGAAGGCGCGATCGCGATATACACCATACCGTTCGCGCTTGTTGCGAATTCGCTGGGGCAGTTCTGGTAAGATGCCGAAGTTGGGCGGCATTGGCTGGAAGTGTTTGGGTGAGGCAGAACTGATGAAGTCAAACAGCGCACCCATCATGGTTGTTTCGGGTAACACCAGCGGATCTCGACCGAGGGCAATTCGGGCCGCATTGGTTCCAGCTAGCCAACCGCCTGCTGTAGCGGCAGTGTAACCTTCAGTTCCAACTAGTTGTCCAGCGGCAAGCAGCGTTGAGCGAGTTTTGAATTGAAGCGATGGGTGCAGCAATTCTGGTGCATTGATAAAAGTATTTCGGTGCATCACGCCCATGCGGACAAACTCGGCTTCCTCAAGTCCAGGAATTAGCCGAAACACTCGCTTTTGTTCTCCCCAGCGCAAGTTGGTCTGGAAGCCAACCATATTCCAAAGCTGTCCGGCTTTGTCTTCCTGACGCAACTGAACGACAGCATAGGGGCGATCGCCCTTCCGCTCAGGATCACGAAAATCGCCTTTGCGCGCATCAAATAAACCCACAGGCTTAAGCGGACCGTAGCGCATGGTGTCTTCACCTCGCCGCGCCATTTCCTCGATAGGCAAACAAGCCTCAAAAAACTTTGCCGTCTCGCGTTCAAAATCTTTCAATTCTGCCTGTTCTGCCGCGCAGAGTTCTTGCCAAAAGTGAAGATACTGCTCCCGATTCATAGGGCAATTCAGGTATGCTGCTTCGCCCCGGTCATAGCGGGAGGCGAGGAAGGCAACCTCCATATTGATCGATTCGCCTACGACAATAGGACTGGCTGCATCAAAGAAGCTCATGTATTCCAGACTAGTAAAACGATGCAGGTCATCCGTCAGAGCCGGACTGGTGAGCGGCCCGGTCGTGAGTACGACGATCCCATCGGTGGGAATCTGGCTCACTTCCGATCGCCGCAGTTCAATCAGCGGATGTTGAGCTAGCACTTCGGTCAGATTACTGCTAAACACAGCCCGATCGACTGCTAATGCGCCACCCGCAGGCACAGCGTGTTCGTCTGCTTTGCCAATTACGATAGAGCCGAGGCGACGCAACTCTTCGTGCAAAAGACCGGAGGCGCGATCGCTCGCCTGTGCCCCAAATGAATTGCTGCACACCAGTTCTGCTAGATGCTCGCTGTGGTGAGCTGGACTGAGCCGCAGCGGCCGCATTTCATGCAAAACCACTGGTACTCCTGCCTGAGCAATTTGCCAGGCTGCTTCAGTTCCAGCCAGCCCGCCGCCAATTACCTGAATCGGTTTCATTTCTGTCATCGTTCCATCATCCCATCCACTTCCCATCTCCTCCAACCCCTAACTCCCAATTCCTACCTCGAATACGTATGCAGCAACTCTATAAATCTCTGCGAGTTAAAGCTGCGGGGATCGCGACGAGTGCCTGAGCGATCGACGGCTCGATGGGTAGTAATTCTATTATCGGGAACGTGGGTTTGGGCGACCACCCAGGCAAGCGACTGATACTGCGCTTCGGTGTAGCCGCTGTGTCTGCTGCTGTTGCTGCGTCCGTCGTTAGGCGATTCTAGTGAGGTGTGATAGGCGAAGTTGTTGACAGAAGAGGCAAAGGCAGGGTTAGTTCTCACCGTCTCTGGTCCGTTTGGACCTTCAAATACGGAACTGCCTGCCCCAAAAGCTCGCAATTCCGGTGGCACGATGTAAATGACGGTGCCGTCTCGCTTGATGAGGGAGTGATAGCTAACCTGATCTTCGTCTCGGGGGTGCGGCGTTTGGAAGGTGTTGATGGCGCTGGAGGCAGACCCAACGGTTTCGTGAATGACGACGATCAGGTCGTTGGAGACGAGCCTGCCGTCTGAATCTTGAGCAAACCGTTCGCCATAGTTCGTAGGATGCGCTGGAGCGCTCTCCTGACGAGGAACATAGCCCGATGGCGAAGCCGTTGCTCCTGGCAAAATTGGCTCTGGAAAGGGTGGCTCTGGCAGCAGCATCCCTCGCAACATCACGGGCGAATTACCCGATTCGGCTGAGGTGCTGCTGTTCTGGGTTGCCTGACTGATCAGGGTTGGAGAATCAATCGAATTCCACGGAACGATTCTGGCGATCGCCCCTCCGCTTAACCCTAAAATCACGACCAGCGTAACCAATCCTAAAAGGAGCGATCGCCCCACAGCAGTTTGAGTGAGTTTCACAGCAATCTCAAAGCAGATAATGAATTTATGCAGAACTCAGCCTTTTGAGGAATACCCTTCTGCCAAAGAATCAACTACATCATATAGTCAAGCTGGCGTTGCTGATTTCAGGAACGAATGAGTCTGTAACAGACCAATCACCAGACACAAACTTATCTCCAGATGCAGCAAAGCTGCCAAGTTTAACGGGGTTAAACAGGATGGAAACTAAGATTATTCTGCAAGAGAAAGACATTAAGCGGGCGATCGAGGAGTACATCATCTCCCAAGGACAGGGAAAAGTGTTGGCAATCCGGCTGGAGCAGGGCGATCGCAATGTTGCCTCCGATCCCAGAGAGTTTTCTAGCGTTTACGCAGAAATTGACCTGGAAGTAGAAGCAGAGTCAGCGGACAGTTCAATTTCATAGAGAAATTGAACTGTCCGCTGTTTTTTTCCTGAGCCTGATTGTCAATTTAGCTAGTTCATCGCTGGAATTGCGATCGCTCCAACTCAAAGACTATGCGTGGCCTTACTGCACCAATTTCAAAGCACGCTGGGTTAGGGCAGCAGCAGTGATGCCGTTGAATTCCATCAGTTGGGCAGCGGTTGCAGTGGTTTCGCCGCGCTTCCAGGCAAAGGTGTCCCGCTTGGCAGTGCTGCGGAGCATGATTGGCTCTAACATGCCGCTGGCTCCACCTGTGATGCCGATTAGTGCGTCGCCGCCAAACAGCGCCTCAAATTTAGCATCGTCCAGGAAATCGCCGTCTGGCTCGGAGCAAATATCCCAGGCAACATCGCTGGGACGGTAGAGACGACGGGGACTAACGATTGAGACGACGCGAACACCGATGCCCTGACTTTGAAGTTGGTCGGCAGCTTCAAGAGCGGGGATCAGAGTCATGTCGCCGATTACGGCAAGCACGACAGTTTTGCTGCCGCTGGTTTCCTGGAGGGCGATCGCTCCGTCTCTCAACGCCTGCTGAGTCTGCTTAAAGGTTGTGCGAATTGGCAGCGGAGACTTGCTGGCAGTAATCACAATTCCCTTGTTTTGGATGGACAGTGCCCAATCGTAGCAAACTTGGATGCTGTTGGCATCCGGAGGAAACAGCGGAAAAACGTTGCCGTTTCGCATCATTCCAGCAAAGTAAGCTTCGATTTCGGGGCGCTGATGGGTCCAGCCGTTGCGTCCTTGTTCTAGTGCGCCAGCGGTGAATAGGGTGACGGTAGAAGGCGTGGGGCGACGCAATTCTGCCATTGCCTGAGTGACGGTCTGCCAGATCGGTAAGCCATTGATCGCAAAAGATTCGTAGGAACACCAGAGCGATCGCCCACCCATCAGGGCCAGTCCTGCTGCCAAACCTGCACAGGCATCTTCGCTCAGCGGTTCATACACCTGCCCGTTGGGACCCTGGTTGTAGAGCGGGTCAGTTGTAGGGTGAATTACCTTTAGCGCCTGGTTAATATTGCCGATGCCAGAAGCTTCATTGCCGTCTGCGTTGGTGACGACAAATTGGCGATCGCGTTCTCCCACCGTTCCAACCAGGCGACCCATTGCGGTGGTAGAAACCTGATTGTCGCCACCAACCGGAAATTCTTCTAACGGCAGTTCGCCCAGCTCAGGGATCGGTAAGACGGATTCCGTAACGGACGTTTTCGCAGCGGGACCACTGCCTGCCCGTTCAGCGTTGGTGCGTACCAGTTCCCAGGCGGCGGGAGTCAGGGCACGGGCTTTGAGCGCGGCGATTACGTCCGCATTTTCCAAGGTGTGATGGGCATAGAGGTTATGGGATTTGGAGCCACGAGCATGAACGCCCGCACCCTTAAGCTGCTTGATGATGAAGACGGTTAGTTTGCCGCCCAGTGCTGCACGAGCCGCTTTGTCCGCGGCTTGTAGTACGGCTTGGGTAAATGCCAATCGGCGCTCAAAGGAGAAAGCCGTGCTGTCTACATAGTCTCCAGGCTGATTCTGGTCGTCAAAGTCTTTTGCGTCAACTAGCACGATCTCCTCAAAGCCGTTGCCGTGCCAGTAGGCTGTCATCCGTTCGTTGGACTGGGTAGACACCATGCTGTGGTGTTCCTGGGAATAGCCATTCCACACGAGGACGGGCAGAAAGTTGGTTACGTCAGGGTAGGCAGTGTGGAAGTGTGCCATCGAACTCATGACGTAGGGTTCGCCCAAGCCACCATCGCCTACAGTGAAGGGGAAAAGCTTGTCACGGTGCAGCAAGGCGGCTGACATGGCAAAGTGCTGTCCCTGCCCTAGTGGACCAGCAGGCGCGAGAATGCCAGGAATGAAGCCAGACAAATGTCCTAGCAAACCGTGCTGTTCTCGGAAGCGATCGCGCAATTGCTGCACAGTGCTGATCCCCATGTCTTCAAGGGAGCGATCGATAAACATGGCGCTGTAGAAACCGGGGGCGTGATGTCCGACTTCTGTAAGGATGTTTTTGTAGCCAAGCATGACCAAGGCGGCATAGGCTTCAACCTGACTGGCAAATCCACCAGGATGTCCAGAGGCTTTGCTAGCCGTCACTTGCAAAATCATGTAGCGCAGTGCATCGGCAGCCAGCAGCGTTTGATAGACAGCAGCGGGATCAGTGGGATCAGCGATCGCACTTTGATCAGCGGCGATCGCTGGCGTTTTGCCATACGTGTCAAACTGGGGCAAAGTGTCGGCAAAATACTGAATTCCCTCGCAAAAAGCAGGAGCGGTTGAGGAGACTGGGGTGGCTGCGGTCATGCTTGAGATACCTACTGCGATTACAAAATGGACGGGCGATCGCACTCGTCAATTCATACTCATAGTACACAGCCCTCTAGACAAAGAAAATTAGAAAAGCGTTGAATGTCCTAATAGTCGTCATAGCGGTTCTTGATAAACCACTCCCGGAATTACGCTAGGTTTCTTCTTCGTCAGGCTTTTCGGGTTTGAGTAGGGGGAAGGCGATCGCATCACGAATGCTGGCGCAGTCACAGAGCAGCATCACCAGGCGATCGATGCCAATTCCCACGCCCCCTGTAGGCGGCATTCCATATTCCAAGGCAGTGAGGAAATCTTCGTCTACACCGGGAGCTTCCAGATCTCCGGCAGCTTTACGGGCAGCTTGGGCTTCAAATCGTTCTCGTTGGTCGATTGGGTCAGTCAACTCAGAGAAGCCATTTGCCGTTTCACGTCCGACTACAAACAGTTCAAACCTTTCTACCAAACCAGGTTTATCACGATGGGGTTTTGCCAAGGGCGAAATTTCTACCGGATATTCCAACACAAAGGTCGGTTGGGTCAGTTGCCCTTCTACTTTTTGCTCAAACGCTTCATTCAGAACGTGTCCAACGCTGGCACATTTGTCTAAATCAACCAAGCCTGCTGCTTTAGCTGCTGTTTTTGCTTCGTCAAGCGTTTTGAATTGGCTGAAGTCAATTCCCGTCTGCTCTTGCACAAGGTCATGCATTGTGGCTCTGCGCCAAGGCGGAGTTAGATCGATCGCCTGTCCTTGATAAGTAATTTGCAGCGTTCCTAGAACATCTTGAGCAGCAGTCGTAATCAGCCCTTCAACCAGCGCCATGATGTCGCGGTAGTCGGCGTAAGCCTGATACACCTCCAGCGTCGTAAACTCTGGGTTGTGGCGAGTTGAAACGCCCTCGTTACGAAAAATTCGCCCCAGTTCAAATACGCGCTCGAATCCGCCCACGATCAGCCGCTTCAGGTGCAGCTCTGTCGCGATTCGCAGATACAGATCCATCTCCAAGGTGTTGTGGTAGGTGATGAAGGGACGAGCTTCTGCCCCGCCTGCTTCTGCCTGGAGAACGGGAGTTTCAATTTCGATGAAGCCGTGCTGATCTAAGTAGCGACGAATTGCGGCTGTAGTTAAGGCACGACGACGAAAAGTTGTCCGTACCTCTGGGTTAACAATCAGGTCAACGTAGCGTTGACGATAGCGCTTGGCAACGTCGGTGAGTCCATGCCACTTATCCGGCAAGGGCAACAGGGATTTGGTCAGAATCGCGTACTGCTTGACATAAACAGACAATTCTCCCTTCTCAGTGCGCTTGATCGTGCCACGAACACCCAGAATATCGCCTACGTCCGTAAGCTGCTTAACGTGATTGAATGCATCGGGATCACGCTCCGCCATGCTTTCCTGGATTCTGGTTTTATCCAGGTAAAGCTGAATCGCGCCTGTTTCGTCTTGCAGTGTAAAGAAGGCAAGTTTGCCAAAGACGCGCCGCGCCAGAATGCGCCCGGCGATCGCCACTTCTACATCGACCTCTTCACCGCTGGCTAGGTCAGCATATTTTTCTTGAAGGTCAGCCGCATGGTGAGTCGATTCCCATTGATAAGCGTAGGGATCAAAGCCTAATTGCCGCAGTTGTGCAACTTTTTCGAGTCGGGCAGCGCGAATTTCGTCAGAAGACATTTGGAATTGGGGATTAGGAGTTGAGAATTTGGGGTGGAGAGGGGCTAGCCCCTTAATCTTGCTGATGGGCAAACTGGTAAGCACCAATCGCAGAGAGGGCGATCGCAATCAGCAACAGCACCGGAATACTGTACCAGGGAAACTGCGAAATGGGCAGATAGGCAGCCGCTCGTAGTCCTATGCTGGTATAGGTTAGCGGCAGGCAGTAAACGACCGCTTTGAGTACCAGTGGCAAGGTAGTCGGATCAAAAAATGTAGCACCCAAAAAGGACATTGGCACAATCAAGAAATTGTTGAGTAAACCAACGCCTTCCAAAGACTTGACGTTTAGCCCAACAATGACACCCAGTCCTGCAAAGACAGAGCAGTTTAGGACTAGCAGCAGCAAAAACAGCGGATTGAGAAAACTTAACTGCCCCGTAAACAGGATAGCAATCAGGATTACAGACGCAGAAGTCATTAAACCTCGCACTACGCCTGCCAGCATTTTTCCTAGAAATAGCGCTAGCGGATGAACGGGCAGCAGCAGAATTTCTTCAAAGGTTTTGCTGTAGAGGCGTTCGCCACAGATTGAGAAGGTTGTGCCACCAAAACTAATGGTCATGGATGACAGTGCTACCATCCCCGGCAAAATAAACTGGAGATAATTGTCACCGACTGGAGGCTCCATGGCTGCGTCTAGGGCACTACCTAAGCCCAGCCCAAATGCCAGGATGTAGATCAAAGGAGAAATTAATCCTGAAGCCGCAACCTGAAGGATGCGAACCCGCAAGTCAAGCCAGTCTCCCCAAAAGACGGTGAAGCTATCTGTCAAAATGCTGCGAAGTAAAGAAACCTTATAGGTTCTACCCAACTGGAGCGGGGGTTGAGAAGTCACGATTGCGACCCAATAAAAACGATAATGAGTTTTTTCTTATTTTTGCACTTCTTGCCGGACAGCCGATAAATATTTGGGAATCAGAGCTTAGGGACTGGAGATTGGCAGAACGAGTGGAATAAAGCTTAAGCTAGACTAGTAGAGGTAGAAATCTGTGTAGCTTTAGTTTTTAAGTAAACAAACTCGATATATAATCTCCTGATTTAATGGTCGGTTGCTAAGTCCGCAATTGAGTTACGAACTACTCTCTAAACCGTTGTGAACCCAAGTTGCTATGAGACGTAAGACAAAATCACCTCCCAGACCCCCAGCCCGTGCGCCCCAGGATCGGTATCAGGACAGACCCCAGGAATCTTCGGGACGATCGCCCATCATGGCAGCTTTGAATGCTACAACGATGGCAATTCTGGCAGGAATTTTCATCCTGGGAGTTGGTATCGGTGTCGCGATTAGTTCGACTGCAAACTTCACTCCAGAAAACGTCGCCTCTCGCGAATTTATTGATAGAAGTGCGCCCAACGCTGAGATCTGCGTTCAATACGGTGCGAGTGCGGTGACGATGGATATGCGGGCGTTTGTGACGCTTAGCCCGTTTAATGTCTATATCTCTCAGCCATCGATGCAGCCAGGTTGTGTGCTTCGCAATAACAACTGGGCAGTTTTGGAGCGAAACAATCTGATTTCACCTCAGCAAGTACGCGAGTGTAAGAATCGGATGAACACCTTTGGCTTCACTGGCAGCATTGAGGGGAATGGCAGAGAACCCAAGATTGACTGCATCTACCAAAATGACAGCGCCAAGAACCTGTTCCTTGACCAGCCCGGAGGTGGAAGCGCTCCACCAGAATCCCAGCGGTTCTAGCTATGCAGTTCTAGCAATAGTGCCAGTCACCTAGTTAGTAAAAAGAGAGGTAGGACTTCGTCCTACCTCTCTTTTTTTTAAGCTGTGCTGTGCGTCAGGTTTATGGTCGGGGCAGATCTTCGGTCAGACGTACTTCTACGATCTGGTTGGGCTGAATGATGGCTGGCTGAGGAGCAGTTAAATAGGTCGCAGTCGCACCCGCCGCAAGTCCACCTAGTAGCCCGATTCCAGTGAAGCCACCTAGCACAGTTAGTGCCAAGGCACCCAAGGCAGAATTTTGCAGCAAACTATCTTCAGAAACTTCGCGATCGCCCGCTAACGTTGCTGATTCTGCCTCTAGCAAAACGTTCTGCCCCTGTAAGGCAATTGCTTGCGCAATAAATTGGCTGCCCTGACTGCCCGTTTCAAACCGTCCGATTACCTGAGTCCCCGCTTCTGCAATCAGGTTGCCGTTGCGATCGAGAACAGGCTGATCGAGCAACAGCACCTCTTGACGTGGCACACCTGACTCCAGAGGTAAACTGGTTTCTCCCGGATAGCGCAAACTCAGTGTCGTCCCTGAAGGCAGCAAGATGTTAGGCGAAGTGGGAGCAACTGCCACGTTTTGGTCAGAGAACACATTTTGGTCAGGTAAATCATTCTCCGGTAACTCATTTTCTGGCGAATTGTCCTGGGGTGCAATTGCGGTTGAGGTTGGAGAAGGTGGCGGACTGTCAGGTTGCCTAGATATGGGCCGCCCAAATTCAATTTCATCTTCTGACGGGGCAGGGGATGTTGGCGCAGCCGCAGTTGGGCTGGGAATTGTGGATACGGGTGGAACACTAACTTGACTCGTTGGATTGGGCGAGAAGGTCGCTGGGGGGAGGGCGGCTGGTGGCGGCGATTGAGACGGAGCGACAGGCGTATTTCCGGGAGGTTCCACAACGGTTGGATTGCTTGGCGCTTGGCTGAGGGGCGGCACCGCAACTGTAACCGACGGGCTAGTCGAAAAAGTTGCTGGAGGTAATGCTCTAGGAATTTGTGGGGCTGGTGCGATCGCCTCTGGTGCTTGCTCGTCCGACTCTAAAGCAATCAGCTCTGATTCTGCCTGCATTTCGGGTTCCGGTGCGATCGCCTCTTCCGTCTGCGCTTCTGGCTCAAGCGTCACAGTCTCTTCCCGTGCTTCGGGTTCCTCTTGCAGTGGCACTGCAAAGTTTTGCTCAGCTTCAGCGCTCTGGGCTGGTGAGGGTTGAGCTTCAGGTTGGTCAATTTCAGTTTGAGGTGAGCTTGCTGCTGACGGAAGTTCTAGTGTCGGTGAAACTGCTTCGTTGATAGGTTCTTCAGCTTCTAGCGCGATCGCCTCATCTCCTTCAGAACTAACTTCACCGTCCTGAGCATCTTGAGAAGTAGGTTCAGTGACTACGTCACTAGGATTTGCTAAATTTTCTGGTGGCTCAGCAGGCAAATTCCGTTCACTCTCCTCAGGCTCGACCTGCTCAGCAACGGATGCGGCATTGGGTTCTGGTTCATTGGTGGGAGGCATCAATTCCAGGGTTTCCGGTACTTCTGAAGCAGGCTCAACTGGAATTTCCAGTGCCCCCGGTTCCAAAGGCGGTAAGTTTGCCGATGGTGAATCTGCTGATAGTAACTCTGCTGATTGTTCCTCTGGAACTACATCCGCCGTTGTCTCAGATTCGGAAGTTACCGCCGAATCCGTTTCTGGAATTACCTCTGAGACATCAGAATTGGCATCGGAAATATTAGGTGACGTGTCAGGAACGACGGGAGCAGGATTAAGCTGAGGCAAGTCGTTCCCCAATTCTGCTGCTGTCTCTGGTTGGGGTGCTGGAGAAGGGGCGATCGCCGTCGCTTCTGGTGCAGGTGTCTCAGGAATGACTTCTGTTGTCTCAGCATCGGATGCTTCCACCTCCAGTTGTGGCGGCTGAACGGGAGCAGGTTGGACAGGGGCAGTTGCAACATCCGGTGCGGCGGCTCCATCGGTTAACAAGGGACGTAGTACCCAGCGATCGCCTTCTTGACGCAGCTCCACCTGTCCTGGAGCAAACTCGACATCTGCAACCAGTTCAATCACAATTCGCGTTAGCCCAGGTTGAAACTGACCCACTCGAATTTGACGCACTGCCCCATTAAACACTTGCTGCTCTGGTACAGCCCCAATCTGAGTATTGGGCAAATCTAGGACAATCCGGGGGGGCTCTGCCAACAAAAAGTAGCGGGGAGTGGTGCCCTCTGGCACTGTAACTCGAAGCTCACGGGTGTTAGGGTCAAACTGCCAGTTGGTTAATGTGGCTGCTTCTGCGGGAGCAATGGCAGAGAAAGGAGCGATTGCCCCAATTCCTATCAGGCTCAACCTCAACAATGGATTGCTAATGGCAGTTAATGTTGCCAAACCTAAGCTAAATCCAACTCGCACAAATTTTGCTTTTCGCATCGTTCCGCGCATCAACCAGAGTAACTTGATGGATCTTCTACTGCCACATTCCGGCAGGTTAGACGATAGACTTGCTGCTACACACAGCGGTCTATCACGTGCAATATCTTACAAATAGAGCCAAAAGCCGTCGTTAGGCATGGTGTTAAGTTTAATCAGTCTATTGCTGAATGACAAAAAATAATTGCTTAATTGTTGATTAACTATTTTTCTAGTTAAAGAGATAAACAGTCAAAGAGATTAGGAATATATATTAGAAGATGTCTAAAAAATCTCAATTTGTCCAAGATACTCGTAGGGGCGAAGCAGTCAGGCAAAGTTTTCTCATGATTTCAGGCGATCGCCTAGCGACTGCTTCGGCCTTACACAAGACATTAGCTACTTCTTAGGCATTCTGTTAGAACAGCAGTAGATGCTCCCTGAAGTGAAACTAGGAGACCTGTAGAACAGGCAACACAAAGCGAAACCCCTGCTGTTGAAGATTTTCAGCTTTGGAAGCCAATTCAGCGGACTAACGAAAATGCTAATACATGAGCAGACCTGTCAGTCAACTAAATTGTTCAATGAATAGAAGTTTGGCGGGTAAGCAGTAGTCTCAGAAATGAGAGACTCAGGATGATTAGAAATAGAACTAGACCAATGGTGCAGGCGTAGCTTCTCTCTAAGTCCTGGAAGGCAAGATCGTAGACATAGTAGACGATCGTTTTCGAGCTGTTTCTGGGTCCACCCTGAGTCATGATGTAAATTTCTTCAAACACTTTGGTGGCAGAAATAGCGGAAATGATGGCAACCAGAAACAGGTAGGGTTTCATCAGCGGTACGGTGATGTCCCAGTGTTTGAGCCAGCCGTCGGAGCCGTCGATCGCCCCTGCTTCGTATAAATCCGCCGGAATTGCCTGTAGCCCTGCTAGATAAATCACCATGTAATAGCCCAAGCCTTTCCAGACGGTGACTGCCATGACGCTAAATAGGGCAAAGTTAGGACTGGTGAGCCAGGGGATGCCGTCAGAGGTTAGGTGAAGCGATCGCAGCAGTTGGTTGATCAAGCCGGTTTCTGCATAAAGCCATCTCCAGGCAATGCCAGCGACGACCATTGAGATTACGACAGGCGTATAGTAAGCTGCCCGAAACCAGCGAACCCCCGGTAGCGCCTGGTTGACCAAAATTGCTAAGAGCAATGGCACAATCACCAAAATTGGCACCACGCCAACCAGGTAGAGAACAGTATTGCCAAGGGTTTGCCAGAAGAGGCGATCGCCCAGCAACCGCTGAAAGTTTTCTAATCCAATCCACTGAGGTGGCTGGGTTACGTCATATCCATAGAGCGTAAAGCTGAGATAAAACGCTTGCAGAGCAGGATAAAAGACGGTCAGCGCCAGAACGATGAGAGCAGGCAACAAAAATAGATACGGACTGAGCCGCTGTTGAATCGTCGCCCAATTCCAGCCTCGATTGATTTGTGCTTGATCCTGCATTTCGGCTGCTTGCGTAAGTTCTCAAAGCATTATTTCAGGCGATCGGATTTCCGAACAGGGTTTTACAAATTTTTCGTCAAGAGAGGCTGTCATCTGACTTTAGTTTTATAGTACACTTGTACTAAATAAATATTACTGTTGTACTACTAGTACACTACAAAACCTATCTACCAGTACCCTATAGTCCGCTGCTCAACCGCTTCATCTAAAAGTTTTAAGGCTGACAGATTTGCAACTTTAAGCATTTTAGCGGTCCTTAGATTTTTAGCGCGACGGTCAGTCAATCAATTCTGGCTTGCAGATTGAGGGACATGCAGGGTACAGCTTTACCCTGGTTAGCCACCCAATTACACCTTCGCTCAGGAGCCGCAAAGCATGTCAACCCGATCGCGTCGTCCCTACTCCTCTCCTTCATTCCCTCCCACTCCCCAAGGAGTCAGAACGATGAATCAGCGTCCCCCCCGCAAGCGCAGACCCCGCCGTCCAGTGAAGTACCTCTTGGCGGGAGGCTCAATGCTGGCGATCGTCGGTGTACTAGTGGATTTACGGACTGTGTTTCAGCCGCCACCTGATCCAGATGTCTGTCAGGAAATTGTGCAGTCTCAGTCGGTGTTGTCAAGAGATGAGTTAGCTCGCCTGCTGAACGTGTCGGAGCGAGACAGTAAATCAACGGTGCGCGAAATTGTCAGCGAACCCTATTGCACATTGCCTGACGTAGAAATTCGCGAGGGTGTAACGGCCAAGCGAGAAGCTTATCCTCTGGCATTCGATCCGCAGACCTGGTTTGTCGTTCTGTATGAGGGGGAGGAGTATGCGGGCTACTCGTTTGTGTTTCAGCAGTAGGGTGTTGCTTTCGGTGCTGCTGCTAGTCGGTGCGGGTTGTACTAAACCTAGTAACGTTGCGCCACGTGTGCTTCAGATCCAGCAGAATTGGCAGCTTCAACCCGGTAGTGAAATCGCTGGACACCGCATCTTAGGTGGCTTAGGAGACGTGTCAATTGCGCTAGATGGCAGTAAGGTGTATGCCCCATTCGCTGGCAAGGTTGAACCCCACCGAGATGATTGTGTGGTGTTTTCTAGCCCAGAGGTTCCGGCTTATCTGCTCAGGCTGTGCGGAGTGCGCCGTCCTAAGTTGGGTCAGGTAGAGCAGGGAGAGGCGATCGCTTCTGCTAAATTTCTCCAGTTTGCTGCTTTGCGCCGACAGCCCGATGGCAAATGGGCAATGGTCGAACCGTCTACTGATGTTCTTGAACGCACTTTGAAATAGCGAGAAGCCCCAATGAACAACTTTCACCTGTATGTGGTGCGCCTGATGGCGTTAGCACTGTTAGCGATCGCCGCTGTCCTGGGAGTTTCGCCTGATGCCAGTGCTGCTAGCCCTGAATCGGTTGAAATCAGCTTTGACCTTGCCCCGGTCGCAGCCAGTTCCCCTGCCTCTGCTCCGCTGGCTCAGCCTCCAAAGCCGACTCCAACTTCTCAAGCAGCACCTCAAGTCAAACCACTCCAGATTCCGACGCAAGCAACTCATGTTCCTGTTGGAGTCGCAGACACTTCCAAGGCAATAGCAGAATTACCGCCACCGCCACCAGAGGTGTATGTGACGGAGCGATCGCCCCAACCCACTCAACCGGAAGTTCAACCTGAACCTGTCGAGCCCAAAGTTCAACCCACCGAAATTCAACCCGAATCAGTTGAACCCGAACCTATTCAATTTGAAACAGCACCCACTCCTGCTGCTGCAACCCCTACTCCCAAACCTGCCCAACCTTCTGTCGCCCAAGCTCCCGTTCGCCAGCCCAAACCTTCCACTCAAGCCGCTGCTGAGCCAACCGCACTTAGCTTCGAGCTGAACTCCACAGCGTCTAGCCCCACGCCATCACCTACACAAGTACAAGCTTCACCCTCTGGACAAGGCGGTCAAGCAACCCCAACCCCCAACCCCCAACCCCCAACCTCCTCCCTAGACGCACTCTTCCAGAACGGCTCCAACTCAATTGTGGCAAAAGCGGTTGGCAGCGCCGAGGGCACACGAACCCCCGACGGTGGCAGAACCTGGGCTTTCCAGGGACATGTCGATCCGGGCAACGGAGTTTGGAACTTGGGTACTTTCTCGTATCAGCATGGAGCAAATTCTCCTGATGAAGCTGACCGAAAGCAGCTTGAGCGGCTCAGAGGGCAGGCTCAGACCCTCAGACGAGCAGCACTGGAACGAGGAATTACCCTAACGCTGGAAGAGGAACTGAATGGGATTGATCTAGCAAATCAGTCTCCCCGTGCCGCACTCAGTCGAGGTGGCTACATAGATCGGCTGAAAGAGGCACATGATGTAGGCTTGCGCGGCTCGGATGCAGTGCTGTGGGCGCGGACTCGTTCTTTCTTAGATCCAGATACAAATCGCTGGAATGCCCCCGGTTTAGGCAATACGACTCATGGAGTAACCAGTGACCAGGCTCGACGGATGCAGGCGATCGCCAAAGCAATTGAAATGCATCAACAAGTTGCTGCAACTCCATCAGCAGCCAGGGAAGAAGTACTACAGCCGATCGCCACTGCCTCTTCAAACCCTCAGCTTGAGCAAGTAGCAAGCTACCCGTCAACTACTAAGCAGGATGCAGAACGAATGGAGGAGATTGCCAATGACATCATCTCGCTCGATCTCGCACCAATGTAGTAATAAGATTCTTCGCAAAAAATTCTTCACAGAAGCAAGTAGCAAAGCCTGAAAAAAGCTCTGTTAGGCTTGAAGTAAAGAGTAGGAAGGGCGATCGCTCCAAGAATTGCCATTTTTAGGATCGCCCTTATAGTGGAATCATTCCAACCTGCTTACCCTTTCTTGCATTCTTTTGTGGCGACTGTTCCATGTCCAATTCCTCTTCACCGCTGATTAAAACGTTAACCCCAGAACGCTGGGCGGGCTGGAGCATGGACTTTATTAATGCAGGCTATGCAGGACTGCTGGTCAAAAATGGGCAACTAGTGCGAAAGCTGGAGCCAGGGAGACATTTTAGCTTTGCGCTGCCCTGGATTGAGCAGTGTCAGTTAATCTTGGTGGACAGCAAAGTCCGTAACCTGGAGGTGCGATCGCAGGGGGACTTTCTGTCACAAGACCAGTTTTTGGTAAATATTTCACTCAACGTGATGTATCAGGTGATCGACCCCAAACGGGTTGCTCTGGAACTATCCGACCCGCTTGCGACCCTGACTAGCGCAGTCAAAGACTGCTTGGGGGTCGTGGTGGGGCAACTGCGGGTTGATCAATTAACCAATCAGGGCAGAGTCTTGATTCGGCAATATTTGCTAGAGAACATTGACACGTTTTACCTGTTGGGCTTCAACCTGGACGACGTGCGGGTGAGTGACATTAACTTCCCGCAGTCTCGTGGCATTATTCGGCAGGTTGAGGGCATGAGTGCTCGGCAGGAAGCCGAACACGAGGCAGCCCTAAAGGCACAAATTGCTGGCTTGACCCACCCCGCAGCACCGATTCAGCAGGTGAATATCGTTTCCGGTCGCGTAGGACAAACTGGCGAGGCAGCGATTCCATTGCCGGATGCGGCGCTTGAGCAAACGGCAGTTTTGCTGCAGGGGCAAACGACCCCATCGGCTAATCTGCCTCCGGCTAAAAAGGTGCCGCTGCCTGCAACGATGTTAGCCCCCGATGATGGGGCGCTCGCCCGTCTGGTTCACGTCACATCGGGTCAGAGCATTCCGCTTCCAACGGCTACCTTCACAATCGGGCGAGAACCTGCGAACAGCCTGGTTCTAGACGATCCGCTGTGTTCGCGCAATCACGCTCAAATCGTGCGTCAGAACAATGAAGGAGCTATTCTCTACCAACTAATTGATTTGGGCAGTTCTAACGGCACCTTTATTGATGGACAACGGCTTACTGCCCATCAGCCACGCTGGTTGATGTCCGGCAATGTAATCAAAATCGGTAGTCAGGAATGGAACTTTGAGGCTTAGCCGTAACGATTGACTTCTTCCTGGAGCCAAGCATCAACGGATTGCCCATCGCGCCGCTGCAGTTCAATTTCCACGACCATCACCAATCCTGAGCTAGGAGGGGCAGGCTGTTGGTGAAACAAAATATCGTAGTCGGCTGGATCTTCGTTGCGCTCTCGCAGCCAGTCTTGCACCTTGGTTGTGGCAAAAAACGATTGACCCTGCTCAAACATGCGGGTGATTTGCATCTGTAGGGTATAGGGATCGAGTCGGGCCATCGTTTCGGTTCAGCTAATTGAGTGCAACAGGTGCGCACGGTAGTAATGCAGCTATCATATCGCTTACTCAGGACGGTCAGGCAAATGGATTTGCTTGAGCGGGTAGATCACCCTGATGTAATAGGTGGAAGATCACCCTGGCTTGTCTGTAGAAGAGTTACCAAGTCTTGCCATTGTAGAAACTGACTGATTCTGAATGTGAGGCTATTCGACATGAGCTAAGGGCGACTAACGACGACTCTGAAGTTGAATCAGTGCTCGCTGGATGCGCTCCCGCAACTGTGCGTCAGATTGCTGACTGGTTGTAATCAGGTTAAAGCGACCGATGTCCAAGTTGTTTTGCTCGACAATCTCAATCGACCGATCGCAGTAGTCAACGGCAATTTCCCGAATGCTTCGATTCAGGTTGTTAAGGCTATTTGGTTGATGGCAGGCGATCGCCGGAACGTCGCGGTTTCCAATGATTTGCTTGATTTGATTATAGGTTTCCTGCCGAATTGGCTCGATCGCCAACACAGAGCGGGCATAGTCCTCCACTTCCTGATCGGAAATTGCATTGGCTTGAGCATAAGCAGAATTACTGATCGCGACCGTAGCCGTGCGATCGAGTGAGTTAGCCTGAAAACCGGGAACTAGCCCAGAAACCAGGCTCACGGTGGAAAGAATACCGATGACCAGCGGACGCACAAGGCGAGGTTTAAGTCGTCGAATCAGGTGAAAGGGTTTGTTCATAATGGTATGTAACAAATCGAGAATGAGAATACTACGTAAGGGTCTATTGTTTTGAACTATTTTAAGCGAGGGAAGTTCCAGCAAGGCACTTGCTTACGTAAGTATTTTCTGCTTTGTCATCACCTGATCGCATTAATAGACCCCCTATATAAATCACTTTTTGAAGCGTGTAAGAGTAGCGCACCCTTCACGCGAGAGGTTTAATGCTCATGCGCTGCTACTTCTGAAAAAGCTGGCAAAGTTCAATCGTTTTGGTTTGCAGAATGGCGGTTTCTTCGGCGCTTCGCTTCAAGCCAGCTTCCAATTCCAAGAGAATCGGTAGCGCTTGCTGAAGGCGAGCTAGGGGAGTGGTGCCGATCTCTTTCTGCAAAAAGTAGATTTGTTTGGGATTGTTGACTTCTGCGGCTTGGGCGATCGCCCGTTCATCTCGCTCTCCAGCTTCAACCATCAGCTTTACCCACAGCCGAGTGCGAAACTGCCCAACTAGCGTCATGACAATTCGCAAAGCAGGCTCATTGCGGTTGAGCAAATCGGCAACCAGCGAGAGCGCTTTAGCCGTTTCTCCCTGACGAATTGCGGCGGCAAGCTGCAAACTGCTTTGCGTCGAAGTTGTCACCAGCATGGACACGGTTTCTTCAGTCAAAGGCTGCTTGCTAGAGCCTGCATACAGACGCAGTTTTTCCAGTTCAGTAAACAACTGGCGGGTATCGTTGCCGATCGCCTCAGCCAGCAGTTGAATTGCGCCAGGAGTCAGCTTTACGCCAACCTCTTGGGCTGCCTGTCGCGCTCGTTGCACCAACTGATCGGTCTTCCAGGGTGAAATGGCAGCAAACTCACGAATTTCTGCTAGACGTTGCAGCAGCTTAGTAGACTTCAACCGACCATCAGGCTTAGTGGAACTGGTGAGCAACAGCACCACGTTGTCAGGCAAGTTGGGCAGGGTGCGCTCTAATTCAGCCAGGGTTTCCTCCGAGCAGCGCTGGCACAGAGTTGTTTCCACTAGCCAAACCAGACGACTACCAGAGCCAAATGGCAGGGTCATTGCCTGGTTGAGTGCCTGGGTAATAGCATCGGGCTGCTCTGGGGAAATTTTGTCGTAGTTGAAACTGACCCAGTCAGGATCAAGGGTGCGATCGCGCAATGCCATCACCGCTCGATTTAACGTAAAGTCATCTTCTCCCCAGTACAAGAAAATCGGCATATAACCTCCGGGGATCACTTCCTAAACTGAAAATTGATTGTATTTTTTAATCGGGGATCAGACGCTTGGGTCACTGTTATAAACTCGGATTATCGCTAGATTAGTTGGAAAGGCTTTCCGTAAGTTATATTCCTTGATTGGTATTGCTTAAATTTAGGATGCGAGGCGAGCAAGATTGGACGACACCTATCAAGTTTATGTAAATCGAGTGGCACGGATGACCTTACCTGAGTCTTATCGCTCTCAGGTACAGCATATTCAGGCATCCCCTAAATTTCAGCAATATCCAGGTGGGGATGCAAAGCCTGTGCCATTTCCAGGCTACTCGGTGATTACACCACCCTGGGTGGACGATGCAAAAAATGAAGAATTTTATCGCTGGCTGCAGTCCTATCAGCAGCAGCTTGTGCAAAAGGTAGAGCCTGGTGTAATCGTGCCTTTGCCAGCCGACAGTTTTCATTTAACGCTGGCTGACCTGATTTGGGACAACGCTTATCACCATGCGAAGGAGAATCCGGACTTTGAAACCAAGCTGAGGGAACAGATTGGTCAAAGCCTGCAGCAAAGTCAGCCGCTGGTTCAGGGCGAAGGTCAAGTGCTGTGGCAGGCTTTGGGGATAATTGTGATGACCCGGGCAATCGGAGTTTGTCTGGTGCCCGCTGATGAAAGCTCGTATCAGCGAGTGCTGAATATGCGGCGATCGATTTACCAGAACTCTAACCTGATGGGGCTGGGGATCGAGCAGCAATATCATTTTACAGCGCACATTACGCTGGGCTATTTTGGCACTGGCTCAATTCAGTCTGATCGCGATCGCCTCGGTCAAGTGCTAAACGATCTGAATCAGCAGCAGCTAGAGTCAGGCACTCAAAAACTCTGGGTGCATCGGGCAGAACTGCGAAAATTTGACGATATGACGCGCTATTACCGCGAGGCGGACTGGCCAACCCTGGAGTTTTAGCGATGTCTTCGCTATACCATCCCATTCTGATCGAGAGCTTTGCTGCAATCGATCGAGAGTTTGGCGACCACACCTTCAGTCCTCAAGAATATGCGATCGCCCGGCGGGTTATTCACAGCACAGCAGACTTTGAGTTTAAGCACCTAATTCGATTCAGTCCGGGGGCTATTGAGGGGGCGATCGCGGCTTTGCAGCAGCAAGTTCCCATCGTTACCGATGTCAGCATGGTCAAACAGGGAATCACAACGCTGGTTGCCAAAACCTTCGGCAACCCTCTCATTTCAGCGGTTGAGCAGGCGGAACAGGCGCTTCCTGGAAAAACCCGGACTGAAACAGGGCTGCTGCGCTGCTGGGAGCAATTTCCCCAAGCGATTTATGTGATTGGCAATGCTCCTACTGCATTGTTAGCGCTGTGCGAATTGCTCCGGTCCTCTGGAACCAATTCAGAGCCTGCTCTAGTGATTGGCGCACCCGTTGGCTTTATCTCAGTTGTGGAATCTAAAGCGGCTCTTGCCCAAACCACAGTTCCCCAAATTCGGGTGGAAGGGCGCAAGGGTGGGTCTGCGGTTGCTGCCGCGATTCTCAATGCGCTGCTTGTTTTGGCTTGGGAAACTGAGTAGACAGCATAATCCCCTGTAGGGCGTAGTATTCGGGCAAGTACTTCTGGTTTATGCCAAAGTTTATTTGCCGAATGCTGCGCCCCTACGTTTGTTGGACGACAAATTTGTAGAATGACAGATTCGGGTGGGGGGAGGCTCATCTTCACAGTGTTGTCCAGAATTGTGAAGTGTTTGTGGCCTTAATTAACCGCTAATCTGCGATTAATCCAAACCGCTATCAGGCTTAATCTCAACCTCGTATTTTTGCTGAAGTCATCAAGCAATTTATGGGGTGAGCATTCCCACTCTGTGAAAAATTGCTGAGATTCTCATCCTCTTCCCATAGCTGCAGTCAAAGCAGTTAAGGACAAGGGTAAGCGCAATTCTATTCAACAGTTTTTCGTGGAGATCTACTATGTCCCGTCTATTCAAGCTGGCATTCCTAGCTGCTGCGGCTCTAGCAATTTTGCCTGCGGCTAAAGCTGAGGCAATCACGTTGAGCAGAACACCAACCCTGGATGATGAACTCCCTATCGTCATCGGGCATCGGGGCGCAAGTGGCTACCGCCCAGAACATACGCTGGCGGCTTATGAGTTGGCGATTGATATGGGGGCTGACTACATTGAGCCTGATCTGGTATCAACCAAAGATGGTGTGTTAATTGCACGGCATGAGAATGCGATCGCCATCGTAGATCCAACGACAGGCGCTGTTACTGAAGCAACGACTAACGTTGCTGAACTGCCTCAGTTTGCCGACCGCAGAACCACCAAAGTAATCGACGGAGTCTCTATCACCGGATGGTTTACCGAAGACTTTACGCTGGAAGAACTGAAAACTCTGAAAGCCAGAGAACGGATTCCGCAAATTCGCCCTCAAAACGTTCCATTCAACGACCGATTTGAGGTACCAACCCTGCAAGAAGTGATCGATCTGGCAAAGCGTAAAAGTGAAGAGACAGGTCGCACCATTGGCATTTATCCAGAGACAAAGCATCCGACTTACTTTGACTCAATTGGGCTATCACTGGAAGAGCCGCTGGTCGAAACCTTGAATGCGAACGGATATGTCGGTGAAGATGCGCCCGTTTTTGTTCAATCTTTTGAGGTTGGCAATCTGCAACTCCTGAATACGCTGACGGATGTACCGCTGGTGCAGCTATTTAGCGACGCAGACGACAAGCCCTATGACTTTATCGTCAATGGAGATACGCGCACTTATGGCGATCTAACGACCCCATCTGGTCTAAACGCGATCGCCAACTATGCTGATGGCATTGGCCCATTCAAGCGGCTGATTATTCCAACGAATGAGTTTAACCAGCTTCTGACTCCCACTTCTTTAGTGAGTGATGCTCACGATGCTGGGTTGTTAGTGCATCCTTACACCTTCCGTGATGAAGATGTGTTTTTAGCAGAGGACTACGGCGGCAACCCAGAGTTGGAATATGAGCAGTTCTTTAAGTTGGGAATCGATGGTTTGTTTAGTGACAACCCAGACACCGCCTTTGCTGTCCGCAACCGGATTGCTGGCAACCCCAATCAGTCTGTACCTGAGCCAGGGATGCTGCTTGCCTTGGGACTTGTGCCGCTAGTGGGTCTACTCCACCGCCGTAATGCTCAGTCTAAAGCCTAAAGTGCTGGGCGCAGCAGTTGCTTAGATCCTCGTGGTAGTGCAGCAGTTCTAGAGCGTTGGGTTCCGCGCTGCTCCACCCAACCTACAAATAGCAGAACCGTAGGTTGGGTGAAGTGCAACGGAACCCAACACCTTAGGCTTCCCTACACGGGTGCTACTTCTCCAGTCTTCTCTAAGCCGTTTGAGGAAGCACACAGGGGGCACAGCGCTTCAGTGTATCCAGAAAGGCAAACACGCCCGGTGGATGCAGCGCCTCTGCTAATGTTGCAACACCAATAATCCGCTCCAGAGGAACAGGCAGGCTATAGGTTTTAATCCCCGATGGCAGTGGTTCAGCCGCAAGGCGTGGCAATATAGTCACCCCCAAACCTTGCATCACCATGCTGACAATCGTTGAATCTTCAGAAACCACATAAGCAGGCTTCAGCGATCGCCCAAGCTTAGCGCAATGTCGGTAAATCATACCCCCACAGCTTTCCGTTTCGGGATGCAAAATCAGCGGGTAAGAGGTTAGCTTTTCCCAGGTCAACGACCCGTCAGGTAGGTCTAACTTAGGCGACACCAACACGATATATTCGTCGCGCAACATCTCCCACGTTTCAAATTCTTTAGAAGTGGGCATATACGTAAAGCCAAGATCAGCAACCCCTTCACGTATTGCTTGATCGACTCCCGAAAAGTCTTGATGCTCGGTGATTGAGATGGCGATCGCCGGATAGTCTTGATGAAACTGAGCAATCATTCCCGGCAGAATGTGCGTCGCTACACTGCGAAACGAAGCAATGCGAACCTGCCCACCCCGCAACCCCTTAGACAGATTTGCCTCTTTGCTAATCTGCTCTAGCGTTTGCATCACCTGGCGGGCATATTGAATGATCTGCTGACCAACAGGAGTCAGGTTTGCGCCATGACGACCGCGCGATAGCAGCACCACGCCTAGCTCTGACTCCAAGGTGGCGATCGCATGACTCACGGCAGACTGAGAGACATCTAGATACAGGGCTGCCCCACTAAAATTTCCGTGATCGGCGACTGCAATCAAAGCGCGTAACTGAGACAGCTTAATTCCATCACGACTGACATCTCTCATCAGAAACCATCCTGGACGCAATGTAGCAATACTACCTGACGCGGTTGTGAAGCGTGGGTTAAGCCAACGCCCTACAAGACAGCCACTTTAACGCTCAAACTTTCGTATGAATTTTATTCATGGATGTCATGCAGTGCGTCTTTTGTTTCTTCCTAAGAAAACTCCTAGATTAGATCGTAAGAACAGAATCTAGACAAACACCACAGAATCACTCATCAAAGCTCTGTAACTGGGAAGAAAGAATATGAGAAGCTACGCAAATTTTAACAGTAGAGAAATAAGCCAGTCAACAAGCAATTTGATTTCTAAAAGTGCGCTGATTAAATCCAAAGCTCAGTCAGCTTTAGAGCATATTTGGAAGCATCTACTCAATGCGCTATCTGGCAATTCTGAAGTGCAGATTCAGCAAGTTCATGATCGCTCTGGTAAAGCTTACTGGAAGGTTTACGATCCAGCTACAGGCTACTACAATAGCCTGTCTTCAGAAACCGAAGTAAGAATCTGGCTGGAACAGCGCTATTCCTTGTAAACCCCATTTACGTTATTTAGAGCTATTGAATAGGGATAGAGAAAGGAAATAGCCTGTTACGCTATTCTCTTCAATGAAATTGACTCAACCAACCTAATTTTTGAGCCCGTTAAACTTATGAAAACGGACTTAATTGGCATGACCGGCATTAGGAATGCTTGCTTGTTTACCGCATTTTAAATAGAAATCAAGCACCACTTTTGCAGGAAGTAAACGATACTTTTCCTAACTGTTCATCCGATTGGATGAATCACTTGGAGGACGGCGATCGCTCCTCAATCTACTTATTCTGATAGCACCACACATTTACGGAGCGTTGTATGTTGTCCCTTTTTGCCTACGGGTTGACCTATGGTCAAGCGGAGGCTGTCTCAGAGATCACACGATCAGAGCCATCTAGTTCTCGTACTGCTACACGAACCCCTGAACCTATGAATCAGGAACTCAAGCAAGATCTAGAGTCGAACTCAACCTACCTCAACGAGCAGATTCTAGAACTTCAGCAAAACTACTATTTAGAGCGCCGAGAATTCCTCTAAATCGCTAATGTCCTGCAAAATCGTGTTGTCCGCACTGTAGGCAACACGATTTTTTCTATTTGTCGAACTACTGCGCATGGAAGGGCACCCCACGGCGCAGGGTCCCCTTCCATCCGTAACCCTAATTTTTGAAATCGGTGTAATATTGCTTCTCTTTAAAGCAGCACAACGTGCCATCAATAAATTCGATAACGAATCAGTTGCTTAATCGCATCACGAGGCAGATGTAATTCTTCGATGAGCAAATCTTCTACCTGAGCAAATTCGACAGCTAGGAGATCAAGCTCCAATTCTCTCAGAATCGAGTCAGTGGTTCTAACCGTTACTTCCGTCACGTCCGCTCGCCGATCAATTTCTGCATCGATCGCCACAATCTTCACGGAAAAGGAAAGCTGCACTTCAGGCTGTTCATCCGTTTGAAGCTGAGCTGTCGTTTCATAAGCACCAGAGGTGACCCGGGTTGTCACCCAATCAGTACCCACCCAAAATAGCAACCCGACCAAGATAAAAGGCAGCCAGAGCCACATCTTTGCTCTACCCCAAAGTTTTCGCCAGCGAAATTTAGACATGGCAGGCTCAAAAGTATTTACAGCAAGCTCGGTAGGGTGCAAAAGTCGGAGAACTAACCGACAATACAGCAATCTCAATTGGGTACGCTTCTCACGACCCACCCTGACAACTGATTTAGGACTGCTATATGAGAATTCTACTCGTCGAGGATGATGTCGAACAGCTAGAACCCCTTCGCACCATCCTTGCCAAATCAGGTCATATCGTCGATGGCGTGGAAGATGGCGCTGTGGCTCAGCAGCTCATTCAAGACAAGGAGTATGACCTGCTGATTTTAGATTGGCTGCTACCGAACGTCAGCGGGGTGAGCCTTTGTCAGGAATATCGGCAGGCTGGCAAAATGGCACCCGTTTTGATCCTCACCGCAAAGGACGCAGTTGCCGATAAAGTGACGGGTCTAGATGTAGGGGCAGATGATTATCTGGTTAAACCCGTAAATGCAATGGAACTGCTAGCAAGGGTTCGAGCATTAGGACGGCGATCGCCCCTGTTGCAGGGAGACACCCTGACGCTACAAGATCTCTGTTTGCATCTCACCACGCTAATCCTAGAGCGACAAGACACCAAGGTTTCTCTCTCTGGACGTGAGTTTCATCTGATGGAATATTTGATGCGCCATCCCAAGCAAGTGCTGAGTCGAGATCAGATCGAGCAATCGCTGTGGGAATGGGATGCCTTGCCCGAAAGCAAAGCCGTTGCTACGTTGGTGCATCGAGTGCGGCAGCGTCTCCAGGCAGTAGGCGCAGAGGATTGGTTGCAAACGGTCTATGGTATGGGCTATCGCCTTGCTCCACCAGAGTGACACTTTAGGGAACGATCGCCCAATTCTGTAAACTCTGTGTAACCTTTGTCCTTCAAGTTAGAGATTGATTTAGAAATTCAGTCAGACTTAGGATTGCAATTCTCGTGGGGCGATCGCGCGTCCCGATCGCTGATGCAAAGGGTGCTTTTATAACTCAACGCGCTGATGTTTAACCGTAGCCGTCAAGATCTAGCTCGTTGGTTCACCCTTTCAATGGGAAGCATTCTGGTTCTCTTTGCTGGAATCCTCTATTTCCTGGAAGCAAAAGAACAGATGCGATCGTTTGACCAGAACCTATACGACATTTGCCAGTACATGGCAGCGGCAGTTGAGGATGGCAACTTTCAAAACCGAAGACGCATCGACCTGGAGGATGTGCCAGTCCTGGGAGGAGATGTTTTACCGCTAAATACAAACCTGGTTTTTGTTCGCTGGTACAGCCCTGAAAGAGAATTGATTCAGTTCTTTGGAGATATCCCACCGAGCCAACTCCAAAGTGAATCAGGATTTCAAACTATCGTTGAAAGCAGTTCTACTGCTTCAAGCACAGCCACACCTCCAGAGGAACCGCTTCAATTCGACGGTTTCCTTTCAGAGAGCCGTTCTGCTGAAACTTTGGCTAACGCTGGAACAGTTCGACTGCGGCAGCTCACCCTTCCGGTCTATCAGGACAGTGTATTAATCGGTTATCTCCAGGTTGCTGTGCCTCTTACACCGGTTGATGAGTCACTGGGGCGACTTCGGTGGTTATTGGTATTTGGCGTGCCGATTGCGCTAGGGGCGATCGCCCAAACAGGATGGGTTTTAGGCGGGTTGGCAATGCAACCGATCCGGCAATCTTATGATCAGCTTCAGCGCTTTACCGCCAACGCTTCCCACGAATTGCGTGCGCCGTTAGCCGCAATCATCAATAACGCTCAAGCTGGGCTGATGGACCTGACCGACCCTCAAGAGCAACAGTTGCGGTTAGAAAAAATCATTAGTCGAGCAGAATCAATGGCAGCGCTGGTAAGCCAACTGCTGTTCTTAGCTCGAAATGAAGCACAACTGAAACCCGATTCTTTAAGAACGGTAGACTTAACCCGCTTACTGCGATCGCTTACTGCAGAATACACTCCCCAGGCAGCAGCAAAAGAATTGCAGCTGATTTGTGAACTGCCAGAACAACTGCTGATGTTGAGAGCAGAGTTAGCCTTACTGCGGCAAGCCATCACCAATCTGCTCACCAATGCGTTGCAATACACGCCTGCTGGGGGAACCGTAACGCTCAGCGCCATTCAACAAACTCAGCAAATTGTGATTCGAGTCCAAGATACTGGCGTAGGGATCTCAGCCGAAGATCTGCCCCAAGTTTTTGAACGCTTTTATCGGGTAGATCAGGTGCGATCGCGCCATACAGGTGGCTTTGGGTTAGGGCTGGCGATCGTGCAACAAATCATTCACGCCCATCAAGGAAAAATTACCGCTACCAGCAAAATTGGCGAAGGAACAACCTTCCAAATCGAATTACCCCTAAATCAGACCTCTTGAAAACCTCCTGTAAACTTTGCGTCGCACACTGAAAGATAGCAAGTCTGAATGGTTTCACAACTGACTCAGGGCTGCTATGGAAGCAAACGTTAACAATGGGGTCAAGTCATGAAAGTTACTACTCTTTTAGGTATTGGTTTTGCAGCGATCGCAGCATCTGCTGTTCCTACCTTGGTTTTGGCGCAAACCCAACCTGAACCTGCGCGCCGAGTCAGCAGTACCGACATTGCAGGTGAAATTGTTGCCATTGACGATGGCGATTTCTTGCTCAATACCACTGAAGGTCAAGTCCTGGTAGATGCTGACGATCGCGCAGTCCGGCGAGCTAATTTCACCGTCGGAGAACAGCTCAATGTTACGGGACGCTACGATGACGACTCCTTTGAAGCCTACTCCGTCACCCGCGAAAACGGTGAAGTCGTTTTTGTGTGGGACTAAAGCAAACTACAAAACAGTAGAGTCCAAAACCGGTAACAGCGAGTTGACAACATCTCCCCAGAAGACCTGTTCCCTGCCTAGGTAAGGCAATATATCTAGTAGCCAAAAGCGTTAATGCGTCAGTCAACCCATTAACGCTTTTGACCTCTCCTTAATACCTTGAGTAGAACGCTATGTTTGCCAAATCGTCCTCTCAAACCCGGCATCTAGATCTGAAGGGCGCTGATCTCATTTGCGCCAGCTTAAGTGGAGCTAACCTGAGCAATGCTAACTTCAAGGGCGCTGACCTGAGCGGTGCAAACCTCAATGCAGCTAATTTGAGTGCCGCAGAACTGACAAACACATCCCTGATGGAGACTCGCCTGGCTCAGGCAAACCTAAATAACGCTTCTCTCTGCAACGCCAATCTCAGATTCGCTGATTTAAGGAACGCAAACCTGAGCCACGCTGATTTAAGCAAAGCCCACCTTTGTCACACCAATCTGAAGGGCGCTAATTTGCAAAATGCAAATCTGACTGGCGCTTTTTTACGGGGAGCGAACCTGGAAGGGGTAGATTTGTCTACAGTTTGCCTCTGCAAAACGGTGATGCCCGATGGTCAGATTGAAAACCGAGACTGCACAGAAATAGAAACCCTTTAGGCTTAGAAAATTTCACCGCTTCTGAGCCGTCGCAAGAGCCAGTCAAATCGGGCTTCGGCGATCGCCACATTATCTGAAACCTTCGGTTCCAGACCATTTGCACCACCTTCTACCTGTGACTTATCTCGGTTGTAACCCAACTGCTGAACCGTCCCGCGCAGCCGGTTGGAAAGCAAAATCGCCAGTGCGCGATAAAACCGGGAACCAAACCCTACATCCTGATATAGCTTTTGCGCTAGCTCCGCCCGCGGAATCGATAAAACCAACGCTTCATCAACTGCCTGAACCGTTGCAGAAGGTGGGTTATCGTCGATGAAAGACATTTCACCCACCACATCCCCACTCGATAGCTTAGCGATTTCTTTTCCGCCCAGTGCTTCTGTTGAAACGGCTAAAGTGCCATCCAACAGCACATATAACGCATTAACAGCCTGTCCTTCACGGATGAGTACAGTGCCAGCAGAAATTTCTTCTCTATTGCCTGTTCCTACTAACCAATCAATATCGTCATCACTCAACTCACCCAGAATAAATAGGACTTTCTTCATGATCCGTCTGTATCTCCGAGATTGTGCCATGCAGGATAGGTATTGCAGTCTCCTGAAGCACCCTGATAAGGAGATCTCACTCGTCGCCTAAGCGCAATGCAGTCCTAAGTAGACCGTTTGCCTGATTAAAGAATCTATCTTTTTATACCAATAATATTGACTTACCGTCCGGCTCAAACCGCTGTAATACCAATTCTCTTTAAGGCTCCAAAAGGTGCAGCTTTATAGAGCAACGGTATGAAAACCTTTCACGCTCCCTTCTGCTTAAATCTTTCAGCGTCGATAGACTGCTTCAGAAAAAGAGAATGTGCAACTTACCCAAAGATACAAATTTTGTTTACATTCAGTTTCTATTGTCCTCTCTAAAGATAGACTACATGTTTTGCAAAACTTCGTTACATTTCTAAATAAGACGGCGTTAGAAACTTGGAGATTTAGCAATGCAAGATAATCAAAGCACTCAAAACTACTACGAAGGACAAGCTCAACGGAAGTACGGCGAATTTGCAACAAAATTTCAGTTCGGTTCTAACCCCAGCGCTGAAATCTGGAACGGACGATTGGCGATGATTGGTTTTCTAGCAGCGTTGCTCGTTGAGTTGACCACCGGTCAAAGCTTCCTTCGCTGGCTTGGGTTGATGTAATCCTAAGCTCAAACCTGAAAACGAAATAAAAACAAAATAGTTTGCAAATCTACGTTGGGGCTTGGCAATGCAAAGCCCCAACGTAGATTTGATTTGCTGCAAACTTTGCCTTACCCGTTCTCTTTAAAGAAATCTTGAAAAAGACGCTCAAAAGATTTTCTCCATGCGGCGAAAGTCTCGCTCTATTTCTGACCAGAGAGAACGATTGTGAGGATCAGTGCGCAGCGCTTTTTTTAAGTAAATCCTGGCTTTGTCTAATTCCTTCTGGTCAATCAGGTAACGACCCCAACGCTGATAGGTAATTGCCTGCCACTGACGCACTTCAGGATCTTTAGGAATCCGTTGGGCTAAGCCTTCAACTAGGGCGATCGCTCGGGGAAAGCGATGATATTTCAACAACTGCTGCAACTGCTCATAAGAACTTTGCTTCAGCAATTGCTCTGCCTCAGTCAAGGCCGGATTGCGTTGAATTCTGGGTACCTTGCGAGTAACCTTAACCTCAACGGGCGAAGCAACTGGTGGCACCTCAGTCACGCCTACCTTACCAGCAGCAGGGGCCGGTATAGGGGGTTCACTTGACTCAGTTTCTCTATCAGGTGGAACCTGACTCATCAGAAACTTATAAGCATCAGTGAGTTGAATGAACTTTTCCTTTGCCTGCTGCTGATTACCAGGATTCACATCAGGATGGTATTGTCGCGCCAAACGTCGGTAGGACGCTTTAATTTCATCACAAGATGCGCCAGTTCGCAGTCCTAATAATCGGTAGCAATCTGCAAGGTTCATTGATAAGAAATGGCAGAATTTCAGTCAATTCTGCCACTAAGAAAGGTAAATTAACGGTTTAGATGCAAAATCACGCATGGAATAGCAGGATTTTTGCCTAAGGTGCCCGATCTTCAATTACCCGATCAATTAGCCCGTATTCTTTTGCTTCGTGGGCAGACATAAAGAAGTCTCGATCCATGTCTTTTTCGATCTTCTCTAGGGTCTGTCCGGTATTGCTAGCGTAGATGTCATTCAACTGTCTGCGAATGCGAATGATTTCTCGCGCTTCGATTTCGATGTCAGTTGCTTGCCCTCGCGTTCCACCAGATGGCTGGTGAATCATGATCCGAGAGTGGGGCAATGCTAAGCGCTTGCCTTTAGTTCCAGCGGCAAGTAGGAAAGAACCCATTGAAGCAGCTAGACCCACGCAAATCGTCACGACATCTGACTTGATGTGCTGCATGGTGTCATAGATAGCCATCCCTGCTGTGACCATGCCACCAGGAGAGTTGATGTAGAGAACGATGTCCTTACCTGGGTCTTCAGAGTCCAGGTAAAGCATGACAGCGATAATTTGGTTGGCAATTTCGTCGTCAACATCTTTACCTAAAAAGATAATTCGCTCACGGTAAAGACGATTGTAAATATCGATCCATTGAGTATATTGCTCCCCCGGTAAGCGGTAAGGAACTTTAGGAACACCAATTGGCATAGAAGGCTCCGTGATGAGAAGGGGGTTAAAAGCGGACTTTGATAAAGCTACAGGGGCTCAAATTCATACTCCTGTGCTCCACTAAGAATGCGGCTATTGCTTTAAGCGCCGTCCTAGATCACACCTGCTGGTAAGGGTCTTGGCAAATCAGCAGAAGATTCTAAAACGCGATCAATCAAGCCATACTCTTTAGCGGCTTCGGGCGACAGATAGAAGAGGCGATCCATGTCTTTGCCAATTTTTTCGGCAGTTTGTCCCGTATTGCGCGACAGGATATCGAGCATTGTTGATTTGTTTGCCAAAACTTCCTTAGCCCGAATTTGAATGTCAGTTGCCTGACCTCTGGCGTAGCTCTTGGGCTGATGTAAAACAATCGTGGCATTGGGAAGACTGGCACGGCAGCCTTTTGTACCCGCAGACAGCAGCATGGCTGCCATTCCCATCGCTGAGCCGAGGCAGATGGTGTGAACAGGAGGCTTGATGTAGCTCATCGTGTCGCAAATGGCAAAGGCTTCGGTTTCAAAGCCGACCGGTTCGCCGTTGTAATGAGAAGTGCCAGTCGAGTTGATATAAATCTTAATCGGCTTCTCTGGATCTTCGTACTGCAAATAAAGCAGTTCAGCGATAATCAGCTCAGTTACAGCTGGCACCAAGGGCATCCCCAAGTAAACGATACGTTCCTTGAGCAGAAGGGATGGCAAATCTGGAGGGGGTGTCCGGTAAAAAGCGTCTCCGTAGTAAGGAGATTGGACAGCCTGAATCGGTAAGTTCATAGCCTGCGATCGCCTGAAAAGGTGGCATTGTTTCTAACATAGTAGCGTGACCTGGAAAGCAATAGGGGTAGCCAACCTGTTCAGTCGGATTAGGGATATCCGAAAATTGAATATGAATTAGGATAATGTACCCTTGCTGTTCCGAAACACCTGCCGATTGGATTGAAGTTATTTGATTGTGTTGAAGTTATTCGTTTTGCCCGTACCTAGGAGCTTCGTGTCATGAGAGTTGGTCTGCAAGCTGCGCTGAATGATGCCAATTTGGATGCTGCTCAGTCCAGCAGCCAACGGCAACTGGCGATCTCGATTTCGGCGATCGCTGAGTCGGCAGGTAGAAGTGCCCCGCTAAATCTGTGCTTGGTTCTAGACCACAGCGGTTCTATGCACGGTCGCCCCCTGGAAACGGTGAAGCAAGCCGCTCACCGAATTGTCGATAGCTTGTCACCTGGCGATCGCATTGCGGTAGTAGTGTTTGACCACAAAGCCAAAGTGCTGGTGCCCAATCAGGTAATCGACAACCCAGCCGGGATCAAGGTGGAGATCAACAAACTCAAAGCCAGCGGCGGAACGGCGATCGACGAAGGCATGAGGCTAGGCGTCGAGGAACTGGCAAAAGGTAAGAAAGACACTATCTCTCAAGCATTTTTACTGACTGACGGCGAGAACGAGCACGGCGACAACGATCGCTGCTTGAAACTAGCTCAACTGGCAGCAGGCTACAACCTCACCCTTAGCACATTAGGCTTTGGGGATCACTGGAACCAGGACGTTTTGGAACGGATCGCGGATGCAGGCGGTGGAACGCTATCTTACATTCAGCAACCCGAAGAAGCAGTCAATGAGTTTAGCCGCTTATTTAACCGAATTCAGTCTGTCGGTTTGACCAACGCTCACCTCATGCTGTCACTCACGCCAAACATTCGTTTGGCAGAGCTAAAGCCACTCGCCCAAGTCGTTCCCGACACAATCGAGCTATCGGTCATCCAGGAAGCAAATCAGGCGATCGTGCGTCTTGGCGACCTTATGGTGGATGCTCCTAGAGTCGTGCTGGCGAACCTCTATGCCAGCCAGCTTCCCGAAGGGCGACATCCGATCGCCTATCTGCAAATTCGCTATGACGATCCGGCACAGGGACAGGAAGGGCTATTGTCTGAAAAGATCCCAGTTGAGGCAAATGTTCTCAGCGCCTTCCAGCCAGACCTCAATCCTCAGGTGCAGCAGCATGTGTTAGCTCTGGCGAAATATCGGCAAACCCAAATTGCCGAATCAAAGCTGCTCCAGGGCGATCGCGTTGGAGCAGCCACAATGCTCCAATCTGCTGCCAAAACTGCCCTACAAATGGGCGACCAAAATGCCGCCACTGTTCTACAGGACAATGCAACTCGATTGCAGTCTGGAGAAGAACTGTCAGAGAGCGATCGCAAGAAGACTCGGATTGTTTCTAAGACGGTATTGCAGTAGTGGAAGGAGCTAGGGAGTAGGGGAAGGAGCTAGGGAGTAGGGGCTGGAGGCTAGGGGTGGAAGCCTCGTGCGAGGCTTTGCCTCTTGTACCTCACACAGGGCAGAGTTTCGCTAAGAGCATTTCCAAATCGAACCTGGAGATGGAGGGTGTTCCTCAAACGTAGAGATGAGGTCAAATTTCTAATCCCTAGCCCCCAATCCCCAGCTCCTAGTCCCTTTTCTTCGCTTTCCAGGTGCCACCGTAAGTGTAATAGGGATTGTTGTGGCTGACTGTGGGGAAGCAGCGATCGCAAACAAAAAGCCAGTCTCCAGACTCATCGATCTGCACTCGGTAAAGAACTGGTGCAGGTTGAGTGCAGCGATCGCACGGCTTAATCCGTTGACGCATCAAGCAACTACAGTTGCTTCAGGACGGGCAAAAATCATTCGCCCAGCAGAAGTTTGCAATGCTCCGGTGACAATCACGCAAAGCTCATCTCCTATGTAGGGATTGCCATCTTCCACAACAACCATCGTGCCATCGTTGAGATAACCTACACCTTGAGTAGGCTCCTTGCCCGATTTGACAATCTTGATATCGATCGTGTCACCAGGTAGATAAGCCGGACGAATTGCCTGCGCCAAATCGTTGATATTCAAAACAACAACTTTTTGTAAACTAGCAACCTTGTTCAAGTTGTAGTCGTTGGTCAACAGCGTTCCGTTAATTTCTTGAGCCAGTCGCACCAGCTTTGCATCAACGGTAGGTACATCTTCGTAGTCTGCTGGATGAATCAAAATCCGCTCTGGGAAGTTTTCCTGCATCCGGTTGAGAATGTCTAACCCGCGCCGTCCGCGTACCCGCTTCTGGTCGTTAGACGCATCCGCAACCTGCTGAAGCTCTTGCAGAACAAATTGCGGCACCAGGATTTGACCTTCCAGGAAACCTGTGCCCAGCAGATCTTCAATCCGCCCGTCAATGATGCAGCTTGTGTCCAGCACTTTGGTAGTAGAAGGCTTCAAGGTTCCTTCTGCTAACAGCATGGTCTCTACACTGTGTGGATTAATCAGCCGTAGCAGTGCCCGTCCATGAGTATCGGCAAGACTTATTCCTGAAAAGGCAAACATGACACTGCCCAGTACAGCCGCCAAAGGTTTGATGAAGGCAAACTCAATCGGAATGGGGAGCAAAAAGATTGGTGCCAGCAGCAGGTTTGCAACCAGTAAACCCAGTACCAAGCCGACTGAACGACTGAGCAACACGTCCACAGGCATTTCCCGAACTTGCCGCTCTAAACGGCGGTAGCCCGTTTGAGCAGTTAGCCCAACTGCAAAGCCAATTAAAGCGCCAAAGCCTGCCGTGACTAAACTCAAACCTTCCAGGCTAGTGACCTGTTCGAGTGTGTTGTTTGGCAGCAGTTCAACGCCATAAAAGCCGATCCCCGCCCCTGCTAGTATGAATGAAAAGATAATAATTGCGTCGAGCATAATTCAATCCAATTGAATGAATGGATGGATTGCAGTCTGACCAAGCTCTGATGACATCAGGTGAATCATTAGATTCTGATTACATCAAGTGAATACCAAGCTAAGTTCTAAGCTGATCAAACTTTTTCTGGCAGGGCGCAAGCAGCGCTAGAACTGAGCTTAGTAAGTACTTTTCCAGCCTTCATTATATCCTTCAGCGGGTAATGCAGTTTTTGACACTTCTACCCAGAAAACTGGCTAAATTAGGGCGGTTAAGCCGAACTATAGGCAACAAAGCGACTCAATTTCTGTCGTTTAAGGTTGATTTTGTTAAGGATTAAATTAGAGATGAAAGGCAAGGATTCACTTCAGCAATTCTTTCAATAAGCGTTGAACTTGGTGATTAATCTCGATCGAAATCATTCTTTACAAACACCAGCTTTTGAATATGGACATCCCACAGCCGCTTACGTCCATATTCCTTTTTGCCGTCGCAGATGCTTTTACTGCGACTTTCCCATCTCAGTTGTAGGCGATCGCACTCAAGGCGAAAATTCGGGGGCGATCGCCCAATATATCAACGGCTTGAATCAGGAAATTCTTACTACTCCATCCTTTGGGAAACCGCTGCAAACGGTGTTTTTTGGGGGTGGCACTCCCTCGTTATTGTCAGTTGGGCAACTTGAGCAGATTCTCAAAGTTTTAGACCAGAAATTTGGCATTGCCTCATCGGCTGAAATTTCAATTGAAATTGATCCCGGCACGTTTGATCTAGCTCAGCTCAAGGGCTACCAGGCAGCGGGGATCAATCGGGTAAGTTTAGGAGTACAGGCATTTCAGCCAGAGCTATTGCAGGCGTGTGGGCGATCGCACACTGCCGACGATGTGTACACCGCAGTCGAGCTAATTCATCAAGCAAATGTATCCAACTTCAGCCTGGATTTGATCTCTGGGTTGCCACATCAAACGCTGGAGCAATGGCAAGAATCGTTGCAGCAGGCGATCGCGCTCCATCCAACTCACCTCTCGGTCTATGACCTGATTGTTGAACCCGTCACCGCATTTGGGCGACAGTACAAACCGGGAGCAAAACCTCTACCTTCCGACGAAATGACTGCTCAGATGTATCGGATGGCAGAGCAGGTCTTGAGCACAGCCGGATATGAGCATTACGAAATCTCCAACTATGCTAAACCGGGACATCAGTGTCGTCACAATCGGGTTTATTGGGAAAATCAAGCTTACTACGGCTTTGGCATGGGTGCAGCAAGCTACGTGCAAGGGCAGCGCTTTACCCGACCCCGGACACGACGGGAGTATTTTCAGTGGGTTGAGGAATTGGTGGGAAATGGAGGGGCGATCGCTTGCCCACAAACGCCAATCTCAGAGATGCTTCTAGACACGCTGATGCTGGGGTTGCGTCTTGCCGAAGGGTTGCGCCTTGCTGATTTAGCTCAGCGGTTTGGAGCAGCAGCAGTAGATCAAATTTTGATGACCTTGAAACCTTACTTTCTTCGGGGCTGGGTTGAACTATTTGACATAGAAACCAGCCGCTTAGTCGAACCTAATTTTGGGCTGAATCAATTCTCACCCACCCTATCGCTCCGACTCAACAAGCCAGAAGGTTTTTTGTTTTCTAACACCATCCTCACTTCTCTATTTGAGCAAGACTTTATAACGTTTCTCTAAGAAGAGGCTACAGGTGGAAGGGCACCCCACGAAGCGGGGTGCCCTTCCACCTGTAGCCCTAATTTTTGGACAAGGAGACTCTTTTGTAGAGATGCGATTCATTGCATCTCTACAAAAGAGAAACAACGAACACAAGGCTACAGCTGACTTAGCCAGGGGCTAACGTCTAGGGATAGCTTTTGTCCCAGCAAGAGCAATTGACGAATCTGAGATTGATCCCAGGCTCCTGAAACTTGGGAAGTTTGACCGCCCTTTTGAGTTTCATGCTGATAAATTTGCCACAAAGAGAACTGGGGCAAGATTTCGCTGTGCAAACTCTTCAGGTAAAGCTCTTGTACTCGGTCAAGCGGCAGATTGAGATGCAGTTGATTCCCCAAATCAATCAACCGTTCCAACAGCTGCGTGTCTGTTTCGACAGTTTTGGGGTTGAAGTTGTGCAGCAAATGCCAGAGCGATCGCAGGATGAGGCGCTCCAGAATTTGGCTGATTTCAGGCAGCTTAAGCTGACAGTGTAGGTGATTGGCTTCCGTGGCGATCGCCTCCAGTTCTGACAAATGACTCAGGCAAAACTGGAGGTTACTGCTGGTCAGATCACTCGTTTCCCGCTCTAGCGCCTGCAGGGAAATGACGGCTCGGTGTCCAATGGCAATTTCGGCTGCGACCTGAAGCTCCTGTGGCACTTCCAGGTGATCCCGATGAAATGCCATTAGTACACCGTAGTTATCCCGGTAAACCTGAGTGTAAAGCTGATCCAGGCGGGTTAGGGTTTCCTGACTCAGCAGCCGCATGATCCGATGGCGCTCTTCAGCAAACAGATCTTGCAAACTGAAGGACTGATCCCCAAACAAGCGACTCATCGTCAGAATGGTCTGAGCAGCACTGGCCTGCTTGAGTGCTTCAAATAAGTTTTCCTTAAGCTGGCTGTAGCTGCGCCGCCCTGTAAAGGGTTGAATGCAGCAGTGGAAATCCCAGCCGCCCAGATGTAGAACGGCAAACACAAGATTTGTACTCTCTCGCGTAATCTCAGAGATCATCTGAATTTGCCCTACCGCTAGCGTCAGCGCTCCCATGCGCTGGAGCTGGTAATCGGCTTGATGAACGGTGTAGCAGTAGACTCGCTGATCCTGAGAGTAGGGTGTAAACAGAGAACTAATAGCGTAATGGGCAGCGACTTGAGCCGGAGTAATTTGAGCTGGGGCAACAAGTTGTCTGTAAACCTCAGCACCATTCTGAAATACGTCAACGTTGCTAGGGGCAGCGGTAAGTCGTTTGACAAAGTTCTTCTCTAGCTGAATTCCAGCAACATCTCCTGCCAACTCGATCGCCCGAGCCGCATAGCGCAAGATCTGCACTCCTTCTGGGCGAGACAGTTCTTCAAAGAACCAGCCGCAGCTTGTGTACATCAGCAGGGTATGACGTTGCATCTCTAAGAGGCGCAGCGCATCCACTTTCTCACTAGCGGTAAGTTTGTGCGATTGGTGCTGAGCCAGAAAGCGGTTGATGCTGTTGGGGCTGCGATCGCGTACCACGTCAATGTATTCATCCCGCGCCTGCCAGGGAGCTCGAAACAGCTTTGCACCTGCCTCTTCGTATACTCTGACTAACTGATCCCGCAGCCAATCGAGCGAATCACGCAGCGGTCGTCGCCACTGCTGATTCCACAAGCCACCACCCCCACAGCCGCAGTCTTCCTGCCAGCGACCAACTCCATGAGAGCAACTCCAGGCTGTAACAGGCTTCAGTTCAACTTCCCAAGTGGGCGGATTGAGGCTGAGGAAGTGAGCAAAATTGGTGACTGTCCAACCGCGTTGAGGAAACTCTTCGGTTAGCGCGTAAGCTAACGCTTTCTCAGTACCTCTCTTGTGGTGCCCAAAGGTTTCACCATCGGTTGCGACTGAAATCAACTGGGCAGAGCGATGATCCCCACGCACGGCCTGCCCGATGCGGCCGGCAAAGTGTTGGGAACTGCTCAAAACATCGTTAAAGCCCATATCGCGGGAGATCGGGCCGTCATAAAAGAAAATGTCGATGTAGTCGCGGTTGCGATCGCCATTAGGTAAGAAGCAGCGGTAAGGCTGAATCGGATCAATTTGACCACCGCCAACCTCACGCCAGGGAGAATCTGCCTGATCCCGGTTGGGTAAGGGACGGCAACGCTGCGCTTGGGAAGGAGCCAGGACAATAAAACGAATTCCTTCTGATACCAGAGCTTCTAACGTGGCGTAGTCTACGGCCGTTTCGGCTAGCCACATCCCCTCGGGATCACGCCCAAATCGAGAACGGAAGTCCACCTTGCCCCAGCGAATTTGGGTGTATTTGTCGCGCTTGTTAGCCAGCGGCAAGATCATGTGGTTATATGCCTGGGCGATCGCATTTCCATGCCCATTCAACCGCTCACAGCTTTTACGATCTGCTTCCAGGATGCGCCGGTAAGTTTCTATGTCATAACGCTCCAACCAACTCATCAGTGTTGGGCCAATATTGAAGCTGAGGTATTCGTAGTTGTTGACGATCCCGACTAGTTCACCTCGATCATTCAAAATCCGCGCAAACGCATTGGGACGATAGCATTCGTGGTGAATTCGCTCATTCCAGTCGTGGAACGGTGCCGCGCTGGATTGACGCTCGATCGCATTTAAGTAAGGATTCTCACGAGGTGGCTGATAAAAGTGTCCATGAACCGTGACGTAAACCCCTAGCGCAGTCCGTAGAGGATCATGTTCTGGGCGGGGATCGCCTGTGGGGGGCGCTTGAGTTTGGTTAACTCCGGAAGACAAACGGGGATCAACTCCCAATGTGGCATCCTCTAGAGTTAGCGATCGCGCAAAAGATTCTAAATTGCCAGAAGTCATGAAGCTTTGTCCAAATTGAATTGATTTGAAGTAGAAATATGCAAGCTTAGATTCGGAAAGCTTTATTCACCAAGTGATCCCCAAAGCCATATGTGTTCGAGGGCTACTTTGCTTCTGCAAGCGTCATAGCTTCAAATGGGGATCAAAATCTAAAAATACTGATGGGGATCACCCTGCATTAAGCAGTCGTATTAAATCCAGTAGCAAAGCAGGGTTTAGAGCTAGCCCACTAAAAATTGAACAGATTGGTCAAATGTTGCAGCTATAGGCTTGACCTGGTGCAACCTAGCTGAAATTTGAGTCTGAAAAGCTTAGCTGGAACGCAACTTAGTAGAAATCGGAATCAGTCCTCTGGCTGAATGCAATCGTCCGCTACTGTTGCCGCTCAACTTTAGAAGGCAGGGCTATTGAACACAGCAAAATTTTTCGAAGTATTTTCAAAGCTAAACTGCATAGCGCTCCCGCCTATCGAGTTTTAACAGTTCATAACAAAGTTTCACTATTTTTGAGTATTGAGCGAAAAATCGTTATCAAATTGCCACGAGAGAAGGCATCATCATTTCTAGAAACAGTCCCTACAAATTCTAATTCAGGGATCAAAAGATGTTTCAGGGTCGACTGCTATAGCAATCCTAAATGATTGAAACTATTGGGATTCACAATCTCTAATGTTCGCTGGTTGAATTTATGCTTTGCAAATCATTCTATTTGTGACGATCGATGAACACATTCATTTGTTTCATCTCGACAGATCCAAACAGATTTGCAAACGCTACATCAGCCGCATCACGCCCGATTCCAATGCGAACGACCCCGTCTAGTGGGACTAATCGAGTGGGATCAAACAAGTACCAACCACCTTCCAGGTAAGCTTCTAAGCAGGCGTGGAAGTCGGGCGGATATAGCTTATAGGCATAGCAGGTAACAAACCGAGCCGGGATTCCTAATGCTCGACAGAAGGCGATCGCCAAATGGGCAAAATCCCGACATACTCCGGCTCTTTCAGTCACGGTGTCATAAGCAGAGGTATGAGAATCACTGCTACCAGAAAGGTACGTTACGTTGTCGTAAATCCAATTGCAGATTGCTGTAACTCGTGAATAGCCAGGAACCAAATGGTCAAATTCGGTGTTTACCAAGCGGGTTAACTGATCCGACTGACAGTAGCGACTGGGATAAAGATAGGGCACTACTTCGAGTGGCAAATCAGCGATGTTGACCTCGTTCACATCGCTGGGATCAGGCTTTTCATCGGGCTTTTCGACACTTGCCTGGTAGGAGATTTTGATCTCTCCTACCGAAGCGTTAACCCGCAGAAAACGATTCTTGAGAACGGGATCGCGATACTCCTCAACGGGAGTCGAAGGAGTGATAACTAGATCCTCTTCAATGACGGTCTGATGACCATCAGGCACAGCAATATTGAAAATTAGGGTGCTGGATTCATTGATAGCGTAGCTGAGCTGACAGCCAAGGTTAAACTTCATACGGGTTGAGCAATTTCACTGCCTATCGGGAAATGAGTCCGAAACACTGGTGACATCATAAATTCCCCAGTCTTGAATACCGTGCTTGCTGAGAATAGAAGCAGCTTGGAGGGCTTCTTCGCCTGTGCCGCTCACCATGATCAAGCTGGCACCTGTGCTGAGGCGATCGCCATACACTCTCGCCTGCTCTCCTGGAATACCTAAGCGAGTTAGCGCCGAGGCAAAGTTTCCGCTTTCTGCCAGAGAAGACTTGATCGTTGGGGCAGCTTCGCCGACAACTAAAACTTCTCCCAATCCAGGAATCATAACCGTGTTCAGTCCAGCTAACAGTTCTGTGATCCCGCCTAAAGAACTGGATGCGGTGGGTCTAACCCGACCTTCAGAGTCAATTCTTGACAGCGGATTTATGGGTTGATTGCGGTGAACTGCCTCTTCCTGTCCGCCATCGCGCGACACAATCGAAATTCTGTGCATGGTGAAGTTTGAGTTTCTCAGAGCTTCTAGCGCCTGTTCTAACCCGTGCTGATCATAGAACACGCCCATTGCCCGCTTGGTGTTACCTGCTACTGTCTCATTTACAGGTGTCTCATTTACAGGCGCTGTTGCACCAATCGGGCGAGCAACTGGGCGATCGCTTGAGTAGTCTACAGGTTGCCTAACTCGTGACGGCACAACAGGGGTCTCAGTTCGATGAATGGGTTGTACCTGACCAAGATTGCGATCGCCTGGTTTAACCACCCCTAAATTTCGTGGCGCTTCTAGAGGCGTTTCAGTATAAGCAGTTCGTCCTGGAACTGCCTGCAATGCGCCTATTTTTTCTACCACATTGCTACGATGTCCCGGCGCATCATAAACTCCAAGGTCACGAATACCCTGATGCCGTAACGTATCTTCGGCACGACGAACCTCTGGCTCTGTACCTTTTACCAGAACTAAGTATTCACCCCGCGCCACCCGATCGCTATAGGTCCGCGCCCGATCCTCAGGGATACCTAACCCAATTAGGGCACCGACTAACCCTCCTGCTGCCGCTCCTGCTGCACCCCCAACCAATGTTGTAATCAGTGCGGTTGCGGCTTCTCCAACTAAAAAGATTCCAGTGAGTGCCGGAATGGTCAGAGCACCTAGACCTACCAGCAAGCCTGCGACACCACCCAAAATGCCACCCCCTAAGGCACCTGCTGTGGACCCTTTATTCGCATGGTTCCCCTTCTGATCTCTGATTTCGACCCCAGCGATCGCCTCTTGTCTAGCAGCATTTCGCGCCACAATCGTCACCTGACGCATCGAAAAGCCAGAATCCCGGAGCGCTTGAAGTGCAGATGCCGTTGTAGGGCGATCGGGGAATACCCCAACAGCACGCTTTTGCTTGCCCGAAACCATATTTTCTTCCTCGTAGATGGGATGAATGCAGTTCCCAGTAAGTTCACAGTTATCTGAAGCAGAAAACTTTGACTTAAGAAACTTACTAGCTCCCGCTAGTGGGACAATGTTGGTTTTACTTTCCTCATTCTTTGTACCGATTCTCGGCTATAGAATTCATCGCCCTAGGGATGTAATTTGTCTGTAAGAAATCAGTTAAAGGAAATACATCTTGAAGCTATAAAGCTGCCTTAAATCGGACTGATTGCTCTCAATCATGCTGTCCGACCGACAAAACTCGGTTCAAGAGAAAAGTCGTAAAAAGTTTTCAGTTCTGTAACCAATGATCCTGAATTATTCTGCAAGTTGAACAATATTTATTTAGTGAGTTAAATAAAACTAAGTTACGTCATAGCATGGTTGGCGGATTGATTCAGGATATTGGCCCATTTCGCCAAGAAGCAGTGGCAACCAGTTAAATTTCTCCTCTGTTCATGTTCGGGAACCTTTCCTCTGGTGTAATGCCAGAGGTTTTTTTTGGGGCGATCGCGTTATCCCTTTCTCACCGTTGGGCAAAATCAGCCCATGCATTTCATTGCCTAGTGAATGCCCAACTGTGAGGATTTGTTGTGCGTCTATCATCCTGGTGGATTCGGTTTTGTCTTCTGTTTGTTCTGGGGCTATTGCTGTTTTTGGGTTTTAACCACTGGCGGCAAAGTTCAGCCCTCCAGCCAGCACTGGAGCCGCTACCTCAAGACCGATTCATTCAGGTTTACTTTAACCATTCACAAGCGGCGACCTATACCGAACCCTATCGCTTGCAGGAACGGTTAGGAGACGACTTGGAACAGGTCATCGTGGAGGCGATCGCCACTGCCCAATCATCAATAGATGTAGCTAGCCACGAGTTTCGCCTGCCTCGGATTGCTCAAGCGCTTCAGGAAAAGCAGCGAGTTGGCGTACGGGTGCGCGTCATCATAGAAAACGAATATAGCCGCCCTTGGAGTAGCTTTACAGCCGAAGAAGCAGGTCAACTGGATGAGCGTCAGCAAGGGAAATACCTGGAATTCTTTCAGCTTGCAGACCAAAATCAGGACGGACAGCTTACCCCAGCCGAAATTAATCAGCGTGACGCGCTCGTGATCCTGCAACAAGCCCAGATTCCGGTCATCGACGACACGGCTGATGGCTCCAAAGGCAGTGACCTGATGCATCACAAGTTTCTGGTGATCGATCATCGACTGGTGATTGTCGCTTCGGCTAATCTGACGACCAGTGATGTACATGGGGACTTTCTTGCCCCTCAAAGCAGCGGCAATGCTAACAACCTGGTGAAAATTGACAGCCCAGAACTAGCTCAGCTCTATACCCAAGAATTTGAGTTGATGTGGGGAGATGGTCCAGGTGGTGCCTTAGACAGCAAATTTGGCTTGCAAAAACCACCCCGTCCCGCTCGAACCGTGACACTGGCACCCGGCTCGACCGTCACAGTGCAATTTTCGCCAACCTCAACCTCTTTACCCTGGCAGCAAAGCACGAACGGGCTAATTGGCAGAGCCTTGAACACTGCGACTCAAACAGTTGATACAGCCTTATTTGTATTTTCTGACCAAAATCTCAGCAACGTTTTGGAAACTCGCCATCAGCAAGGCATTCAGGTTCGCACTCTGATTGATTCTGGCTTTATCTATCGGGACTATAGTGAAGCGCTAGACATGATGGGGGTTGCGTTAAAGAATCGGCAGTGTCGCTATGAGGAGGGGAATCGTCCCTGGAGTGGGGCGATCGCCACAGTCGGCACTCCCAGCCTTGCAGAAGGCGATCTGCTGCATCATAAGTTCAGCATGGTAGACGAACATCTCGTCATCACTGGGTCACAAAATTGGAGCGCAGCCGCTAACAATAGCAACGACGAAAACTTACTGGTAATTGATAATCCCACTGTTGCAGCACACTTTCAGCGGGAATTTGCCCGGCTTTACGAAGGAGCAAGTTTGGGCGTGCCTACTTTTTTGCAGCAGCGAATCAAAGAGGAACAAACCCGTTGTCCATAGGTTGCAGTTTTAGCTAATGCGCCTATAGGTTTCATATCTGAAACCCGGATGCTTTTCCTGATTCACGAGCTTAAATTGGCTGCCGATTAAATGCTGATAGTCTGGGAAAAAAGTATCCCCTTCAAAGTTACCTTCTACTAAAGTTAATTCCAGCGTATCTGCCAGGTTTAACGCTTGCGAGTAAATGGAAGCCCCTCCCACAATAAAAGCTTTCTCTTGATTCGCAGTATTCTTTAAAGCGTCTTGAACAGAATTAACAAAAGCCAGTTCAAAAGGGTAATCATGGCAATGCTCTGAGACATCTTCTTGTTCAGGACTGGATGAAACAACAATATTAAACCGCTTTGCTAAGGGACATTTCTCGACATCGAATTCCCAGGTTTTTCGACCCATGATCACGGGATGACCCAGCGTAATGTCCTGAAACCGTTTGGAGTCTTGAGGAATCCTCCAAGGCAGCTTGCCGTTTTTACCAATTACTCGATTAGATTCAGCAACAGCGGCAATGATAATTACTTCAGGTTTTTTCATTGTTTGATAAATTTAGGTAAAAGAAACCAACCATTCTAGTTAAATACCAATCGTTTACATTTCAGATTTAACCTTTGATTGGTATTTAGAAAAGTGTCTCTAGAGAAGGAATATGCGAGCGCCCCTTGCATCTTAAAGTTGATGTCTTCAAGCTAACTTTGTTCTAATTGACTTTGCAATTCAGCAGTTCGTTCTGTGGTGACTCGCTCCAGACAGCCATAGTAAATCGTCGGTTGAATTGAGCCCCCTTCATACTGGCTGCTCTCTGCCTCGCAGGTTTGGTCGCGATACTCAATCCAGGCGAGTTCTGCGTCAATCAGCTCTTCCTGTTCCTGGCTGTTGAGGCTGGACTTAAGTTCCTGATAAACCCGATTTAGCTCTTTGTCGGCTGTTTCATAAGACGCCTGAGCGCACTGGTTGATTTCGGCTTGGGTTTGAGCATTGGCACAGTTTGCTGATGGAGCCGATGCTTGAGCCGATGTAATATCAGGAGCCGAGGAGCTAGCCGCCGGGGCTGTGGGTTCAGGTGCCGCTTGGGGAGGTACTGCTTGGGACGGTTCTGACTCTGACTCTGGTGAAGGGGTAGCAGGTTCGACCGGAGAAGCCGCGGTTGAAGTTTGGGTAGGGCTAGCTGGGCTGGCTGAACTCGCTTGAGGAGAGTCTTCACTGCGAGAAAAGCAGCCAGGAGCGATCGCCAAAAGCAGGATCGCCAGCAATCCAGGTAGGTGTTTGGCTGTAAGCATCAATTTTTCCCTTAAACGGTTTTAGATACAGTAAAAGCAAAATCAATAGACTTGAGCAACCTGCTATAGAGTCAAAAGACTCAAAATTGCAGCATATTCTCCATAAATGGCAGATTCAAGCAGTTTGCTTTAAGGGCAAAGCGGCAAAGCACCTTGTTGATGGTCTGAAAAATGAGTATTTTGACAGGAGACTTCACCGTGAGTCTGTTCTGTCCTGGATCTGTCAATGCCTGAACCCATTCTTTACGTTGCAATTACCAATCACGGCTTTGGTCACGCCACTCGCACAGCAGCAGTAGTGAGCGAAATTAAGCGGCTCTGCCCTGAAATGGTCATTGCGCTGGTGACGACGGCTCCTCGCTGGCTGCTAGATTCTTACATTCAGAGTGATTTTATTCATCGTCCGCGTGGGTTTGATGTGGGTGTGATGCAAAGTGACAGTATCACAATGGACAAACCCGCTACGTTGGAAAAGCTGAAGCAGATTCGGGCACAGGCAAATTCACTGATTGCCTCGGAAGTGACCTTTATTAAGCAGAATCGGGTTGGTCTGGTGCTGGCAGATATTCCACCGTTAGCAACGGCGATCGCCCACGCTGCCCACGTTCCCTGCTGGATGATCAGTAATTTTGGCTGGGATTTTATCTATCGCGCCTGGGGTGGTGAGTTTGTTGAGATGGCAGACTGGATTGTTGAGCACTTTGGGGAATGCGATCGCCTCTTTCGCCTACCATTTCATGAGCCGATGTCTGCCTTTCCTCACATCACTGATGTGGGACTGACCGGCGGTTCACCCCGCTATGCGATCGAGGAATTGCGGACAAAGTTTAATCTGACTAAACCACCAGAACAAACTACCTTGCTGACCTTTGGCGGCTTAGGGCTTGACCAAATTCCCTACCAAAATTTAGAAAATTTCGCTGATTGGCAGTTTATTACCTTTGACCGTCAAGCTCCCGATTTGCCAAATTTGCTCAAGATTACCGACCGTCACTACCGACCCGTAGATTTTATGCCGCTTTGCGGTCGAGTTGTCTCAAAGCCTGGATACAGCACTTTTGCTGAAGCTTGCCGTCTAGGAGTGCCAATCGTTTCTGTTACCCGTGAGGACTTTGCTGAGTCGCCCATTTTGCTGGAAGGCATTCAGGACTACGCCCACCATCGAATTTTGCAGCCTGCTGAGTTCTTTGGCGACTGGCAGTTTTTGCGAGAACCCATGCAGCCACCTCGACAGTCACAGCCTTTAGCAGTTGATGGGAATGAGGCGATCGCTCAGTCCGTCAAAGATTATTTCTATTAACATAGCTTTATTGACATCGCTATTGACATCGCTTTGCTGAACTTCAACCCGCCCAACCCATGACAGCAGCAGTCAACTCGTTTGACCAGATTCTGGTTTCTGAGGAAGCCGAAGAGAAAACTGAAACTTTCACAAACCAACCCATCCCCGACGAATTGGGCATGACAGCTTCAGTAGAAACTCCAACAGAGAGTGTTGCCGTTTCAACGATAGAGCTGGCCGCTAAGGACGTGCGCCTTGTGCTGACCGAGCAGAGAGAGCAAAGTCAAATTCTCACGACAAAGCTCAACATTCTCTTTGTCACGAATGGGGCTTTGCTGACCAGCCTCAACATTTCCCGTTTGATGATGATCCCCAGCCCGTTTAGCATCACTGAAGTGATTGGGTTTTTAATCAGTTTCACGCTACTAGTAAGGGCATTTCTCCCTCGCCAGGTGGCAGTTAGCCCGAATTTAGAAGACCGTAAATTTTTGGAGAAATATCTGGTTTTGTCACCAGACGAATACCAGCTACAGATGCTAGTTAATTTGACCGAGACTTATAATGCAAATAAGCAGCGACTTGATGATGTTTCTCAAACTTTGAGGTACGCCGCTTATGCTACTTGGGTAATTGCTGTGGTGATGTTAATGCATATGGTGGTAGTTTATTTCCTGATATGAATCTGATCGGGGTTCGTGCTTGAGAAATGCCGCTGCAAATTGCTTGAGATAACCGCTAACTTATGGAAGCTAAACCAACTGATAGCTCTGTGCTTGAGAAGCGTATCCGTTTGCCAGAACCCGATATGTCTAACATCACGGTTCTGACGCGCCAGTTGCCAAATGAGCCGATCTTGCCCTGGCACCGTTACGACTCTCCCTGGCTTAACCCAGAATCAGAATCGCTAGATGCGTCAGAGGCTGAAGCAGATCAGGCAGCCAACCAACCGGAAGACGATTCTGCAAGCGTGGAACTGGAAGAACATCAGGCTGTTGAGAGCGAGGGTGATGCTGTACTGCCCGATAGCAGCCTCACTGACACTGCTAGCCCAACTGACACCGCTCAGGCAGAATCCGTTTCATGAGTCATTACCAGCAATTAGTCAAAGTCAAGACCAACGGCAAATCGATTCATAAGATCACATCAGAAATCGAGTCTGCTGTGTCTAAGTCGGGTATTAGCACCGGGCTATGTACGTTATTTTTACGGCACACGTCAGCCAGTTTAATTATTCAAGAGAATGCTGACCCCGATGTGCTGCGAGATCTGGCAAATTTTTTGGCAAAGCTGGTGCCTGAGGGCGATCGCTACATCCACAGCACCGAAGGTCCAGATGATATGCCTGCCCACATTCGTACCGTCTTGACGCACACCTCAGAGCAAATTCCGATCGCCCACGGTCGGCTCATGCTGGGAACCTGGCAGGGCATTTATGTCTGGGAACATCGGCAGCACAGCCACCTGCGCGAGGTGCTGGTGCACATCAGCGGCGATTAGGCTTACACAATTCCTGCACGCAATGCAACGACCGCGGCCTGCACCCGATCGTCTACCGCAAGCTTGTTCATGATTCCGCGAACATGGGTCTTGACGGTGTTGGGGCTGAGGTAAAGGGCAGCGGCAATTTCTGGGTTGCTATAGCCTTCAACCATCAGCTTGAGCACTTCTAGCTCCCGTTGTGAAAGTTGACCGACTGCGCCTACATCAGTTTGCGTCGGAGGCTTCAAATGATCTAAAACTCGGCGGGCAACGTGGGGATCAAGATAGCTGGCTCCTTCTTGAGCAGCGGCGATCGCTGCCAACAACCGATCAACGCTCGTGCCTTTGACGCAATAAGCATCCGCACCGCTAGAGAGCGCCCCAATCACCTCATTCTCCGTAGTGTGAGAGGTGAGCATGACAATGCGTACCTCTTTGAGTGATTGTTTGATTTGCTGGGTTGCAGCAATGCCGTCCAATCGAGGCAACCCAATATCCATCACAATAATGTCGGGCTTCAGCTTGAGGGCTTCTTCAACTGCTAAATAGCCGTCATCCACTCGACCCACAACTTCAATGTTGGGATAAGCTGCCAAAGACTGCTCTAACCCTAGCTGCATCATTGGGTCATCTTCGACAATCAAAACCCGCATGGGTGGCAGTTCGGAGAATGAATTCATAGGGGCACTTCTTTCGGGAAAGATCTGGCTACAGTCCAAGCCACCGACAGACTAACCTAACGAATTCTAGATTACCAGTAAGAATCGGCAAGTTAAGCCCAACTTTAGAGTTTCAACGTTTTCAACAACAGCAGAAACAGCTGGAGTGGCATCGGTGAGAAGTTTACTATGACGTCAGCCGAGCAGCGATCGCATACAGCAACGGACTCAACAGCAAAGCGGGTAAAAAGGAAGCAATTCTGACCTGAGCAACCTCCAGCAAATTTAACCCTAACCCCGTAATCATTAGCCCTCCTACGCCTGTAATCAGCATCACCTGGGGCGCAGTAGCCGGATCAGGCAGTGTTTGGGCAAGCGCCCCTGCCGCCAGAGAAATTCCGCCCTGGTAAATGAGGATAGAAAGGGCAGAAAAGCCAACACCAATGCCAAAGCTGCTGGTGAGGGCGATCGCTGCTAGTCCATCCATCGAAGCCTTTAGCGTTAGCAACGTGTTGTTGCCGACCAAGCCGTTATTTAGACTGCCAATTAACGCCAGCGGACCCACGCAGAACAATAGACTAGCGGCGACAAATCCTTCCGTAAAGCTGCCTTTGCCTTTAAACCGATGCTTCAACCAATTGCCTACCGCTTCTAGGAGAAGCTCTAACTTCCACCATTCACCCAGTAGCCCACCCAGGACAAGCGCCAGCAACCCTAAAATTACTCCATCGACCTGACCTGCCTGTGCCTCTCGCAAACTTCCAGCCATGCTAAAGCCAATGAACAGCGTCACCAAACCTAAGCCCTGAGTGATCACCTTCTGCATCTGTCCAGGTAGCCGCCCCCGCAGAAACAGCCCTAGCGCAGTACCTAAAACAACTGTAATGACATTAATCCAGGTGCCGCTAGTTCTTACCCAAAAATCGAGTACCATAGACGCGCTGCAAATAAGTGATGGAATTTAGCAATTCCGTCACCTATTCAACCATTACGCCTGCACGAAAAAATCCTACTGTTGCGTGAACTCGCATCTTCACTCTATAAGGGCGAAGCATTCAGCAAGCATTTTCTAGCTCACAACAAAGTTTTTTGCCCGAACGCTTCGCCTCTACAGGGATTTGTGGTTTTGCAGTTTGGAGTATGCTTCTATCTAAGCAACTTTATCGCATTGACTCACCCGGAACCCTTCCATGCGTAGATCTTCCTCATCTACATCTGCTTCTCTAGTGGTCACGGCGCTAAAACTCCTGATCCGAGTTCTAGTTCGGCTGCGGGTATTTTGGATTATTCTGATTGCGGCTCTGTTTCTCTCTGGCTGCGTTAAGTATGACGTGGGTGTTCACTACGACAGCCAGAATCATGGAACCCTTGTACAGCATGTGCGGTTGAGCGATCGCCTCACCAGCTTTAGTGATGCTGCCCAGGAATGGCTTCGTAGCGTTGAGCAACGGACTAAGCAGTTGGGCGGGCGGGTCAAGCGCGTCTCGGATCAAGAGTTGCGGGTGACGATTCCGTTTAACAATGGGGCAGATCTGGAGGAGAAGTTTAATCAGTTCTTTCAAAGCCAGGCAGAAGCTTCTGTTGATGATTCCACTGCTGAATTAGGCTTGCCCGAACTCACCTCGCATCTGACGTTAACCGAAAGCAATCTGCTGCTGCTAGAGCGCAATCGCCTTAGCTTTGATCTGGATTTGCGATCGCTTGGTGTTCTCTCCAGCAAGGGCAATTTGTTGGTCAGTCCTGGATCTCTGATCGATCTAGAATTTAGCCTGGATAGTCCCTGGGGTGCCCGTAGCGTCAATTCCTCTAGCGAAGCCGTGCGCCAGGGCAAGCAGCTTGTCTGGATGCTCAAACCGGGAGAAATCAATCACCTCGAAGCTATCTTTTGGATTCCCAGTCCGCTTGGAATCGGCAGTGTGGCGATCGCCCTATTCGTCATTAGCGGCAGTTTCGTAAAATCTCTCCTGGAACCTCAACCCGAAATATCAGCGGTCGAATCAGCACCAGAAATATAGCTCCCTTTCTCACTAACGCCAAAAAGAAAGCGGGCGACGATAGCGAATATCTAAATTATCTGCCAGATTTTCCTCTCCCCAATCCAACGGATGGCTTTCCTCTGTTGGAACAACGCTAACGCCTGGTTCTTCGGATTCAGTTCGAAGGGTAGAGGGTTTCAGGGCAGGTGCAGTAGGGCGGGATTGAGAAATCGCTCCATTTTGAGCCAAGATTCGAGGACTAACGGAGCCACGTTTTGGTTTTCGGGCATTGGGAGGCTGTCTCAAGCGCTGGGAAACCATCAAGGACGCGATCGCACAGCTAAAGGCGATCGCTCCAAATGACCAGAGCGGTAAGGAATCTTTGTCCTCAACGGAAGGGGACACGGAAGGGGACGCTGGTGTGTCAGGTGACTCAATGGCAGCTGGTTCTTGAATTTGTTCGCTCTGAGTTACAAATTCAGGGTTAAGCAAAAAGCTATTGAGCGTAACCTGAACAATAATCAGCAAGATTGTCCACAAACTGCCCCAAAGTAGAAACGGATGGCGGCAGAGTGCCCGCATCAGCAGGGCAAAGTCTGATTTGCTCTGACCAGCAGCAGGAAGAACGAGTTGTCCCACTGCTGGGTTGGCTGTCTGATTGTGAATCTGATCCTTTTCCATCTGCAACCTCAGCAGTACAGAGCCAGACTATCTCTAATACGTCACGCTTGATACTAGCTACGATCTGGTCTGCTGCGCCGAGGAGGCATGAGAGTTTAGGAACCGCGCTCCAGCGCAAGCTGAATTAGTTGATCGACCAGTTCTGGAAAGGCAACCCCACTAGCTGCCCAGAGCCTTGGATACATACTAGTTGCTGTGAATCCAGGCAAGGTATTAATTTCGTTGATGAAGACTTCACCAGTTGCCTCAACGTAGAAGAAGTCTATCCTGGCTAGCCCTGCTGCATCAACTGCGGCAAATGCTTTCAGTGACATTTCTTGGATTTGCTGAGCGATCGCTTCTGGTAAAGGGGCAGGAATCAACAGTCCTGCTAATCCCTCAGTGTATTTAGTTTCGTAATCATAAAAATCGCTCTCATAGGTGATTTCACCGATGACGGATGCTCTAGGTTGGTCATTTCCTAAGACGGCGCATTCTACTTCACGGGCGGTGACTCCGGCTTCGACAACGAGGCGGCGATCATAGCTGGCGGCATTGTCTAAGGCTGCTTCGAGTTCGGGGCGCGATCGCACTTTGGCAATTCCAACTGAGGAACCTAGGTTGGCGGGTTTGACGAAGCAGGGATAGCCCAGCGTTTGTTCGATTTCGTCACATAGTTTTGGAAAAACACAGGGGTTTGACCAGATTTGCGAACGGTTGACGGCTACGTATTTGACTTGAGGGAGCCCAGCCTGAGCAAAGACCATTTTCATGGCGATCTTGTCCATTCCTAAGGCGGAACCGAGAATGCCTGAGCCCACAAAGGGAACTTGCATGAGTTTGAGCAATCCCTGAACGCTGCCATCTTCGCCGTTTGGTCCGTGCAAAATCGGAAACCATACGTCTACATCGGCGACTTGGGCGGGAGACTGCCAGCGCAATTTTTGAGAATCGGTAGCTTGAAGGGTACCTGTAGAATTTTCGGCGGCTTGCTTTTCGTCAGGTAAAGCGGGGTCGGATGCAGAAATTTGTAGGGGGGTGCCGCTTTCGAGTACCTGTTGGGCGATCGCCGCTCCTAGCCAGCGACCATCTTTTTGAATGTAGACGGGGTTGATCTGGTATTTGTCGGTGTTGGCACCGGAGCTTAGGGCTTGGGCGATCGCCTGAGCAGACCGAATTGAAACTTCATGCTCTCCTGAACAGCCGCCAAATAGTAGCCCGACTCGCAATACCATAGCCCTAAACTCCTGCCACTCGTTGTTCTATGTATCAGCAGTAACATCCTGAATGACTGCTGGTCATGAGACTAAATTTAATTACGCAGATAGCGTATCATAGGCAGTTCTGATTCCTCGTCTCAGTTGGGTCTTTTTCTGGGGACTTGCCCCCAGCCCCCCACTGGGGGACGAGGCGCGTCCCCCAGACCCCCTCTGCAATTGGATTGGGGATAGGTGGCATGGCGCGCTTCGCATTGATGGGAGGCAAGTGCTTGGTGGCTCCCTCGGTTTCGCTTTGGATCATTTCAAAATAAAATGACTCAGGGTGCCGAGTATGGATTTTGCAAGAATGCTCATGGCAGTGCTGCGTTGGAGGAGGCAAAGCAAGCTTATGCCTCGCGTTGGCTGTGCCACTACCAATATTTGGGTTGACGATGACACAAAAAATCAAGATTGCTGCTTGGCTGAGTCGGGTTTTGGTGCTAGGTTTGGCGATCGCTTCACCGCAGGTTGCTAAAGCATCGGGCGAAATTCGCGTGACGCAATCAAGTGATGATGTGGTTGCTGAACTGTCTTATAGCGGAGAAGTTTTGGGGGCTGAACCGTCTCAGTTCGCCAACTTTAAGCTGCGAGTCGTCAGAGCGGGTCAGACTTTGATCGATCAGGATCTTGCCACTGCCCGCAGCACCTATGGCAACCCGTCAAATATACAGTCGCCGGGCAATCGTCCTTTCCCAGAATCACTCAAGGTGGTAGACCTGAATCAGGATGGTGAACTCGAGATTTTGTTTGACTTCGGCGATCGCCCTGGAGGTTGCTGCACCTATACCCAAATTTATCGGTATGACCCTGAACAGCAAACTTATTCCTACACGGAGCATTTTTGGGGTTATGCAGGTTATCGGCTACGCGATTTGAATGAAGATGGAGCGCCAGAATTTCTGACAAATGATAATCTGTTCGCTTATCCCTTTGGCTTTCCGTCGGTTGAGATGTCGGAACAGCTTCAGGAAAGCAGCTATTCACCCAGCGTTTTGCCGCTGCGGGTTTTGCAATATCAGGACGGCAGAATGGCTGACGTGACGCGCCAATATCCGCAAGAGTTAGGGAGCCATGCCTACATTCTCTGGTCACACTACTGGCAGCGTCAGAGTAGTGGAGATACCAGGGTCAGAACAGATCCTACGATGAAGGTCGTTTGGGCAGCTTATCTGGCAGATAAACACTTGTTAGGGCAGGCACAGGAAGGTTGGCAGATGGTAGAGCAGGCTTACCAGGGAAGCGATCGCCAACAGTTCTTTAACAGTCTCCGCACTTTCTTGCGTGAAAATGGCTATGCTCAAGAGTCTTAATTTCTTGATTATTGCAATTAACGATTAGCTACCAGCTAACTGTTGTTTGAGATTACAAATGGCAGCGCTGGTGTTGCGTTCGTAAGCAATCTGGACGCAGCGAGCGATCGCCTTCCCCAATCTAAAATGTAAACACCCTACGCTTTTGTCTCATGCTTGCAACTTCACCTTCCCTTATTGAAGTAGTTCATTTATCGGGAATTAGCTGGCAGACCTATGAAACACTGCTGGAAGAATTGAGCGATCGCCGTCTCCGCCTCACTTACAATCGCGGCAATTTAGAAATCCTGACCCCTTCCCCTGAACATGAACTTGGCAAAGAAGTTTTAGGTCGTTTCGTAGAGACAATCGCAGAAGAGTTGGAGGTGCAAATTTATCCTCTTGGCTCAATGACATTCAAACGTCCTGAACTGAGCGGGGCAGAACCCGATAAATGTTTTTACATTCGTAATATTGCTGCGGTTCGGGGAAAAAACGACTGGATTTAGACAAAGACCCTGCTCCCGATCTTGTAGTTGAAATCGATGTCACTAGTAGCTCTAGCGATCGCCTCCAAGTCTATGCAGATTTAGGCGTAGTAGAAGTCTGGATTTACAACGGGGAATTTCTTGTAATCAAACAATTACAAAGTGATACTTACATCAATTCTCAGACCAGTCAATTCTTCTCAAACGTGCCAGTTCCAGAAATCTCCAAGTTTCTACAACAGGCTGAAACAACTGATTACCTGGAGTTGGTGAAGATTTTTCGGCAGTGGGTGAGAAACCAGATTGGGTGAGGGGCGATCGCTAAAAAGCTCGGCTTAGTACAGCGTTAGCATTAGCTGCTTCCGATAACCTTTGGTTAGCGGATGGTCGTCTCCTAGCAGATCAAAGATGGCAATCATAGCTTTTCTAGCGCCGTCGTTTTTGTATTTGCGGTCTTTCCCGACGATCGCCAAAAAGCCTTGCAGCGCCGCTTCATAGTTCTGCTCTAGCGCTAGTTTGGAGGCATTCGAGAACTGCTGGTCTAGCTCAGACTCGATCACCGGATTGTCAGTTTCTTGCTGAAACTGAATCATCGCTTTGATTGCTTGCGCTTCTGCAAAATAGCCCTTCTCATGTTCTTGAATCGTTGCCAGCATTTTCTGGGCAGGCTCCAACTGATTCAAACTGAGCAGAAATTTGGCAGCTTCTAAAATCAGCTTGCGGTCTTCAGGATATTTCTGAAATAGCTGGTCAAACTGCTGTTTTGCCTGGGCTGGGTTATTTGCGGCGATCGCCTCCCTTACAGCTTCCAACCCCAATTCCAACTCTGACTTCAGCCCAAGCTGAGCCAGCAAATCTCGAATCTCAGCTTCGGGCAACATACCTACAAAGCCGTTGCTGAGTTCACCATGGCTCACCACCCGCACATCAGGAACGCCCTCAATTCCATAAGTGCTCGCTAGCTCTGGGTTTTGGTCAATATCTACTTTCGCCAACACAAAGTCATACTCTTGGGTCAGCTTTTCCAAAACCGGCTTGAGCATCTGGCAGGGTCCACACCACTGAGCAAAAAAGTCTACCAGTACTGGCTTTTCGTAAGACTTTTGCACCACTTCAGCCGCAAAATTTGCATCACTAACAACAATAGAAGATCCCATATTCATTTCCCTCCTGTGTCTAGATTCTACTGATGTGGGTGAAGGTTGAAAGGGAGGAATAGCAAGGTTAAAGCTTTCCTTTAGGTTTCATCAGAATGCTGTTTCACATATTCGTAAATGGCGATCGCCCCTGCCGTCTGCACGTTCAAAGACTCCACTAACCCAAACTGCGGAATCATCACCATCTGATCACACAATTCCAGCACATTTGAGGGAATGCCTGTGAGTTCTTGTCCGAGAATCAGAACAGACTGACGCGGAAAGGTGAACTGGGTTAAAGGAATTGCTTCTGGGCTGGTGTGAAGAGCAATGAGATTGTAGCCTGACTGCTGTTGTTGGGTAAGCAAGGTGAGCAAGGATTCAACGGGACAAATGGTGAATGGTTGCCAGTGGTGAGTGGAAGCGGACAGATTTTTGAAGGCAGGAGTTTGGATGATCGCCCCATCTGCTAGCACCAGCGATTCCAACCGAAACGCCTCAGCTGTGCGACACAAACCACCCAGATTTGCCGGATTTTGTACCAGAGTGGCACAAACAATCAAACTGTGACGGGACAAGTTTGCGTAACCTTCGCGGCTAACCGTTCGATTCCCTACAACTCGATTTGCCACAGTTCAACTTACGCCAGTGCATTCTGCCAATAAATATACAGGACTGCTTCTGTTTGCGTATGTCCTACTCGACTCAGAAAATTAATTTTCAAACTCAAAAACCTGATTTTAGATTTAAAAACAAGGTTTCAAACTCGTAAACCTGTTTTAGAAGTTTAAAACAAGGTTTTAAACTCAAAAACCTGATTTCAAACTTAAAAACCTTGTTTTAAGCTTGTAAACCTTGTTTTGAAATTTAAAAACCTTGTTTTAAACTCTTAAACCTGTTTTTGTTTACATTTTCTAGAAAACATACTGGTAAGAGGAGCGATCGCCCTCCTCATCTCCTCAAAAACTTCGTAACTTACCACCTTGACGAGATACCGTTCACTCAGATATGCTGTCACGCTAAGGTTGTATTTTTTACTTGCGGCAACCTGATAGAACCCAAAGATCTAGCGCCGCTCAAAGCTGTTGGCCCAGCAATGAGCGACTAACCCCCAAACTGGTAGAAGCAGTCTGGCGGCTAACGGTGAATTTTAACACTCCCTTAGCCATCCCGACTTGTCATGTCAAAGAAGCGTTGCAAACCCTTTAGAGAATGAAAGTGAGTTTACTCACTTTTCGTTCTCCCACTCACTTTTGCAGCGCGTGAAATTAGTGCGGGGTGGCTAGGTTTTTGGGGTTTCTTTGCAAACCCTAACGGAGTCACAACTCATGTCTCACTGTTTCGTAGAATCTCTCAACTGGGCAACCGTTGAGGGAGAAGCTTCTCCTATCCCGCTCCCTGAACGCGAACGAGTTCGAGTCCTGATTATTAGCTCTCGTGATGGCGTAATCAGCACCATTCACGAACTCCACAGTCGCGGCTTTGCCGAAGCAGGCGCATGGAGTCCATTGTTACCCGCACCCGATACGGGTGAAGTGATGAGTATCTTAATGCGCGATCGCCAAAAAGGATAAGGATCAGAGGGAAGGGGCGATCGTTCTGGGAGGGGGCGATCGCTCTAAGCCAAGCAACATCTCGACCTAACGCTAAAACGATGCAAGGTTAACCATTAACTGAATCTCTGACCTTGTGTAAGTATGGGGAATCATTCCGTATCTCTACTTCATTAGCACATTATGCAGAATGATTCTGCATAACCATCCGTACAGGCATCTTATACGGAAGATTTTGGGCTAATAATATTGTTAGTTGACTACGCATCCAGGTAATAGGCTTTCTACTGTATTGACTCCTTTACATCTCAAAGGCGTTCGATGCCATGTTGATTGAAGTAGGAATTTTAGACTTTAGTTAGAATATATTTCAATTTAAGATCCAATGTTTTATGAATAACGAAGAAACGACTGCTCTCGAACCTATACAGTTAGAGATTGCAGAAGAGGCTACTGAACTCACCAAAGAGCAAAAAGTTGACCTTGAACGAGAATCGTTACTTAATAAATTAGCGGAATCCAATTTAGATGGAGTACGTGAAAAAGTAGCTTTTATTCTAAATCATTACCCTGAAGCACGAAATTCAGATAACGCCCTTGCATGGAGATTTTGGAGGGTTTTTGAACCTGAATATGCTGGATATGGAGTGATTGATGAAGAAAAAATGCAAAAGCTAACAAAATTGACGTCGATCACAAGAGCACGGGCAAAGATCCAAAATGAATACAAACTGTTTTTGGCAGATACAGAAGTCAGGAATCATCGAAGGGATAAAGAGGAAGATGAGAAGAATAAGCAATTAGCTGACAAGCCACCTGATATTCCAGAAATAAGTTTCTATGTAGATGAGAGTAGCAAAAATGGAAAATATTCAATTGTAGGAGGGCTATGTAGTCCAGGTGATGTGCAGTCTTATACATTGCTGGTCAATTTAACCCAATGGAAAGTAAAGAAAGGTATTTCATATGAGTTCCATTTTACAAAGTTGAGTAGACAAAGGTTGGAAGAATATAAAGAGTTCTTCACCACAGCTCTTAGTCATTTTGACACTTTTAGCTTTAAGGCTGTAGCTCTTGAGCAGGCTGGAACTCGCAAGAGTTCTAATGAGATCATTCGAGAACTACACTATCAACTTGTTCACATAGGAATTAAACATGAAGTTCAGACTAAGCGGTTAACTTTACCTCGGTATGTCAACATTTACAAAGATAAAGAAGACGGAACAGATAAACTAGAAATGGCAAGGTTGGAACAAGATCTACATGCCTCCTTCACTAAACACTTTGAAAATGAAGCTACCCTCAAGCGATTAGTTGCTATTGAGTCGGCAGAAAATTTTTACATCCAATTGTCAGACCTGTTTATTGGAAGTGTGGCACGTATTTTGAATAGGGAGGAGAACAATCCTCAACTCAACCATAAAGATGCTTTGGCAGACTACATTATTTCCTTGCTACGGCTAGATTTATCGGGTAAGTCAACTTATCAAGATTCAGCTTTTGTTCATTTTTTATGAATTTAATTTCTTACCTTGCTAACTCTTTAAATTAAAAGGTGAAGGTAAACGCCAGCTAACAACCCTGGTGCGGCGGATTGACCCAAGCCGCTTGTGGTGTTGCAAAGGTATCTGCAACCGCTGACCAGGAACGTTATGCTGTCTGCACGCATCGCCTTGAAGGTAGCAGTAAGGCGATCGCACAAACAGGAACTACAGCATAATCTCATGCAACAGATATGCTAAAAACGCTTTGGGCTACGGTTCGGCAAGGAAAAATTGAGCTATTGGAGTTAGCAGAACTACCGGAAGGGGGAAGGGTGCTGGTGACAGTTTTACCTGACGATGAGGTTGAATTTTGGTTGAAAGCAAGCCAAACCTCACTTGATGCAGTTTGGGACAATGGTGAGGATGATGTGTATGCCCAGCTACTCCAAGCATGACATTATTCTGGTGCTTTACGACTGTACAAAAGCTTGCCAGTTAGTTGCGAATGTTAGACTCTACTCAAAACCATGAGGAGAGCGATCGCTGTGGTTTCTATCACCATTGATCTCTCAGATAGCCAATTTCAAAAGCTACAAGACTTGGCAGCAGCGCATGGAATTGCGTTCGAAGTTTTGTTGAAGGCAAGCTTAGAGGATTGGCTCAATTCTCAAAAGAGCGAGTTTCTTGATGCAGCTAATTATGTGCTGACAAAAAATGCTGAACTGTACCGGCGTTTAGCATAGTGCGTTTTCTAACATTGATCGAGGTGTTAGAACAACTACATCGCAGTGCGATCGCCACCTTGTAGGGTGCGTTGCGTGACAAGCAAACGCACCGTTTTATTTAGCACAACAACAGGGTGGATGGGACAATCCACCCTGCAACTTCCTTAATTCTCGATCGCCAGCTACTTTAGCGCCCACCTACAACAACGTTCTTAATCCGAACATGAGGACCACCAACGCTGACGGGTAGAGGAGATTGACCACCCTTACCGCAACCGCCATTCGTGTAAACAGAATCGCTGCCGATCGCCTCAATGTCCTTCAACGTCTGGAAGACATTGCCGCTGAGGGTGACATCGCTAACCGGTTCAGCAATTTTGCCATCCCGAATCATGAAGCCTTCAGCCGCTGCAAAAGTGAACATCTCACCATTGGTTTGTCCGCCTAACATGCGAACGGCGTAGACTCCTTCCTCAATGTCGCCAATCATTTCTTCAAAGGTGCGATCGCCTGGTTCGATTCCGGTATTCGTCATTCGCACGATTGGCGGATGGGTTGCATTCATTGCTCTCGCATTGCCCGTTGGCTGCTCGTGCATCTTGCCTGCGGTTTCCCGGTTGTGTAAGCGCTGGGTCAACACGCCATCCTTAATCAAAAACTTGCGCTGCGCCGGAACGCCCTCATCGTCATACTTCAAGGAACCGGGGAGGTCAGGCATTGTGGCATCGTCTACCACATTCAGTTGAGGAATCCCAAGAGGTTTGCCCACGACCAGCAGTTCCTGCATTCTGGGATTCTCATAAACAAAATCTGCCTCTGAGAGATGCCCAAACGCCTCGTGAATGAACACGCCTGCCAGATATGGGTCAAGCAGAACGGTGTACTGTCCGCCCTTAACCGACGTTGCGTCAAGCTGACCGATCGCTCGCTTTGCCGCACTGTGGACCCGATCCTCAGCGCCCAGCAGCACGTTGTAGTCAGAGCGAGAGTGAATCGACTCAAACCCCTGACGCACCACGCCGCCTTCACCTCTAGCAATCACGCCAAATCTACCAGAGACATCCAGCCGTTCTTGAGCAATGCAGGTGCCTAAAGAATTGACAAAATAGGTGGTGTTAAAGCGATCGCTATACCCTGACATCGTCGTTTGAATGCGCGGATCGGTATCCAGCAACAGTTGATTGTAGCGCTCAACGAGTTGCCGCTTTTCCTCTAAGGAAATGCCTCTGGGATCTCTGCCAAACTTTACCGACACGTAATCTTGAATGGGTTCCACATCGGCTAGCTGTGTAGTTTCGCTGCCGACCAGGTGAGCCTGGGCGATCGCCTCTTCAATCCGTCCCTTTAGCTCAGACAACCCGTTGAATGTGACAAAACTCCAGCCACCTTTGTGACAGGCGCGAATTCCACCCGACAGAGAAAAGCTGCGGTCTACCGCATCCAACTGCGCCCCGCGATAGGAAATGACGCTAGCCTCACCCTGCTCTAGTCGAATTTCTAAGTAATCGACGCGATCGCGGTAAGGCGTAATCGCATCTAGCAGACGATCTTGCATGGAAGCAATAGAAATAACCACGCGCTTTTCTCTCCGACTCAATTCGTTCAGACTGACTTCCTTCAGTCTAAAACCTGTCCGAAGATTCTGGTGACTCTGTTAGATCCATATCAATTCTCAATCAAGTAGGATTTGAGCAAGCTTGAGAAATGCTATGCCTTCAACTCAACCTCGCCGCAAACTTCTAACAATCCTTACGCCTCTGCGGGAATACCTTCAGCAGGAATACCAGGAACGCCTCGATCGCATTATCTTATTTGGCTCTCATGCTAGAGACGAAGCAACGGACACCTCTGACATTGATGTCTTAATTGTTTTAGAAGATCCGGTCAATGCTAGCGAAGAACTGCGTCGCACCAGTCAATTCATTGCTCAACTATGCCTGGATCACAACCTTTTGATTTCTCGACTATTTATGGGGCGATCGCGGTTTGAAACTGAGAACTCACCGCTGCTACGAAACATTCAGTCTGACGGAATTGTCCTATGACCCCAGAACAACAAGCCCTGCTTCACAAAGCACAACGTAGCCTGGAAGCGTCTCAAAATTTGATTGAACAAGGATTTTATGAGTTTGCAGTATCTCGTGCTTACTATGCCATGCTCGTGCAGACTATGATCCTGTTCCTGAATTATCTCAGCGAGATGCCAAAACGCTAGTTGAGCAAGCTCAAGCTTTTCTAACTGTTGCTTTACAAAACTTAGACTCTAGCAGCAGGTAAACGACTAGCAGGTCAAATTTGACTGAAAGGCTACTTGTCATTCCCAATGACCAAGCAGGAGCATACAAGTCTCTCCTGAGAGTGGCAGCATTTCCAGGTTTTTTGGTTTATGCTAAAAATGGTTTGCATTAGTACTTCTTTGTGGTAAACCAAACGTAGTTTAAGAAATTGGAATAACAGCGTGGAGCGATCGCCAACCGACCAGACTTTAATTGACCAGCCCCCTGACCAACCGCTTGATGCCAAAAGGGCTGCCAAACAGCCGTTTGTACCCGTGATGCGAGAGTTAGTGAGAGCCTATCAGGCGTTTGAAAGTTATACCGATGAAAATATCCGCCAACTGGGGCTGACTTCCCCTCAATTTGATGTGATTGCCACCCTGGGAAATACTACGGGCATGACGATGAATACGCTAGCTGAGAAAACCCTGGTGACTAAGGGAACGCTCACTGGCATTGTCGATCGCCTGGAAAAAAAGGGATTTGTCCGACGTGAAGTGCCAGAGGGCGATCGCCGCTGTTTTGTCATCGTGCTAACCCCCGAAGGGGAGCAACTGTTTGAGCAAGTTTTTCCGGCTCAGATTGCCTACATCAAACAGCGATTTGACAAGCTCGATTCGTCCGATCTGGAAGAAATTTTGGCAGCGCTAAAGAAACTGCGGAGTATTTTCTAACTTTTCCTAGTACACCAAAAAACCTCTGTGCGATAGGGATGCTCAATGATGGGGCGATCGCGTGTTTGAGGATGATGTTCAAGTAATTCACGCACTTGCCGAAGAACGGTTTGCTGTGTTTGAGCATTGAGTGCGGCAATGAAACTAATAGAAGCAACTCGATCAATAGCTGCGTCCAGATCATACTGATGTGCATAGGAAAAAATTTGAGTTTCGAGCGGTGTGAATAAGTCCGTTTGCTCAAACGCTGTTCGCCACTGTCCGGTTCGATAACGGGGTGCATCTCCCTCGTGGGGCGTAATGATTGCTGAGATTTGCGCTACCCAATCTACTGACTCATCGCGAACATTCCAAATCAACCCAAGGTAGCCACCCGGCTTTAGCACCCGATGAATTTCTGCTAACGCCGCTTCTCCCTGAAACCAGTGAAATGCTTGAGCGACGGTAACTACATCAGTCGAAGCAGCGTCTAAGGGAATGGATTCAGCGGTTCCGTTAAGAACAGGTATATTCGGCAAAAGCGCTTCAAATTTTTGCCGCATCCCTTCAACTGGCTCGATCGCCACGACTTGACAGCCCAAATCTTGTAACTGCCGGGTAAATTTACCTGTTCCTGCTGCCAGATCTACGACCGTTGTGGCAGATGAAAGGTTGAGCGTTTGCTGCAAAAACTCAATCGCTGCGGCAGGATAGCCAGGTCTGCCTCGTTCATAGGCATCAGCCCCAATCTGAAAACCTTGACGTGCAGCAGCGTGAACAGAATTGGCAGTAGTCATTTCCTTGAAACAAGCTCTAGGGTCTACTTCATCTTCGGTGCAATTGGCGATTCGCTCAAATTATCTTCGAGGCAAACAGGATTTTCCACTTTTAATTGTTTGCATTCAAACAATAACCGTGATAGAACATGAAAGTACTGGTTCAAACAGTGCAGAAGCAGATTGTATCGGTTCAAATATATTTGGAACTTTGATTAGGAGCGATCGCCATGACTCAACCTTCAACTAGCCGCGAACCCTTTGTATTACCTCTGGATGCAGGCACTTACTGGATCTGTAGCTGTGGGCAAAGCAAAAATGCGCCTTACTGCGATGGTTCTCACAAGGGCACCCCATTCCAGCCGATCGCATTAGAACTTGAAGCACCACAGACCGTTGTAATTTCTGACTGGGCAAAGCAATAGAGCGGTAGGGCAATAGGTACGCAAGGCAGTAGAGACAGACACACCCAGGAAATGCGAGGAAAACACCGTGAAAATTAAAATTTTGGCTCCTGATTCGGCTTCTTATCCCAATTCACAACCCACTAGCACTACTCAAGCAAGTAATGACAGGGACATCGTTCCCCTGATTGCCCGAATTTTGTTGTCTTCGATTTATCTGGTGTCCGGCGTAAACAAAATTCTGAATCCGGTAGGCACCCAGGAATACATGGCAGCTAACGGTATGTTTTGGACGGGATTGTTTTTAGTATTGGCGATCGCCATTGAACTAGCTGGCGGACTTTCCCTGCTGCTGGGCTACAAAACTCGCCTCGGAGCGATCGCGCTGGTGATTTTCCTGATTCCCGCCACGCTGATCTTTCACACCAACTTTGCCGATCCGATTCAGCAAATCATGTTTCTCAAAAACCTGGGATTGCTCGGCGGTCTGCTCCTGGTTATGCAATACGGACCTGGACGCATCAGTCTCGATCGCACCCGCTAAACCTCTTCTCGTTCCAAGGCTCTGCCTTGTAATGCCTCTGGTGAGGCTCTGCCTCGTAGAAATTGCAAGAGACAGAGCCCCAACTGGGGCATCCCCAGGTAGAACCTGGAGACGAGGCTTTAAACGAGTTTCTGTGTAAGAGATCTGAATACCAAAACTACTGGAGCAAACCGATGGCACTGGGAATGTTGGTTGATGGCAAGTGGGTTAAAGACTGGACAGAGCGAGACGAGAAGGGCAGATTTAACCGAATGCCGACTCACTTTCACAACACAGTGACAGCAGATGGCTCCAGCGGCTTTAAAGCTGAACCAGGACGCTATCACCTCTACGTGTCGCTAGGTTGTCCTTGGGCACATCGCACCGTGATCATGCGAAAGCTGAAAGGCTTGGAGGATGTAATCAGCCTGTCAATTGTTGATCCGGTAATTAGTGAGGAAGGCTGGACGTTCTCTGATGCGCCAGAATGTATTCCCGACGTGGTGAACGGCACTCACTATTTGCGCGAAGTTTACACACTGGCAGATCTTAATTACTCAGGACGAGTCACCGTTCCCGTGCTGTGGGACAAGCAGACAGGCGCAATTGTCAATAATGAATCACGCCAAATCATTCGGATGTTTGACACCGAGTTTGCGGCTTTTTCTACGACCGGGGCTGACCTCTATCCCAAAGATTTTCAGCAACAGATTGATCAGACCATCGACGAGATCTATCAGCCCATCAACAACGGGGTATATCGGTCTGGATTTGCCAATTCACAGGAGGCTTACGAGGAAGCGGTGACAGAGCTATTCGCCGCTTTGGATCGGTGGGAAGAGGTGTTGGAAAATCAAAGATATTTGTGTGGCGATCGCTTCACCGAAGCTGACATCTGCATGTTCACCACGCTGTTTCGGTTTGACCTGGCTTATCACGGTCTATTTAAGTGCAACCTGCGGCGACTGGTCGATTACCCCAACCTGTGGGGCTATCTGCGCGATCTTTACCAGCATCCAGGTGTGGCAGAAGTATGCAGCATTGAACACGTTAAACGGCTCTATTACGCCGGAATTCCTCAACTGAATCCTAATCGCATCGTTCCGCTGGGTCCAGCGATAGATTTTAGCGCCCCACACAATCGCGCTAGGCTGGGCAATAGAGAGATGGCGATTCGGTAGATTTCAAGCAGTCAGGGAGAAGATTATGGGACTCGGCATGTTGATGGATGGGAAGTGGGTCACAGAACGGGAACAAGAAGACAAAAAAGGTAAGTTTGTCCGCCCCTCGACCACGTTTCGTAACTGGATCACGGCAGATGGTTCTAGTGGGTTTAAGGCTGAGCGCGATCGCTATCATCTCTACGTCTCTCTGGCTTGCCCCTGGGCGCATCGCACGCTGATCATACGTCAGCTCAAAGGACTGAGCGATGCAATCTCCGTATCAATTGTCGATCCTGAACTAGGTGACAACAGTTGGGAATTCTCCGATGGCGAAGGCTGCATTCCCGACACCGTGAACCACACCCGTTACCTGTGGGAGCTTTACACGAAGGTTGAATCAGACTACACCGGACGCGTCACTGTTCCAGTACTGTGGGATAAGCAAAAAGGCACCATCGTCAACAACGAATCTCGCGAGATCATTCGCATGTTAGACACTGAGTTTGGTGGAATTGCCAAACCCGATGCAGACCTCTATCCCGAAGCGCTCCAGCAACAAATTGATGAAACCATCGACGCAATCTATCGACCGATCAACAACGGAGTTTATCGCGCCGGATTTGCCACCACTCAGGAAGCCTACGAAGAAGCCGTCACCGAGCTATTCGAGAATTTAGATCATTGGGAAACGGTGCTAGGCAAGCAACGATATTTGTGTGGCGATCGCCACACCGAAGCCGACATCTGCATGTTCACCACGCTGCTACGCTTCGACGCAGTCTACTACGTTCACTTCAAGTGCAACCTGCGCCGCATTGTGGATTACCCCAACCTCTGGGGCTACTTGCGCGATTTATATCAGCACCCCGGTGTTAAAGAAACCTGTAACCTCGACCACATCAAGCGCCACTACTACAAGAGCCACCCCAAGGTAAACCCAACCCGCATTGTTCCTAAAGGGCCCATTATCGACTTTGAAACTCCTCACAACCGTGATACTAAATTCAGCTAATCCCTAATACCCAAACCCTTACAAACTGCTTTGCATCACTAAAGGGCCTTCTGGAATTGGAGGCGCTGTAGACGACTCCAGTGTGATCAGCAGTTGAATTTCCTCAGTTGGAATAGCATCTCTAGGAATCGAAAGCTGAGCTAGCGTTTCTCCCTGAGCAGTTGTGCCAAATTGACCATAATAAATGGGTTCTGTGCTGCCAGGAGTCAGTCCCCAGAGCCGATAAGCTTGTCCTGCCGAAGGTTCCGGCAAATTCTGCACAGTGACTAAAATTTGATCTTGATTAGGATTTACGACCAACCGACCGGAAGCAGCTGTTGTTTCCCCGGTTCCTTCCAGGGCATAGACTTCGGTTTCAGGCTGACGTAGCGCTTGAATGACCGCATCTGCACTTTCCAGATCTTGGCGGAGACGGTAATTGTCCAGTCCCAGGGCGATCGCCAGAAACGCAGCAACAGCTCCACCCATTTCCAGCCAAATTCGACGACGGGCACGTCTGTGGGGTCTAGCGGGGCGATCGCCCTCTTGCACGGCATCTAAAATCGCTGCACGCAAATGAGCTGGAGGTTCCTGCTGCGGCAGACCATAGGGCAATAAGTCCAAAACTTCCTGAAGCTGCTTAACTTCTCCCCTCAGCTCAGGATTTTCATTAAGCAATCGTTCAACAATCTCAGCCTCTTCAGGGTCGAGATCATCAAGGGTATAACCCGCTATCAATTCTTCCCAGTTTTCATGAAGGGAGGGTCTGATCATGGTGTGTCACTACTGAATAAAATCCCGCAAATGTTGTTTGAGTTTCAAAAGTCCCTGACGAGTTCGGGTTTTGACGGTACCTAACGGAATGCCCAACCGCTGGGACATTTCTGACTGACTCAATCCCTCGAAATAGGCAATTTCTAGAACCTGTCGTTCTGAGTCCGGTAGCCGAGCTAACGCCTCTCGGATCAGTTGCGATCGCTCGTTGATTGAAACTTGCTCTAGCGGGTTAGCTGAAATTTCTTCAGCCGTTGAAATTCGCTTCCAGCGCTGAAGAAATCTCAGCTTTGTGTTGCGCGATCGCAAGCGGTCAATCGATCGAGAGCGAGTCATGGTTACCAAAAAGCTGCTCAGCGAGCCGCGAGTTGGGTTGTAATTGTCCTTGTGCCAGAGTGCCAAAAAAATCTCTTGCGTGACATCTTCAGCTTCCTCAGAATTAGACAAAACCCTCAGTGCTAGCCCGTAGACCAAATTTGAGTAGCGGTCATATAAAGCACTCAGCGCTTCAATACGACCCGCTTTTAGCGCCAAAAATAGGTCTGCGTCAGTTTGGTCTGACGCAGATGGCTCAGGCTTGGGAGAATCAGGATGCATTGCGTCTGATCAACGACTCCAAGATTAATAAAGGAAGGAGCAATTTCATCCCTGGCCACGCACCTCTATGCAGGTCTATATGCAATACGAGTAACAAGTGGCGATCGGATTTCAAATCTGTGTAAGTTCAGATTAAGGGAGGATACTCCAAAAAAATAGATCCAAGGGCGAATCAAGCGCCGAAAGAGCAGACATCCTAATCGACTTTCCCTTAACTCAGCCGAAGTAATTTTTCTCACAAGGTACTGATGCCCATCTAAGTTAAAGTCCAGCCTAGATAAACGTCCGCTCGCTTCCAGGATTCAGTACAGGAATCAATCCACGACTCTCTAACCTAAACAATTCACTATTGATCCAATAACAGGTTCGTATAGACAGGAGCAGATTTCCGATTTCTTATAATGTAAAAAGCAAGTAACATTGTTACTGAGTCAATCCTACAAAAGCAGAAATTGTGTTTGTCCTCAACGGCTACGAATATTTTTTGGGCTTCCTGCTCATCTGTAGTCTGGTTCCTGTCCTGGCCTTTGTGACCGCCAGGCTTGTTCGACCCCACCCTGAAGGCGTAGAGCGAAGAATCACCTATGAGTCTGGGATGGAGCCAATTGGTGGAGCCTGGATTCAGTTCAACATTCGCTATTACATGTTTGCGCTAGTCTTCGTCATTTTCGACGTTGAGACAGTGTTTCTTTACCCCTGGGCTGTTGCATTCAACCAACTTGGGCTACTGGCCTTTGTGGAAGCCCTGATATTTATTGCAATTCTTGTCGTTGGTCTCGTTTACGCATGGAGGAAAGGCGCACTGGAATGGTCATGAATCCTAGTACTTCAACCCCCGAAAATACAGCTATTATTAGCCCAGCCGAGTATCCCCAAGTCACCCAGGACTTATCAGAAAACGTAATTCTGACCACGCTGGATGACCTGCATAACTGGGCAAGACTTTCGAGTCTGTGGCCCCTCTTGTATGGCACTGCCTGCTGCTTTATTGAGTTTGCAGCGCTGATTGGCTCTCGATTTGACTTCGACCGCTTTGGTCTGGTTCCCCGTTCTAGCCCGCGTCAAGCTGACCTGATCATCACCGCCGGAACCATTACGATGAAAATGGCTCCCGCGCTGGTGCGGCTGTATGAGCAAATGCCTGAACCCAAGTATGTGATTGCAATGGGTGCTTGCACGATCACAGGCGGCATGTTCAGCACTGATTCTCCTACCGCGGTTCGAGGTGTGGATAAGCTAATTCCAGTAGATGTTTACATTCCTGGATGTCCTCCCCGTCCTGAAGCAATTATTGATGCAATTATCAAGCTGCGGAAAAAGATCTCGAATGAATCTTTGCAGGAACGTGGAATAGGCGCGCAGACCCACCGCTACCGCACTGTTTCTCATAATCTAAACATCGTGCCCGACATTCTGACGGGTAAGTATCTGCAGGCAGAGGCTCGACAAGCACCGCCTAAAGAACTGATGGAAGCAATGGGTATGCCCATCACACCAGCCCTCCAGGAAGTTGAGAAAGAGGAGAGCGATCGTGGCTGAAGAAGCTAAGCAGGAAGGCACTCAGGCTGAAGAGCAGGGTGATGCCAAAATTGTCGAAGCTGGCAAAGTGTCTAGCTGGCTGACTGAGAATGGATTTGAGCATGAGTCGCTAGAAAAAGACCACAGCGGTGTTGAAGTGCTCAAAGTTGATCGAGAGTTTTTGCTGCCCTTTGCGACTGCCCTTTACGCTTACGGTTTCAATTACTTAGCGTGTCAGGCTGCCTACGACACTGGTCCAGGAGGCGATCTGGTCAGCACCTACCACCTGCTCAAGCTGAGCGATAATGCAGACCGTCCTGATGAAGTTCGCCTAAAAGTGTTCTTGCCTAGAGAAGATCCGAAGGTGCCTTCGGTCTATTGGATCTGGAAGGCAGCAGACTGGCAGGAGCGAGAAAGCTATGACATGTATGGGATTGTCTATGAAGGACACCCCAACCTGAAGCGCCTCCTGATGAATGAAGACTGGGTTGGCTGGCCGTTGCGGAAAGATTATATTTCTCCAGACTTCTACGAACTTCAGGACGCCTATTAGAGGAATGAAGGATGAGGGGTGAAAGCCCTTGATTTCTGTTTTAGGCTTTAGCTTGAGAATGAGTCATCCACCAAGTCGTCATACTGATTACTTGAATTAGAACAAAAGAGGGTGAAGGTTAAGCCTTCACCCTCTTTTTTATTGCCGCAGTTCTACGCTGCTACGAGTATCAACGTGTTCAAGTTAGAAGTATCAAAGCTGCCTAACTCAGCGGTTTGACGAAAGACAGACTGGCGTGAACTTTGCGGAATCCTGTGGACTCGTACAAAGTTTGGGCACAGTTAGGGTTTTCGGTGTCTACACCGAGTTTTGCAGTGTCTACTCCAGCGGCTTTGAGTTGTTGTAGACCTGCTAGCAGCATGGCTCTTCCCAACCCCAAGCGACGAAATCCGCGACGCGTGCCCACCATGCCGACCCAACTATCGCTGCGTCCCGTTTGGCGATTTTCCTCAATGGGAATGTGGCAATAGCAGAAGGCGGCAAAGGTGCCGTCTGGGGCGATCGCCACCAGATCCAACTCCGGTCGATAGTTAGGGTCGCTCAGCCAGTGCCGATGGACCTCAGCCGCCAATGGATGATAGTTCCAGTGGTCAATAAATGACTGGTTGTGCATTTCGACCCAGGCTTCAATGTCTGCTTCTCCCTGGCTGTGCCGGATGGTGAAGCCTTCCGGTAGTTGGGGTGCGGGAATGGGTTGAGTCAGCGATCGCTCCATTCTCAGGAATCGCCGCACAAAGGTAAAGCCATGCTCTTCCAACAGTGCGATCAACTCGGTTTGCTTATCGCGAGCGTGACCGTAGAGCTTTACAGGAATGCCTCGCTCCAGCCAGATTTCGTGCATCCGGGCTTCACCCCAGGCAATGATTTCGGACTCAAGCCTGTCGCCACGAGCGTCAGGATCAACTCGGAACCAGAGGTGTCCGTCTACTTCAGGGCTGTCTGAGTGGAGTGGAATCCACATTTGCCCAAAGCCGATTAGCTTACCGTCGCCATCGTGCCACAGCCGCAAGTTACGAGCTGCGTCAAAGCTCGGTTCGCTAAACTCCAGCCGCAAATCTTGCACAGAATGATAGTTATCAAGCTGGTCTACGGCTTCGCAGGTGTTGAGCAGATGGGCGATCGCCTCCAAATCGGTTTCACCCGCGTAGGGGCGCATTCTTAAAGTCATCATGGCGTATTGCACCTGTTTATAGGAATAAACGTCGCTCCAGATGATGCGTTGATCTGGCGTGACGAACTTGCTGGGTTGTATGAGTTTGAGTTTGAAAATGAGTTTGAGAGTTTGAGCTAGCACGGTTGGGTCTAGAAACCTCTTCTGGTGGAGGTTTGTGCCGCTCAAATGAACGAACGTAGAGTAATAACATGGCTGTCCGGGAAGAAGTAGGTTGGAAGAATTGCGTTATACTACAATATACTACTTAAACACTACAAACTCCTGAGTGGTTCACAAATTCGTCAAGATTTAGGCAATTAGGCTCGAAATGGGCGATCGCCATAGGAAATTCAGATCTTCAGCTTCTTTGATAGGCTGAAGATCTCGGTGCTGCATTCCTAGTGATCTGATGAGCTAGAATCTTTACCGCCGCAGCGGGGAGGCGCGGTTCTGGGTTTCACGCCAGAGTTTGAAGATCAGCCATTCCGTGCGATCGCCCAAACTTGCCACAAACACACCATTAACCTCTTCTGAGCTAGAGCAAACCCAGGTACCGTGCAGGCTCACCTCAACGTACTCAGCGTCACTTTTGGTCAGGGTGACTGTGCCATAGGTTTCTTGTTGAATGGCAGACTCAAGCGATCGCAGTCCGACCAGGTTGGTGGGCAACAAGAAAGCAGCCGTCCCGCGCTCAACAATCAAACGCTGTCCGGTTCGCAGTGACAAAATCACCCGTAGCGTCATCCAATCTTCAACTGATTGGGGTAAATGTTCTAGATGTAGACCCGTTTCCGTGTAGGTAAATTTCAGCATCACCGGGGACTCCCTTCGGATTTCTTCAGGCTTCTGGGTTTTCAGAACTGTCCATCGGACGAAAGTGGGGCACGAACTTGGTTCTAGCTAGGTAGCTGTTCTAATGGGTTAATGCGAGTGCGTGAGCAACGAGTGACTTAGCAATTTCAATAACTTCACAGACAAGAACCCCCGCTTCCGTAACTTAGAAGCGGGGGCTGGAAAAACTGGTTCAGGTTTTTCTAGTCCTCTCCGGGTACAGCAGTTCTTGACCTGTACCGCCCGCCTCGTGAGTCTGGTTCATCTACTGGCAAATCGGATAGATCGATTCCCCGATTTTTTCCATCTAGTCTGGTGACTATGCCAAAGCCAAAGCCTCGCATCTCTTCGCCTGCGACCAGATTGCCAGCACCATCGCCACCCGCAGCAATCGCCGCCAGCAACGCAAAAGCCAAGCTTTGAGGCTCGGCAGCGTGGCATGAAGTGCAAAGGGTGGATGGGTAACTCACAGGTTTATTTGCTGAAACATATTGCTTGATTCTGACATTCAATATACTACACTCGTGTTACGAAGGTGTCTACACATCTTCAAAAAAACTCAACTAGACCTTATCTATTTCAGGAGGACTGAAATGTACACGATGAATCGCACGGCAACAACAGAAATGGAAGTAACCAGCATCCGGCTGGAGCGAGATCTCAAAGACCGACTCAAAGATTTGGCAGGCAACCAGGGCTATCAAGCTTTGATTCGGGATGTGCTGTGGAATTATGTGCAGCAAAAGTCTGGAGACTATCAGCCACAATTGTCGCCAGAGGAAATACGAGCCAGCGTAGAGGCTACAGCTCAAGCAGAAGAACGGTGTGTGTTAACGGGCAAGTTAATCAGACCCCAGGAACGGATGCTATTGGGGTTAACCAAGAGCGGCGAGATGGTGCCTCTCAGTGTGGAGAGCTTAGCCAGGTAAGTTCAAGCTGGTTACTTCAAGTTTTTAGTGAGTGGCAGATGGTCGTTACAGGTCTGCCAACGGAGCAGGGAGAGGCGATCGCTCACCCAGGTCATAGCCCTTAGCGATCGCCCGCTCCAGCCGCTGCACTCGTTTGTTTGAGTTAGGATGGGTTGCCAAAAAGTCGATATTTGCCCCTTCTTGCTGACTCAGCCGCTCAAAAAAGTCTGTGGCTCCAGCAACATGTCCATAGGTTTGCTGCAAAAGATTTAAGCCAAATTCATCCGCCTGCAATTCCTGCCCTTGGGAGAATTGAGCATTACTGATGCTGGACAGTCCAGAAATCGCTACATCCTGGAGTCCACCTGTATCCCCAAAGAAAACGGCAATGAGTAACTGCAAGACTAATCCTCTACTCAGCCGCCGCAGATGGTCACGGTTAGCAAAATGCCCCAATTCGTGCCCCAGCACCATCATTAGCTCATTCTCTGATTCTGTCTGAGCCAGTAGTCCCCGGTAGATGATGACGCGATCGCCCGGAATCGCGATCGCATTCACCGTCGCATCAGGAATGTATAGCACCTGGTAGTCGTGATCTTGCTGTTGCTCAGGGGGAAGATTTGCCTCCAGGCGATCAAGCAATTGATTGAGCGAGTCTTGAGCCGCCGATGGTTCTGCCATTTGCTCAAACACAGGCACGGTGAATGTACCCAATTGCCGCTCGACGCTAGGCGGAATTAGCCAGACCAACCCATTCACCAGCGCCCCAAATAGCCAGAAGGCAAAAAACACAACCGCGATGATTAATCCAACGACGAGTAAAATTTGCCGCTTTTTAGGTTCTGGGTTGCGATCGCTGCGGTAGCTTGCCGTTCCAGGCGGTAATTCAATAGGCATGAATCGAAAGAATGAGGAATGAAGGATTTGTTGATTTCCAAGCTCTAATGTCGAAGACTGAATTGTTTAACTATCGCTTTCCAAGCAAGGTTGAAAATGAATTTTAGCTTTTTCCTTCAGCAGCAAAAGCAACTGTTGAAGACCTTCAGCATCACGGCGAATCATCTCAGGGTCATGAGTATTCCATAAAAAACCTGCTTCATCGGTATGCTCTAATTGCCAAATAATATGATGAATATGATTAAATCTTCCCCACGCTACTAGTCCTAGAGTAATAGTTCCATCCCGTTTAATGCTGATAGCAAAGGGAAATACTGAGGGAATATCAATGACCTCAGCCCAGATTGGATCTTCTGGATTACCAAATGCTGATCCGCGACATATTTGAGCATGAGGACGCTCAATTTGATAGAACTCCTGTAGCGTTTGTTCAAAAATATCAACAAACTCCAACGTCTCTGGAGTTACATGAGATGAGAGAACAACTGGAATATCTGTTCGATAGGGAGGTTCTTCATACGAAGGATTGAGAGAAAGAGTTTCAGGAGGATTAAACCCTAGCTCTGCTCTTAAAATTTGAGGCTCAGGGAATTCGGCTGTTGGAATGAATGTAAGTCGGATCAGCTCAGGGGCAGATTGAGGACTGTCACTTATTTCAGATGTGTACTCATCAAATCCATTCAGTCTACTCGCCTCATCAACAGTTAAATAACGAGTTTCAAACAACAACTGATAATGGCCCTTTCCGCTAATATCAAGCGTTGGATATCCATTTCCCGCATCACACACGATAATTGGTTCAAATTCTGGTCTTATTGTGAAGGGTACGGCGATCGCTCTAACAGTTTCAGGCTGAAGTTCTAGCATGTCTGAAGCGTAAATTTCGGTCCAATGGTTTCCTAAATGTCCAAAATGTCCAAGTTGAAAGAAGATGATAAAGTCAGGGTACCAGATGAACTTCTGAGCAGTTCCAGTAGCGAAAACTTCCCCAGAAACTTCCCTGACGTATTCCGAAGGACGGGAAATACAGATTAGACTACTAGCAGTCCTCAGAGCCATCATTAACTTTGCCATCTCTGTCACCCTTCAGCTATTTTTCCCTTGGCTTCCAACCTCCCGCTTCTCGGATTTAGTAGGAAGCTAGCATTATCAAACTCTAATGCTGGTAGTACCATCGATAGATTTGGGGACGAGGATTTTCCGAAACGCCCCTTAACATTCAGGATAAATTTTTAGCCCAACACCCTGTAGGGGCGTAGCATTCGGGCAAAGATTCTCGGTCTGTTCCACGGTCTACTTGCCGAATGCTACGCCCCTACGGAAGCTTTATCTTTTAGGCTAACTGCTCTTAACAGGACGGAAAGGATGGATGAAGTTGACGAAGGGGTAAAGCTGACGTGACTGAATCCACAATCTGCCTGTGCCGCTAAATCGGCAGACAAAGCCTTCTCCGCCAAAGATACCAGTTCTCAAACCTTTGAACGACAAGCCGCCCAACATCTCAACGTTGTAGTTAAGCGTGTCTTCAAAAGCAACGATGTAGCCCGTATCTACGACATAATCTCCGGTCACGGGAATCTCGATGATTGCGCCAAACGAGCTAAACCAGAAGTCACCATAGCCCGTCACCTTCAGCAAGAACAAAGACTCGCCGCTAAAGAAGCCTTTGAAGCCCTGAAACTTACTGTCAATGGTGACGGTAGGGCTAGCTGCGATAAAGCCTGAAGATTGCACCATCAAACCGCTATTGCCGTCAAAACAATAATGCCGAATGTCTCCCGGTACTCCTGGTGAAATCAGCAGTTCTCCGGGCTTGCCCTCAGCGGTAAATTCGCTGACAAACAGCGACTCGCCACCCAACATGCGCCCCAGTCCTTTCATCAAGCCGCCTTGCACTTTAGACTTCATCTTGATGTGAGAGTCCATTGCTGCCATTGCACCCGATTCGACCAGGACGGTCTGGTTTGCTTGAAGTTTGAGCGTTAAAGCGGCGTAGGCAGGAGAATGCTGAATCTCATAAGCAGTTTCAGTAGTCATATTAATTGCTTAAGAATGAGTAGTTTACTAATTTGTGGAGCAGGCAAGATACCTGCTTGAGATGGACGGGCAGGATGCCCATCCCCACAAGTGGGTTTACCGGGGTGGCAATTTGCTGCCAATCAATCTGCCAAATGCGCCAGGGTTGTGAGTTTGGCAGAACAGCCGCCCCTGCCCCTGGAACCGACAAATCAGGCCTTCTCCACCCAAAAATGCGCCGACCCAGCTTGAGCCTGCCTTTGTAATTGAGAAATTCAACGTTTTTTCAAAGGCGACGATGTGCCCTGTATCAACGATGTATTCGCCATCTACCTTAATTTCGTAAATGCCGCCAAAGGCGCTGAGCAGCACCAGTCCACTACCGCTTGCAGTCAGCCAAAAAACTGATTCCCCTGAAAAGACGGACTTTAGCCCTTGAAATCCTAAGTCGAGGTCAACTCCGGGCGTGCTAGCCAAATATCCGGTGGATTGAACTACGAGGTCATGGGCACCCATCTGGTAGGGCAGAATGTCGCCCATCAGCTTTGGAGCCAGGTAAATTTCGGCGGATGCTGAGCCAGAGCGGAAGACGCTGAGAAACATCGATTCCCCGGCCAGCATTCGCTTCAATCCGCCAAAAACGCCTCCTCCTTTGCCCTTTCGCAGCGTCGTGTTGACGTTCATGTGACCGCTCATGGAAACCATCGCGCCTGCTTCGGCAACGAGTTCTTCTTGGGGTTCCATGTCAATTTTGGCGATCGCACTATCGGGCTGATGTAAAATATCAACTTTCATTGAGAAGCCTTCTTATGTAAGAACTAGCGCAGCTTAGAGCGCAAAAACCTGACCAATCCATCACTGCTGCGAGACTGGAGATAAATGGTTCCCTGCCCGGTCAGGCGATTTACCAAGCCCTCACCTGATGTGACAGAGCCAACCAACCCACTGGCTAAGCGAATATTCATTTGGATGCTGGGTTCATAGGCAACTAGATGTCCGGTGTCTACCGTGAAATCGCCATTTACACGACGCTGGCTCAAGCCGCCATACGCGCCAAAAAACACCAGCCCACGACCGCTTAGCTTCAGCTTAAACAGCCCCTCTCCGGCAAACAAGCTCGAAAAGCCAGCCCACTGCACCCCCATCTGAACTCCGGGTGTGTGAGCAATGTAAGCACCAGGCTGAAAGCAAATCTCATTTCCCTGAAGCTCCATCAAACCGACATCGCCCACAGTAGACTGAGTTAAGACCAGCTCCAGCGGTTGCTGAGTTTCATTCGTAAATACATTGACAAAGAGCGACTCCCCACCCAGAAACTTTTTCAACAGCCCAGGAACTAGACCGCCGGAAAACTCAGTTTTCATTGAGAGCTTTGCCGCCATGCTGGCCATTGCCCCAGCTTCAGCTGTGATGCGATCGCCCGGATTTAACGTCAAAAAAACAGTTGCAAAAGCAGGTTTATAACGGATCTCGTATTTCACCCACGTACCTCATCCCAAAGACATAAATACTCTACAAATCTGGCAGGCGAAATTTCGTTCTGTGGATCTTTTAAGAAAATGTAATTATGCCTCAAGCTCGTAAACAATTTGGACAACACTGGCTGCGTAGTGAAAAGGCGTTGCAGAAAATTGTGGCAGCAGCGGGGTTAGTGGAGGGCGATCGCGTCTTAGAAATTGGACCTGGTCGAGGAGCCTTAACCCGACCGCTTTTAGAAAAGGCAGCAGCGGTAGTTGCCGTTGAGATTGACCGAGATTTATGCAAGCTGCTAGTAGAAAAGTTAGGCAAAATTGATCATTTCTTGCTGCTCCAGGGAGATGTCCTTTCCCTTGATTTAGAAGCTGCACTAGCAGCATTCCCAGACTTTCAGCAGCCCAACAAAGTGGTTGCAAACATTCCGTATAACATTACTGGTCCGATTTTAGAAAAGCTGTTGGGAGCGATCGCCACCCCAAACCCCCACCCCTTTGACGTGATCGTGCTGCTGTTGCAAAAAGAAGTAGCCCTGCGGCTGTGTGCCCGTCCCGGCTCCAGAAACTACGGGGCGCTATCGGTGCGAGTGCAGTATTTAGCTGAGTGCGAATGGATTTGTGATGTCACGGCTAAAGCCTTTCAGCCGCCACCCAAAGTTGATTCTGCTGTCGTGCGATTGCGTCCACGCCAGTTTCATCTGCCTGTAACCAATGTTCGTAAGCTGGAAACTTTGGTGAAGCTGGGGTTTGCGACAAAGCGTAAGATGTTGCGAAATAACTTGATGAGTGTGGTGGAGCGCGATCGCCTCAACCAGCTCCTAGAGCAACTCGAAATCAACTCCCAAGCCCGCGCCGAAGATTTAAGCGTCGAAAATTGGGTGGCATTGAGTAATCAGTTAGCAGAAGAGGTTAAGGACTGAGGCAAATATGTGGAAAGATTCTAGCTATTTAGCTCAAGCCGCATATTAGGCAGATTGTTTCTGCGTAAGTAGCAAATTCGGGGTGTTATGCAGAATCATTCTGCCTATTCACCAACTGTTAGGGTATTATACGGAAAATTTCAGTCTATTAATAGTTAGACCGCTAGACCTCGGTCGAGGCGGTACAGTAGAGTTATCTGTGGGCGTATAAACTTCTACTGATTTCTCACATCTGTATCATGATCTCCTAACGATAATTCCTAATGTCTGTTAGGTGACAGAAACAAGGAAGTGTATTTCGATCAGTAACTAGAGTTACCTATCAGAGTGAAATCGGAAATCTATCGGTGAGGTGCAATTTCTCAAGCGAATTTGTGCTGTTGTCCGATGCGCGATCGTTAATGACTGGCATCACCCATCTGGCTTTTCTCCGACTTTTTTCTGACTTTCTCCGACTGCCAACGTATGCAGGTAGGGCTTAGCCTGAATTCAGAAAAATTGACATTTTGTGAAAGGACAATTGCATGAGATTATCTGCTAAATTTTGCCTGGTTTACTTCTCGCACTCTCTAGCCTCACGGTTTCCCTCCTTCTAATCAAACAACCAAGTGAAGCACAAGGGGTTGATGGAAGATTTCTCAACAACTTTCTATCTGGCAAATGTATTGATGTAGCTGGTGCACCTGGGCGTAGTAATGGTGCGCCTTTGCAACTATGGGATTGTGAGCTAACAGGGGGCAATTCTGACGACAATTCAACTACTGATCAAAGGTGGGTATTTGTCAACGGCGGGTACATTAGGAATACATTGTCGGGTAAATGTATTGATGTAGCTGGTGCGCCTGGACGTAATAATGGTGCGCTGTTACAACTTTGGGATTGTGAATTGTCTGGTCGTAACCGCGATAATGGGTCAATTACAGACCAACGTTGGACAATAACAAGTAATGGTTTCATCAGAAATACATTATCCGGTAAGTGCATTGATGTGGCTGGTGCGCCCGGTCAAAGCAATGGGGCAAGGTTACAACTTTGGGACTGTGAGTTGTCTGGGCGCAATCCTAATAACGGTTCAGATACAGACCAACAATGGAGTTTTGCAGACTAAGGGGTTTGCGGAAAAATAAAGTACCCATTACTGTGGAACAATAGTGATGTCCCATTTGGGCAATGTTTCAGAACGTTGCCAGAAGGGTAAGTAGTCTTCTAACTCGTGTT
>NZ_JACJPC010000147.1:0-6803 GCF_014695875.1 Leptolyngbya sp. FACHB-541 | reverse complement strand
TCTGCTTTGCGGTCTGGTAATAAAGCAATCGGTTGATGACAATCTAAATCCACTAAAATCGTGCCGTAGCGTTGTCCCTTACGAAAGGCAAAATCATCGACCCCCAGAACTTTCGGCACTGCAAATTGAGGCAGAGGGAGCCTTTTGATCAGGTTCAAAAGTGTACTCCCACTCACGGCAGTTCCTAGATGATGCGCTAAACGAGATCCTGCTGCACCGCCTAAGGAGAGTCCGATCTCTTGTAGTCTCTCTACCAATCGCAGGGTCTTTCTAGTCCAAGGAGCTACCAATTATGCTAACCGTTCTGTGAAAATACGACGATGGCAATTGGAATTGAGACAGAAGAATTTGCGAACGTGTAAATGCAAGGTCATGCTGTATTGAGCCAAGTTGAGATCTTGCAGGCTGCGTTCATAGCCGCTATGAACACGGTGGCTAGAAACGCCACAAAGGGGACATTGGGCAGTTCTTTGAGTTGATGAGACGGTTACGAATAGATGGTGATTAACAGTATCGAGGTTCCAGTTGTCCAAGTAAATTTGTTGGGTATCTGGCAGAAAATGTCGAAGGAATTCCACGTCCTTTGAAATCCTGAAGGGGAGATATCTTGATCATGCCCTAAGATCACCAAAAGCGATACTGCTGGCGAAACATTGCTTAACCTGTAGACTGAGCCATGAGTTTGACGTATTGAGAGACACGAGTTGTTGCATGAGGAGTGCCCAATAACCAATTGAAAACTCGTTTTAGATTGATCGCCGTTGCAGTTAAGAGATGTTGTAAATGAGTTTTCGCTAAACCAATATATCGAGCACGACGTAGTCTATGAGCACGAATCCCCTCAGAGAGTGTTCCTTCAATCCCTGCACGTCGTGCATACTCCTTCTTATAATCTTCTGTTGTGGCTCGTTGCCGTGCACTTTGTAATGCCTTGTATTGCTGCTCCGGGCGGAGCGTTACAGTCCGTCTTTGTCGTTTGCTCTGAGTACAAGACAAAAGGCTAGGACAGGCAGAACAATCGGCACTTGAAAATTTAATTTTGATGACTTCATTATCTCGACCATCAATGGCAGGTGTCCAAGAAGCACTCGTTTTGCCCTCAGGGCAAGTCACGATTTGCTGATGCCAATCTACAGTAAAATCATCTGCTGCAAATCCTTTTGCTTCTTTTGATTGCCATTGGTGATTCACACGAGTTGGACCGAGCAGTTCAACTTGATATTGTTCCTGAGAGTTCACCAGCAATTGAGCATCTAGATATCCTGTGTCCACAATATGTTTACCAGGAAGTAAGTTTTGGTGCGCCAAAGATTGATGAATTGTTTCGGTTACATCCCCATCTGCAACTGGACCGGCTGTTGTTTCAACGTTGGTAATGAGATGCACCTCTTCCGGTTCGCAAGTTTCACTCAGATGAACTTTATAGCCAACCCAGGAAGTTGTATGCTTCTTCCAATAGTGAGCATCTAAGTCATAGGGTGAACTGATCATTGTGGATGCGGGTGGAATTTCTTCAACCGTTCGCCAGCGAATGCCCTGGTCACAGCAGTAGTATTGCTGCACCCAGACCCGTCGTAACGTTTCTACCGCAGGAATTTGCCGTAACCAGAATGGAGTTGCTGTTGCAAAAATGGCATTGAGCAAGTACAGTCCATCTTCACCGTAACATTGCATCTGCTGCTCTCGCCTACCCTTGGACTGGGTATAACGGTTATCCTCAATTCGGGCACTGTAACGTTCAATCCATTCCGGTTGACTATGGCTTTGCAACCATTCGGGTGCAACAATGGCTAACGCATTCAAAGCGGCTCGCAGAGTTTCTCCCACACATTCGAGTCGAGTGACGGCGCGAATGGATGCCAGAACATGGGTGGAGTCAGTTCGCTGGCGGGTCCGAGGTTTAAGCCAGCCTTTGTCCTGGCACAAAGCTAAGAATCGTTCAAATATCAAACGTTCTGCCCCGGCTGTTACCAGACGAGTGCGAAACTCACTGAGCACACTATGATGAAATCCCGTATTTGTTAGTTCAAGAGCTAACAAATACTTCCAGTCAATGCGGCTACGTACAGCCTCTGCTGTTTGTCGGTCTGTTAATCCCTCAAGGTACTGCAAAAGGGTTGCTAGAGCTAATCTCACAGGCGAGATGGCAGGTTGCCCTCGATCTGGGTAAAGGATATTGAAGTGTTGATCACTAAAAAATTCGTGCAAGGTCGCTGCCATCGTGACACACAAGTTGCCAGTTGGGAAAATAGCATGAGCAACCTTAGCGGTTTCTGGGGGCACAACGTATTGCCTCTGTGGATGCAGTGACATTAAACAAATTCCCTGATGTTACTGACTTTCAGATAACTTAAGCGATTCTTGGTAAGACGGCTTCATTCGTTAAGCAATGTTTCGCCAGCAGTATCAAAAGCTGAGAAGAGCCCATCTGCATTGTCACTTAACAGCAGAGTTTTCCTCGGTCGCCCATATTCTCCTTTACGGTTTCTATCGACTTGAATCGATGTCTTACTCCCAACGTTTTGGGGATTACTCATCAAAGCAGTCGTTGCGCGCTGGCAAGCGCCTCTCGACGCACCAGGCGCGAAGATTCGTTGCGTGCAAGTGTTTATCCTCGCCTCTTAGTCTCTCTGGTGTAGAGAGCTTTACCGAGTTGCACCGTCATCTCTCTTTGATCATCGTGGTTACGACATCACATTGAATTTACTAACTTTTAGGTGGATTGAGAAGAGTTTTGTGAGGAAAAGGGGCGGGAGTTACTGCCCGTGACAAGAACAACTCACGGGCAGTAACTCCCGTGAACATTTCATTGAACTCTCAAACTTTCTAACCAGTGTCATTGCTAGGAACTGTATGCTCGACTAGCAACGGTATTAGGAAACTGTATAGCTCGTGCCATTTTTTGACAAGAGTTAATTTGCAAAACACTCTAGGTGATGTTCTCGGCAATGTGCAACAAACTCTTCCACGTCTGATGCGTCACTAATGATTAACTCGCCGCTCACTAACCATTACGCAAGTTTTTGTTGTTAGCTTCGTACCAAACTTCCATTGAGGAGCAGCATTGCTGAAGTGAGAAAAACAATCCGATCTATCATCCGTCTCTTCCGTCGGTCTTTGTCACAATTATTAAGACTCAGACTCGAGCAGCTTTGAAACTGCCCTCATTCCTCGGGTATAAGCAGGCATACCAAGAACTATCGCAGCACTCTCACAAACCCCAACTAGCTCACTTAAGCTTGCACCTTCTCGATGTGCTGAAAGTGCGTGAGCGGCAATCGCTTCATCTTCTGCAATCGCAAGTGTCATTCCAAAGTGAACAAGCCGCTGGATTTTAGCTGTAAGTGGACTTTCATCAATAGTGATTTTTCTAAATGCTTCAAGAGCACTCAGAGCCTCAAGACGCCCCGTCGCTTCTGCAACTTCGAGCCGCGTTTGAACCGCACTTGGGATAGAGCCAAACCGCTCAATAAATTGTTTCTCAATTTCAGCTCGGGTCATGCTATGACCTCACCTGTTTCGGGTAATTCAATGAAGTCTGGTGGAGTGACATTTTGCTGCCTCATCAGTAAATCGATATGGCCAAAGTGATAGCAATGGTGTCCGTATACTGCCCATAGAAATCCCTGAATTGTAAAGCGACGACCTAGAGCTGTAATCTCCCGCTCAAGCACATCTCTGCCGTATGAGCGCGCCATCTCAATCCCTGCTGCATGAGAATCTCTATAAAACGATAAAATCTCTAAACTGCCCGTTACATTGTCTAGAGCATCCATACCTTGCGGCGGAGACAACTCCTTGCCCGCTAACGCTTGAGGAAGAGTTTGTAACCAGGCCCGCTCTGCAAGGCAGAGATGTTTAACGAGTGCCTCAACCGTGATTCGTTTCACCCTAGCCCCTAAGTGAGTGGCTTCAGTTTCAACTGAAACATTAGCCCACTTTTCAGGAGCCAGACGTGAGACGGTTGCCCACGTGTGGCGAACCTGTTGATCGAAAAGGGAACAGAATCGCTCTAGATCGTTCATATTCATTCCGTTTTTTTCCTAATGTTGTCTTTAACCACAAATTGAGGCCTTGGATTTAATTTATCCACTTACGATACTTACGATACTATAGCTAGTATCCTTACGCGAGTACTTACCTTTGGGTTAGTATGGTCTCACAGAGGTGAATGCATGAAAGATATCTTAGAAGTGCTTCCAAAACGCGGAGAACTCTCAAATCCCAAGTGTCCAGCACGTGAGATCGTTGACTCAATGACCGGGCTTTGGGGAGCCCTGGTTCTAAGAAGTCTCAGAAAAAAAGAAATTGTCCGCTTTGCCGAGCTGAGAAGAGACGTAGGCGGTATTTCAGAGAAAATGCTATCGCAAACTTTAAAACGACTGGAGAGGTCGGGCTTTGTGGAAAGGAAGAGTTATCCTGAAGTTCCCCCTAGGGTCGAATACCGTCTTACTAAATTCGGCAGAGAATCTTCTGTGATAATCAATCAGTTGTGCGATTTTATAGAAGACAACATGAGAGCGATCGTGAAGCATCAGCTCAACTACGACAAACAAGACCAAAGCCGCCCTTGGCAGAAGCCCAGAAGATAATAACAGCGGAGACATTAGCCTGTTGATGGCATTTCTTTAAAACTATGCCGAATTCTCACGCTGCTCAGCAATGTCCATGCTCGCCGTGTCGGGGCTTTTGTGGTGGTTAGGGAGCCTCGTGAATGTCTTCTGGCTGTAGACCTGAGGCAAATCTATTTAAGAGGAGAGTTAAGGAGAGATGATCAACTGGTTGATTGGTGGTGGCTGATTATCGCTTTTCTATTTGGCGTTGAGTTCGGCTCAGAAGAGCGCGAAGCAAGGAAAAAGAAACAGCAGATTTCACGAATCGAATGTCTACACCCTCGATTACTGGGAGCCTGCGACGGTAAATACTCAGACAGGATGAGTGTACGGCCACGATAATCCAGCCTCGGCAGCGACCTTATCAGCGTTGCGAACCATCCACTCGTAGGTGGACGATCCCATGTCCAATGCATCTACCCCAGCGATGAACTCTGGGTAGCTGGAGTTATTCAGGTCGCCAAGCGAAAACAGCCAGTCCAACGAATCATTTTCGGTAGCAACGAACCCGTCAAGGCTTGTGGCTGTGTAGTACTGGGTCTTCGTGACTGTTTTCGCTTCTAATGCCTGATTGCGACCGCCTAATGACTCAAATCAGCGGCGGCAGTTAGCCTCGACTCACCACCAGTAGCTTTCAATCGTCCGTCTGCATTTGAATTGTCATACTGCACTGTTGTCACCATAAATATCAGTTTCTATGGTGATGTTCATTAGGAGCTTCACTGCTTGTATAACCGCGTAGAGTGTTGTAGGCAGTAATCTGCTCAGATGAGAGCATTGGAGTAATTTCTAGATGCGCTTCAAGATGGGTTGCACGTAGCTCACCATACAATTCTGCAAGTGATTCGGTCTGTGTTTGTAATTCTGCTGGAGTGATAACGCCACTTGCAAAAGATGCACTGAATTCTTGCTCACGTACAACAATTTCTTGCCCTATATTTTTTGCTTTTGTATTCATCTCTTGAAATACAGTTTCTATCCTCTGAATCTGCTCAGCAGATAGCTCAAGTTGCTCTTGAAGCTCAAGAACATGAGCAGGACCAGGATAGCTGTTCAACTCAGCAGTTCTCGCATATCCTGCACCATGCCCATTCAGTAAGTCATCAATTTCTTGTATGCTCAATCCACGTACAGGACCAGATAATTGATTGCTATAGGGTGATTCAGTTACTTGACCAGAAGCTTTTAGGTGAGTGAAAACAGTGAAACTTGCAGTTGAGAGAATGATTAAGGAGGAAAAAACTATTTTGAGTTTTCTTGGCATAAGAACCTCTTTGGGGTGATCGCGGGAGCATTAAACCATTACTACCTAGCTCTTGGCTTTAACCAGTGGCTTGGAACCGCTTTTCCGTTTGGCACGTTCGCAATTAATTTATCAGGCTCTTTTTTGATGGGCTTTTTCACCCACCTTGCAGTGGAAAGAAGCCTAATTTCACCTGATCTCCGACTCATCATTGCAGTCGGTTTTCCAGGATCATACACTACGTTCTCGACCTACGAACTAGATGCTGAGAAGCTGCTGACGGTAGGGACGTGGCAGATGCTGCTGTATTGGATTGGTAGTGCTCTGCTGGGAGTGCTGTGCTTGGAATTGGGAAGTTTTCTAGCACGGAGGTTGCCATGAGTATCTGGGAACGACTAACAATTTACGGCAATGAATCTGATCGTTAGCAGGGCAAATCGATGTTTCTCGCGACCGTTGAGACCGCACGACAGCATCAACTTTTAGGTGCGACAGTCACGCGAGGAGCAGAAGGCTACGGTGTGCGGCAAGGTAGGCGAATTCATACTGACCGCACAAGCAAGCAGTAATAGCGCTCATCTAACACTCGCTCTACACAAGTTTTGGCGTGGTGAACGACGATTGTATGTTGAGGATTAGAATGTTCTGGGATTTCTTAAGGTGGCTGTCGATAGTGTTCGAGCAAAATTTCATCCCACTTTGCTTCATGGCTAGAAGAAGTGGCACGCAGAGAGCATTTTCTGTACCTTCTTCTTTAGCAAGGTTAATGGCGAGAGAATTTTTGGGCAGCACAGGTTTACCAAGCTTGCGTTCGCTGCTTAACGTATCAACAGGTATAGCTCTACGGGAGCACGTTAGGACAGGTTTTGAAAGCTGCATCTATACAATTGTGAAAACTCTCAAACTCACTCCATCGTTGTCGCATCCAGTTCTTGAGCACAAACCAC
>NZ_JACJPC010000146.1:0-153569 GCF_014695875.1 Leptolyngbya sp. FACHB-541 | reverse complement strand
TAATCCAGTAAGGTCACGGGTAGAACACCCGTTGATAGGCTCTAAGTGGAAGCCCAGTAATGGGTGAAGCTGAGGAGTACTAACAGACCGAGGGCTTGACCTCTTCCATTGGTCTAACTAAAACAAAAATCTTCTTTTATTCGCTATGCAGCCTTCAGGGTTCCTGTCCTCGTACACACCCAACAAGTTTCCTGGTGCCTATGGCGCAATGGAACCACTCCGAACCCATCCCGAACTCGGTCGTGAAACATCGCTGCGGCAAAGATAGTTGAGGGGTTGCCCTCCGCAAAAATAGCTCGGCGCCAGGTTATTAATAAGAAAACCACGAATTCCTCCTTCGCTTTATTGAAGGAGGAATTCGTGGTTTTGTATGATTTTGTGCTAGCTCTATTCCTATTTAGGGAATTCTGTAAACACAAACATATTGGGAGGCATCTATGGCTAGTGCAGGGTTAAACAAGTGGATAGTTAGTGGAAGCCTGGCTGCAGATGTTCAAGTTGAAAACGGTTGATCTTCGAAATGGTGAGAAGGTTAAGGTGGCTCAAGGAACAGTATATGTTTGTAAAGCTCGTAATCGCGAAGAATCGTTTACTGTATCTTTGAGTATCTGGGAACGTTCTGCCGCATGGTGTAAACTTCCTTATCTCAAGAAAGGATCTCTAATCATCTGTACCGGAAGTGTTGAACCAAGTCCTTTCATTTCTAGCAATGGTAATTCCCATGTGCTTACCAGATTCACGAGCGGAAGTCACTGAGTAGAGAATTTATAGTTCTACAAATGAACCTGAGGTTGAAACGCTTAACTTGCAACCTCAGGTTTATAGGTTAACTGCAACCTAAACTCTATAGCGTTAAAGATTGAGGGTCAGTTTCAATTAGTTTTGCTAAGTCTTGGAGGAACGCTGCTGCGTGAGCACCGTAAATGATTCGATGGTCACAGGTAATGTTCACTTGCATTCGTTGTCGCACACCTAGTAGCCCATCTTTGGTGGCAACAACTTGCGGATGTGATGCTCCGATCGCTAAGATAGCGCCTTGTCCGGGCGGCAGTATTGCATCGAATCGATCAACTCCAAACATTCCCAAGTTTGAAAGCGTAAAGCTGCCGGAGGTGTATTCATCAGGCTGTAATTGCTTTGTCCTGGAGCGATTAACTAGGTCTTTCCAAGCACGTGATAGGGAATAGATATCAACTTGATCTGCATTCTTCAACACGGGGGTAATTAAACCGGCATCATCCATAGCAACGGCTACTGAAACGTTAATGTCAGGTTTGTATTGAGTGCCCTGTTCAGTATAGCTAGCGTTCAGTAATGGATGTTTTAGCAGTGTGACTGCGACTGCTTTTGCTAGCAGTGCAGTCATAGTTACACCCTTTGATTTGATCTGCTTGTAGATTTTATCCAGGCTATCGGTAGTGATTGTATAACCCACTCGATAGGTTGGAACCTGAAGGCTCGCAACCATGTTTCGCACTACTGCGTTTTGTAGAGTGTTTAGCGGTACAACTTGACCTGGTGCAGTGGGAATCGCAGAAATAGCAGGAGTTGCAGATTTTGCAGAAGTGGGGGATGCAGGGGTAGTCGTTTGGACTACTGGTGCAATAACTGAAGGTGTGGGTACAGCAGTTGGCTGGCTCGTTTTTCCAACTGCTGCTTCAACGTCCTCTGCTACGATTCGGCCATGAGGACCACTGCCTTTGAGAATATCTAGATCAACTTTTAATTCTTTAGCTAGTTTGCGGGCACGAGGAGATGCAACAATTCGACCGTTACCAGCTTTAGAAGAGCCGTTTTGTTCAGTTTCAGACTGAACCGCGATCGCCACTGGCGCCGCTTGTTCTGTTTGATCTTGAGTAGATGCTGATGTCGGGCTGCTTTTGGTTTTACCAGAAACTTGTTGTTTGGCAGTTTCAATTTCAGCTTCTGTTTCAGCTATTAGGGCGATCGCCTCTCCTACAGGAGCAACTTCACCTGCAGGCACAACAATTGTTGCAAGATAGCCTTCATAGAAGGACTCTACATCCATGTCTGCTTTATCAGACTCAACAACAACTACGGTTTCGCCCTTTTCAATCTTGTCTCCAGGTGATTTGATCCAGGAGACAATTTTGCCTTCTGTCATAGTGGAACTAAGGGCAGGCATGAAAACTTCGTGAATCATGAGTAGCTTTGCGACAATTAAAACAACATGGATAGCAGAATCGAATTGTATCGTGATCTGGGTCGTTCAAGGATCGGAAACTAGGATGCGAGTAGGCTATGCATCGCCTCGAATTTCTTGGACAACTCCATCGCGTAAAAGTATCTCTACGCGCATTTTGTCGAACAGATTGTCTCCAATTTCTACACGGAAAAAGCCTTCGACTTGGAGCTGCAACACTTCCTTGTCCAGTTCTGCAAGCTGTACTTGTTGAAGTTGTTGAAGGATTCGATTTTTCTGTTCTAAAAGCTCGCTCTTCTTTTGGTTGACTTGTACTTGGATGTTGCCAATTTGTTGAGCGATCGCTGGATCGGCGGGCTGAGAGGTTTGCTTTTGTAGCTCAGCCGTCATGCGCTGTCCCTGGTTCTCTAACTGTTGCAGTTGACCGTCTAACTGGTTAATTTGGGCCTGTAGCTGTTGCTGCATTCCCTCCTTCCACAGAGGAGTGACAAGGGCTTTTACGTTTACAACTCGTTTTAAGAGCAGATGGGATTTAGAAACATCCATGAGTTTTAGGTCAAGGAAACAATTTGAGGATTAGAGACAAAAATTATGTGAGCGAAGCCATGCTGTTCTTGAGCAGCATAACCAGTACAGTTTAGACAAACATCCCGTCAATCATATCGCGATAGCGTTCCATCACAACGGGTCTACGGATTTTGAGAGTTTGAGTCATGGTGCCATTTTCGATAGAGAAAGGCTCTAAGACAAGCCGGAATGGTCCGATGCGATCGTCGGGACGATATCCAGGTCGATTTTTGACCTCACAAGTTAACTCTTGCCGATACAAGTCCTGGACTTGTTTGCTATCAAGGCTGATTTGAGTCGCAGCTAGAGATGCAGTGTTTTCCTGATCAGGAAGCTGAAGCTGTAGGTTTTGAGTGGCTGCCCATTTTTCTAGCGTTTCTAGATTAGGAACAATCAAGGCACCTAGCGATCGCTGATCTTGCCCGACCAGCATAATTTGGTCAATGTAGGGACTCCGTAAGCAAGCGTCTTCAATAGGCTGCGGCTCGATATTTTCGCCGTTTGTCAAAACGATTGTGTCTTTGGCTCGCCCTGTAATTACCAGATCATCCTCAGCCGTGACTAAACCTAGATCGCCCGTATCGAACCAACCTTCTGAGTCGATCGCCTTGGCTGTTGCCTGAGGATTTTTGTAATAGCCTCGCATTACTTGAGCACCTCGAATCAAAACAACGCCCTGTTGTCCAGCAGGAAGAGGTTGACGGGTTTCTAAATCAACGATGCGGGTTTCAGTTTGAGGAATTGGCTGACCGTCAGCACCTCTAATATTGCGCCAGGGACGACGAACATGGGTAATAGGAGCAGTCTCTGTTAGACCATAGCCGCCTAAAATCTGAATCCCGACAATTTCAAAGAAGTTCTCCAGGTGCATTGCGATCGAACCGCCACCACTCACAACAAACTTAATTTCGCCCCCTATGCCTGCCCGAACCTGTTGGTAGACGAGCTTGTCTCCTAAGCGATGCAATGATGCCAGGAAAGGTAGTTTTAGCCCTGCCCCAAACCGCTCTGCGGCAGAGGGATTCAGGTTTTCTAAGTCTAATTTCTGAACAATTCGGCGGTTATCTATGTAGCGTTGACTAATTTCTAAGAAGAAGTTGATAAGCCGCTGTTTGCTTGCAGGCTGCTCTCGAAACTGCTTCTGCACTCCTTCGTAAATCGATTCCCAGAGGCGAGGCACACCGACCATGTAGTGGGGGTGAAATTCTTTGAGGTCTCGCTTGACTTGACGAATGTTGGTATAGATCTGGGTGCAGCCAAAGGAGAAAATGAAATATTCAAAGGAGCGTTCGTAGCAGTGCCAAATCGGGAGAATGCTGAGGACACGTTCTCCAGGTTGAGGCTGGGCTACGGCTCCTGCATTTGTGACTTGGGACAGCAAATTGCCCTGGGTCAGCATCACTCCTTTAGGAGTTCCAGAAGTCCCAGAGGTATACATTAGGGTAGCTAGCGTGTCCCGATTCGTGCTGACTGCCTGAAGCGAGTGCTTGGCTCCTAACTCTAGAACTTGGGAAAAAGTTAGAGTTTTGAGGCGATCGCCCTCCTCCACAGCCTCATCAGATAGCACAATTGCTAGTCGAATCTGGTCGGGGTTGAGATCAGAGTAGAGTTTTTTAAGGGTAGCCTGGTCTTGAACTGCGATCGCCACACTATCGCTATCAGCAAGAATAAACAGTAGCTCCTCTCGATCTGCCTGAGCACTACGCACTACGTTGACAATGCCAGCCGTCATCATTCCCTGATCAGTGATTAGCCAACGAGGGCTATTGTCTGAGAACAGGGCAACGTGTTCCCCTTCCCGCAACCCCAGTGCCTGCAATCCGGCTGCAAACTGCTGAATCTGCTGCCACAGCTCTGCGTAGGTAATGCTTACCTCTGGTTTCACATGAGGATCATGAAGTGCAACCAGGCTAGACACCTCTTTCCGTTGAGCGGCGATCGCCCAAATTTCGGGAATTGACTGAGCCGCACTAAAGTCATTAGGGCGACTTTCGGAGATGCCAGCACCAGACGGTGTAGCGGTATTTAGAGCGGATGTAGAACCGGAGTTGGTGGGACGATTCATCATGACTAGCTCCGTAAAGTGCCGTTAAAGTTGCGATTTTTCTAAACTACCCTACTTCTTGCAGCGCTAGAATAGTCAATTGGGAAGGACAGAACCCTATCCGTCTGTCTTGTAACTTCTCCATTTCGCAGATTGGGTCACGAACGCAGCCTGCCAACGAGGAGGGTTGCTCCTGAGAGTCGCTGTCCGAATAATCGGCTATGAAATGCTGATAGGTAGCGGAATTAGAATAGGATAGCAAAGCGTGTTATTAGGAGAATTTATATGCCTAAAGCAGTTTGGAATGGTGTCGTTTTAGCAGAAAGCGACAAATGCGAAGTAGTCGAGGGAAATCAGTACTTTCCTCCTGACTCGATCAATTCAGAATATTTTAAGCCTAGCAACACGCATACTACCTGTCCCTGGAAAGGGCTTGCAAGCTACTACAACATTGAGGTGAATGGGCAAATCAATAAGGATGCTGCATGGTACTACCCCAGTGCTAAAGATGCTGCAAAGAATATTGAAGGCTACGTAGCATTTTGGCGCGGTGTGCAGGTCGAAGCCTAACCCCAAATTAGTCCTTAAGTTGGTGTTGTAAAGCTGGCTTTTGGGTATCTTGATGTCTAACTTGCTGCGTGTGATGCTATCCAGCAAACTGAAATTCCCGGATAAAAAGTGTTACTGTCAAAAATTTGTGACCGGACTAACAGATCCCAGGTCTGAATCCAGGAATAGGTAGATCGTGGTTTGATAGAATTCTGCTGAACATCTCCGTGAGGGTAATGAAAGTATATAGTCCACCCGCCCAGTCACCTCCTATGATTCTGGATTCGTTACCCAACCCTCCTGTGTTGGATGAGGTTTGTCCTCGTCGGGCGCGGTTGCAAATTGATCTTATTATCCTGGCGATCGAAGCGCTAGACCTTGGTGGTTCTGAGGCTCTACTCATGGCTGCTAAAGAGCTTGAACTACAGGGAATTGTAAAAAATCGTGTTTCTCTGTGGCGACTACGCAGCACCAACCCACTAAGGCGCAATAGCCAGCGCCGTCCGCTTACGCTAACAGAAGCAAAAGCATTAGTTCTGATTGCTTGTCATTTGTCACGACGGCTAACCGTTCTAATTCGTCAGTTGCTTTTGGCTTATCAGCAGTTGCAAGAAAAACAGCTCTCTCTAGATCACCATTTCCGCCTGTCTGAATATCTGGAGCGATTTAGGGCGCATTTTCGCTCTCGAATGAACCCCAAACGGGCAGGTGTAATGGCATACAGTACCGATGAAAAGCTGAACGAACTCGCAATGAAGCTTTTGAGCCAACTTCTATTTTGCACAGGAACGGGTGGTACGCAGCGGCTCTGGAGCAGCTTGTTTGATGGAGATGTGGCATGACGATTCAGCGTCAATATAGCTTACCGAACTGTAAGCTGGTACTTGAAGGATGGCCAGATGAGGCGATCGCCAGCAGCACAACGGGTCGCCCTCTAGTCTCTAAGTTGGTTAGTGCTGAGTGTCACTTTACTCACCTTGAGAGACCCCTTACAGGGGGAAAAGAATTCTTTGAGAGCCTAATCACAGCCGTTAGTAATTATGCTCAAGAGTTCTTAAGTGGAGTACCTCATCCTTCTCACGCAACGGGCAAGCCAGACCTAGTACATCTTCAACGAATTAATCAGAATCTACATCGGTTAACAGTTCAGGCTGAATCGAACAATGGCAGTCAAGCTCAAAGTTCCGTGACTCCAGTCCAGCTTGATTTGGTGACCGTTCAACTTTTTGATCTGGTTGAGGCGATTGATCAGTTTTTCGCGGATAGCCAAACACTGCCGGAGCTATCGCTCAATCTAGCCCCCGTTTCTAAGCGATATGCTGCATCGCAGGAACCGATAACAAAACGAGCAATGCCAGTTGCTTTGGGAGTTTCTGGGCTAGCGGTTGCAGCGATCGCCCTCTTCTTTGTACCTGTGCCGCAAAGAGGACCAGTAGAGTCAGAGACAACTACAGAACAGTCTACAGAAGTTTCTCCGGCTGCGAATGCCAGTGTTGAAGAAGCAACCGAGTCACCCCCAACTGCAACAACTGCTTCACCAGAACCTGTAGTGGCTGATGACGCATCTGAACTTTCTGATTCTGAGCTGTCTGATTCTGGAGCAGAGCCATCTGATGATGTTTCTGAAACAACAGAAGTTGGAGAATCTTTAGCTGCTGCAGATTTAGAAGCACTGCTAGATGCTGCTCCTGAGATTTCTGACCCAGATCGGCTCGATGAAATGACCTTGCAGTTGCGAGATCAGCTTGATGCAGCCTGGACTGATCGAGATGCTGGACTGGATGAAGAACTCATTTATCGGGTTGGTGTTGCCGAGAATGGCGATATTCTCGGAGTAAAGCAAGTCAACGAAGCCGCTATCACCTACTTTGACCTAACTCCTCTTGCAGATCTGCGATACAACCCAATTGATGCAGATGCGCCAAACCAGGAACCCATTGGTCAGTTTCGAGTTGTGTTTAGACCTGACGGAGTCATTGAGGTCAGTCCCTGGAATGGACGACCTGCTGCCAATGCATCACCTCTAGAGAGCCTTGTTTCTCTGTTGATATAAATACATAAAGGGCGCAAGATTTTTGCGCCCTCAAAGATTCTCCAGTTTCTATCGATGTGCCTGAGGTCCCGCCCAGATGTTGTTTGCCACTCGTCCAAAGGTGACGGGCTGGTCTTCGATGGCGGCGGTGGTGCTTCCGCTAAAATCTACTGCCCATAGCATGGTTTGGGTGTCACCCAGGTTGCCTGCTTGAAAAAGAACCCGCCCAGGATGCGTCTGACTCCAGCCCAATAAAACAGCATTTGTGTACTGAACGCGAGTGGGAGCAACGGTGTAAGTGCGGTTTTGCTGCCGATCCCAAACGACAGCATAGTCGGAAGCAATATCAGAGCCAAACAACGACTCAAACTCTCTTGCCAGGATGCGATCGCCCGTCTCGGACCAGGCAACTGGAATCAAGATGGCGATCCCCCCCGCCTCAACTTCTACAGGAGTGAGATTTCCGTTTCCAAAGGGGTTATCTGCTAGGGGAGAAGATGCAGTAATCGTCTGCAAATCACCCGTCCTCAAATTCTCCAGAAACAAAACACTGCTAACTCGACTCTGAGTGAATTGAGGAGAAACCTGCATTTGAATGCGACTATAAGCCGCATATTCACCATCCGGAGAAATAAGCGACTGGCTGCGGTAATAACGCAGGATTGAAGTATTTGACCGACTTATTTCAGCCAGAGTTGCTAAAACCCAATTCCAGGGAACTGGATAGGGACTATTGAGTGGGTCAAGTTGTACTGACGGCTCCGCCATAGGACTTTCAGAGACAGAATTTTCAGGAACAATAGGGGAAGCTGGCGACTCAGCAGCCGGAACAGCTTCAGGACTAGCTAAGACGGAGCGGGAGCCTAATAGAAACACCAATAACAAGACGGTAGCCAATTGAGATGATGTTCGGGGGAACAACCATCCTAAGCAGAGTTTGATTTGGCGCATTAAGTTAAGTCTCTGGGCGACGGATTTGTGGTGAGATGCGACACCCGAACCAACATAAGGCTGTTCTCGTTCTATCTTTCCTTGATCTATGTATAGCAACTGTAAGGCTCGTGAATGCATGAATTCTCTAAACTCTTCAACAGATGTAATGTTGCTAATGTCAGTCTGTAGGCAGGTAGGTAACTAGTAGGAATCGTGCGATTTTGACCGCAAAGCTGGGAAAATTAACGCTCAGCTTTTGGACTTGTCCAAAGTTGAGGTAGCATCACAACAGGGAAATCTGTGCATGAGGTCGAAATATGACTAGATCCTCAACGGCTCAAGCAACGGAACGCCAATCTCCTCAGCGATCGCCCGGTGGGGGCAGGTCTTTCCTGGTGTTAATTTTTCGGCTGCTGCTGCTAACAGTGGGCGGCAGTTTTGCAGGACTGTTGGGCATAGCGGTTGCTCAGGTTCACCCCGCGCAAATCCAAGAAACGCCCATTCTCGAAAAAGTACTTCAGCGATCTGAAGCGTTAATCAGGGATATTCGAAGTTAATCTTTAGGATTTTCGGAATAAAGCAGTCTCAAACTCTGTTTTCCTGGCACCCATACTGTTGATCCCGGCTCATGCGAATTATTTTTTTTGGTACTCCTCAGTTTGCGGTGCCCAGCTTAGAGCGATTACTGTCCCAGCCTGAATTTGAGTTGCTTGCGGTGGTGACTCAGCCTGACAAACGACGAGGACGTGGCAATGACCTCATTCCTTCTCCGATCAAAGCGTTAGCAGTTGAGCATCAGCTTCCAGTCTGGCAACCGCGCAGCGTCAAGCGAGATGCCGAAACTCTGGAGAAGTTGCGAACAAGTCAGGCAGATGCTTTTGTCGTTGTGGCCTATGGACAGATTCTTTCGCAAGGAATTTTGGACATGCCTCGGTTAGGCTGCATCAACGCACACGGTTCGCTGTTGCCTAGATATCGGGGCGCGGCTCCAATTCAGTGGAGTCTCTATCATGGCGAGACAGAGACGGGGATCACAACCATGCTGATGGATGCGGGCATGGATACTGGAGCAATGCTACTCAAAACAACTACACCAATCGGCTTGTTAGACACGGCTCTAGATTTGGCAGAAACTCTATCGGCAGTGTCGGCTGACTTGCTAGTAGAGACACTGGTTGGACTAGAGCAGCGATCGCTTCAATCTATTCCTCAAGACAATGCTCAGGCTACCTATGCGCCGTTGATTCAAAAGCAGGACTATCAGCTAGATTGGTCACGTCCGGCGATCGCCCTGCACAATCAAGTTCGAGGATTCTTCCCAAACTGCGTTGCGACCTTTCGAGGAACAGTACTAAAAGTTACAGCTACCCTGCCACTGGTAGCGACGTATGACGCGTTGCTTCCAGCTGAGTTGCACGATATAAAATCCGAATGGGAAAGTCTGCTAGAGCAAGCCTCCCAGCAACACGATTCTCTTACTCCTGGAACTGTTGTGGGGTTGCTGAAGAATCAGGGAGCTTTGATTCAGACAGGGGAAGGATTGCTGCTCCTGCGCGAAGTGCAGATGGCAGGTAGGCGATCGCAGTCCGGATGGGACTTCATTAACGGCTCCCGCTTGCAAATCGGCGAAAAGATAGGAAATGGTTAGTTACTGGTCATTCGCGCAACGACCAGTAACTCGTGAATCAAAAACCTCAATCACTCAAACCCCGTCCCTGAACCTGAGCAAGCAAAGTTGCATCCAGTATGTCGCCTTCGGTGTAATAGCCTGCTGCTTTTTTGGCCTCAATTTCTACTTTGGCATCAGCCGGAATCAGTTCTTCGGGAATGGGCACCCGCTCGATGATCTCGATGCCAGAATTGACGATCGCCCGGTATTTCATGTCACTCATGGAGATAAAGCGATCGATTCGGGTAATTCCGAGCCAATGCAGCACATCAGGCATGAGTTCTTGAAAGCGCATGTCTTGCACACCTGCAACACATTCGGTGCGGGCGAAGTAAGCATCGGCGCGATCGCCCCCTTCCTGACGTTTTCGGGCATTGTAGACCAAAAACTTGGTCACTTCACCCAAGGCTCTACCTTCCTTGCGAAAATAGACGATTATTCCAGCTCCGCCTGCTTGAGCCGTTTGAATGCAAGCCTCAATTCCATGTACCAAATAGGGTCGGCAGGTACAAATATCAGATCCAAATACATCTGACCCATTGCATTCATCATGTACCCGCACGGTCAGCGGCTTTTGCGGATCAGTAATTGCGTCCAGATCTCCCACCATGTAGACGGTAATGCCACCAATCGGAGGTAAGAAAACCAGCAAGTCCGGACGAGTTACCAGTTCTGGAAACATTCCACCTGTTTGCTCAAACAAGGTTTTACGCAAAACCCCTTCATCGACTTTGAGCCGTTTGGCAATTCCAGGTAGATACCAGACTGGCTCAAGGGCTGCCTTTGTGACAACTAAATCGCCACCTGTCTTCATAATTTTGCCATCTACCTGCAAGCGCCCCTTAGCAACCGCTTCTTGCAGTTCCGGCATATTGATGTGAGCTTTGGTGATGGCGATCGTTGGGCGAATATCGTAGCCCTGCTCGTAAAAAGGCTGAAACACTTCGCCTACAGAAGCGCCAAACGGGTCTAGAGCAACAATTTTGTCTGGATCAGCCCAACTAGGATGGGGTCCAATCCGCACTGTCGGAGAGGTATCAGTTAGATCAGCCCGATGACCAGATTGCAGCACGCCACTCGCGACTGCCAAGGCCCGATAGAGGGCATAAGAACCAGAGTGAGTCCCAATTACATTACGATGGGCAGAATTGGTTAAGGTCGCCACAACTGGTCCTCGTTTCAAGGGGTCTGCGTCTCCCCAAGAGATAGCTGTGGGTTTAGGACCAAATCGATTGGGGTGAGAGGTTAAAACGATGTGACTGGGTTTTGAAACGGCTGATTGTTCTGACATAGATCTCCTAAATGCTGCCCTGATAAGAATTTGCTGCTAAGAAATTGCGGTTCAAGAAATTTCAAGAACTGCTTCTGTGAACTTGTCGCTAAACCTCTCAGTTGCTTGCTAAAGCATTTCAAGTAGATCAGCTAGATCTGGTTTTAGGGCCGAGAGTTTTTTACTAGAAAAACTTCAGTGTCAAGAACAGGTGAAATCTACTTGGAGGTGCGCTGTACAGCGAATGAGGTGTGGTGCGGTCTAGCTGTGCGATTTACAGGAGAAAAATGCAACCTCCCAGTTAATTTTGAACTGCCCATACAGGTCAAAATCAAGGTCTTGAGCGGTTTCTAATTTTTGTCGTGTACTCAACTCGCAGAATAATTGCTGATCAAATTCCTGTGGAAGGTAGTATTCTAGCAGCCGTAGCTAAAGCTGGGAATGGCTTTGCTTATAGATTTCGATCGCTACAACAGCCAGTCTTTACGGTAAAAAGTGGCATTAAGAGCGAAGATTTTTGATTTCTCAATAAGCCTGGCTGAAACGGTTTGCTAGCAGAGAAATGATGAATTCCTGAAATATTGCTGCTGATTGCGGGTGTTGCTGCCGCATTTTTCTAGTGCTTGAGCAGAGAGGCGATGAGAATGTAAATCTGCTCACCCTTCTCCCTCAACAATTCTGCCTAGTGAGGGGGGGCAACACTGCTGTGGTAATTTGCGCATGAGAGCGAGTGTTTTGCCACGCCAATTTGGCTATAGCCCGTACCTGCAGCAAATCCACTCACGGGATGAAGAATAAAGCGAATCAACCCGCCTCCCGCAGCGCTCCTAACAACAGCAGAGATGCACCCGTGAGTGAAGAGGTTATGGCGATCGCGCCATTAGCATCACGCCTATCTAAACTAGTCTGCGAATTATGAGCGGTAGATGAAGAATGCAGTGAATTAGAGAAGCTTTGTGGAAAAGGCTTTTATCATAAGTTCTTACGAAATATTGTAGTTAAACTTTCACAGATAATAGAAGAGTCTAAACCTCAAAAGCCGCGATAAATAACCACTCATCGGGGCTGTTCATGGACATTCGCCTATTTCACGCCTGTTCTGCTCAAACTCAAAATAGCCAGGTGTTGCTGTCTAGAATTCAGGTGTTTTCGGGAATACTTGATTTTCTTCAAATCTTTAAAGACTTAACTCAGAGCCTAAAGATTCCCTGAAGCCAAGCTCCAGAAGTTTCCTTAGAAACTAATCATAGTTATGGTTTCTACTAGCAACATCAACAGTGTCTCAAGAATTTTTCTGAGATTTTACTGAATACGCGACTGTATAACTAATGCCTTAATGTCGGTGATACCCTCGCAACATCTCAGAGTCTACTTTCAGTTGCCCCAAAAGAAGACTGCTGAGCCGAGAGCCTCGTCAGTTTAATCTAGAGCCTACTAGAGCCTACATTTATGCGGATTCTAATCTACTCCTACAACTATCATCCTGAACCTATCGGTATTGCTCCCCTTATGACCGAGCTAGCCGAAGGGTTAGCAGCGAGGGGACATGAAGTCCGAGTTATCACAGGAATGCCCAATTATCCTGAGCGCCAAATCTACAAGGAATATCGGGGCAAGTGGTATCTCACGGAGAAAAAGAATGGGGTTACAATTCAGCGTAGCTATGTCTGGGTACGCCCTCAACCTGGTCTGGTAACGCGAGTCATGCTGGATGGCAGCTTCGTTCTTACCAGCATGATTCAGGCATTCAGAGGTTGGCGACCCGACGTTATTTTGCTGACCGTTCCACCTTTGCCAGTCAGCGTTCCCGCTGCCTTGCTGGCTTGGTTTCACTCTTGCCCTGTCGTTCTTAATTTGCAAGACATCCTCCCAGAAGCGGCAGTGCATGTGGGTCTGCTGACTAACAAGGTTGCAATTCGCGTATTCGAAGCTCTAGAAAAGTTTGCTTACCGAACGGCTCATACGATTAGCGTTATCACAGACGGATTTACAGAGAACCTGGTTGGTAAAGGTGTACCTGCCGAAAAAATCACCTGCATTCCTAACTGGGTAGACGTTAATTTCATTCAACCTTTACCAAAGGAAAATAACCCCTTCCGGATAGCTCACCAGCTTGAGGGCAAATTTGTTGCTCTTTATTCTGGCAACATCGCTCTGACTCAAGGACTAGAGACAGTCATAGATGCAGCTAATCGGTTAAAACACATTCCCGAAATCGTCTTTGTCATTGTGGGGGAAGAAAAGGCTCTAAAGCAGTTGCAGAAATATTGCGAGTCGAAAGAAACAACCAATGTAAAACTGCTGCCTTTTCAACCGCGTAAGAAATTGCCAGAAATGCTAGCCGCAGCAGATGTAGGGTTAATTGTGCAAAAGCGGAATGTGATTTCGTTCAATATGCCTTCCAAAACTCAGGTCATATTGGCAAGCGGACGTCCAATTGTGGCTTCTGTGCCACTAACCGGAACAGCAGCAAGATCCGTAGAGCAAAGTGGGGGTGGCGTTGTGGTCGCGCCTCAGCAACCTCAGCTTTTGGCTGATGCCGTTTTGGATTTATATCAGAATCCACAGAAGGCAGAGCAGTTAGGGCAACAGGGTAGGCAGTACGCAATGGAGAATTATGAGTTTGAGCAGGCGTTAAGCCGCTACGAAGCTCTGTTTGCTCAAGTTGTGGCTCATCCGGCTGGAAATTCTGATGTGATCAAAGCGCTACCAGCTTTTGGTGTAAAGAAACCTGTCGTCGATGCTTAAAGGCTGCAAGCTGCCAACCTATTCGTGGGGATAATTATAGTCACCCTCAATTACACGGCATACAGCGGTGACGCACTGCGTCACCGCTGTATGCCGTGCTTTGTATTTCACTAAGGATTAGGGGGAATATAGGCTTTCTCCCTGATCCTTGTGGCGTTAACCTTTTTCCTCTACTTCCCCCTTTTTTGGAATCACCTCTACATCAGGTAACCCATCCAGGTGTTCGACGGGAACTTCTACTGCGGCTTCTGGAACTAAAATTGTGAGCCCAGCGGGAATGCATTCGACTTCAACTGGAGTACTACCCACCAGTTCACCGTCCAGCACAACTTTTTGGGGAGGATCTGTGGTGATTTTGATTTTTCTAGCTCGTAGGTAGCCAATATCGGGGCGTTCCGCTGGATGCTCGTTAAGTGCAGACTGAAGCAGGTGATAGCTAGCGGCGATCGCCCCAGCCACATTCTGGGGAGCCACAACCGTCAAATCTAATAGTCCGTCATCTACGATAAGTCCAGCAGGACCTTGAGCCAAAATTGAGGTCGGTGGTGCAGCATTTGCTACCGTAACAGATGCAGCTGAAACACGAATCACTTTATCTTCGGTTTCAATTTCTGCATCAAACTTACTTAGGTCACGAAGCTGCTGTAGTCCTGCCAACACATATGCCAGCATACCAAACCGATTTTTTGCTTCACGGTTAGCACGTTCGACGGCTTCAGCCTCAAACCCAATGCCAACCAGTAAAACCATTGGTTTACCATTGCAGTAGGCAGCATCTACAGTTCGATTAAAGCCTCCCAAAATGGTTTGGCATGCTGCTTCGATGGTGTTTGGAATGTCTAGAGCCGTTGCAAAAGCATTAGCTGTTCCACGTGAGATTACCCCAAAAGGAATCTTGGTGCCGACCAGTGCTGCTGCTGCTGCTGATAGAGTTCCATCACCGCCAGAGGCAATGATCATTTCTGCACCTCGCTCTACCGCTTCAGCAGCAAGCTGATCGGCATCAACATCCTCTGTTGTTTTGCGAATATCTAGATCAATTTCTGGCTCTAGAATCTCCAAAATTTTAGCTAGATCTTGATCTGGATTGCCCTGACCTGCAACAGGATTAAAAATTAGACATGCGGAACGAGACATACGACCTTCCTAAAGCAAGGTATGACAGTTGTGCTTGAACAAGATTGACCCCAATGGACCTGTCGTTACAGCAACGGATTACTGTACGAGAGGACTACCGTGATGATGCACGAGATACCATTGCTGAGACATGCGCTCAAAAATATTAGTTGCCGTTGATTGCGCTTCAAGCCTTTTGCCTCGAACAATTTGAAGCAAGCTTTCAGTCAGGACAACGTAGGCAAGATTGCCGCTGATTTCAATAGTGATGACGTCCGTTTCAATCTCGAAGTAGCTTGTGTTTTTGAAAATTTGCTCCCAGGAAACGCTAATTTGATCCCAGCTTTTCAAGACCCCTCTTCCGGGATGAATGCAGAGACTACCTAAACCTTTTGACCAAACGCGGCTCATGGCTTCGATGTCCTTTTTTTCAAAAGCACGATAGAAAGCCTGATTTACAGCTAGCACAGCTTGTGTGTCGCTCATTAAAGGCAAAGGCCGCAGTTTAACTGGGAATCCGTTCAGTGTACTGCAAGAAAGTCTTGAGTTCTGTCCATCCAAGAGTAGAGAGCGAGGAAGAAGCGATCGCCCTTTTCTCACTCTCTGGCTAGATTTGTGGATTTATTCTTAAAAACTGATCGTTGGCTAGAGTGCAGCTAGCGATCGCTCCACTGCCTGCAATGCCTGACTGACTTCAGCGGCGCTGACAATCAGCGGCGGCACAAATCGAACAACCTTTGGACCTGCCGGAACTAGCAACAGTCCTTCAGCCATTGCAGCTTCCACAACGTCCGCTGAGGTTAAATCGATGTCTGATCTCAAGACCAGACCATTGATCAAGCCCCAACCTCGGACTTCAGCGATCGCTTGCGGATAGGCTTGAGCGAGTGCACTCAGTCCCTGACGCAATTGCTTACCTCGCTCCTGCACATTGTCTAGCAAGTTTTCTTGCTCCAGGGTTTGGCAAACTGCGCGAGCTACGGCACAAGCAAATGGATTGCCGCCAAATGTGCTGGCATGATCACCTGGTTGGAAGACATCACAGAAGGACTTGCACAACACAGCGCCGATTGGGATGCCACCACCTAAGCCTTTTGCCGAGGTGAAAATGTCAGGTTCAATTCCTAAATGTTCGTAACTCCAGTAGTGACCAGTGCGGCCCATACCCACCTGGACTTCATCGAGAATTAGCAAAATGCCTTTTTCATCGCAAATCTGTCGCACCCGTTGGAAATAAGCTAGATCGCCAGGTCGAACACCACCTTCACCTTGCAGCCCCTCCAACATGATTGCAGCAACCTGCCGTTCTCTGCTGTCGAGTTGGGCGATCGCTTCTTCTAATGCCCGAATATCGTTGTAGGGAACATAATAGAAACCTGGAACGAGCGGATTGAAATTCTTTTGATATTTTGGCTGTCCGGTAGCGGTGACGGTCGCCAGGGTGCGTCCATGAAAACTAGCGTGGGCGGTCAAAACAGTCGGATTGTCAATTCCTAGAACCGTGTGGGCATATTTGCGGGCGAGTTTGATTGCACCCTCATTTGCCTCTGCTCCAGAGTTGCAGAAAAAGGCGCGATCGGCGCAGGAGTGCTGCACTAGCCACTTCGCTAACTCACCCTGTTCTGGAATGTAGTAAAGATTGGAAACATGATGCAGCTTCTGAATCTGCTGCGTCACGGCTTCAACCAAAACTGGGTGAGCATGACCTAAGGTGCAGGTAGCAATGCCAGCGACAAAATCCAGATATTCTCGCCCATCAGCATCCCAAACGCGGCAGCCTGCACCTCGCTCTAAGGTAAGGGGAAAGCGCCCATAAGTTGACATGACATATTCGTCAAACTCGGCTGGGCTGGGGCTAGCGACAGCGACGGGAGATGAAACGAGGGTTTCTGCTGGACTCATCGGCTTTTCCTCTGCTGGGCAAACAATTCAAACAATGGTAACAACTGAGTTAGAAACACAACCTGAAAATACAAGGTTGGCTAAATCAAGAGTTTAGATTTAGGGCTAAGTTTGATTGTAAGTTACTTGTTTCTGCTGTAGGATTGGCGGCGATCGCCACGAAACCTTTCAAAGCATTGATGTAGCGTCTTTAGAGCGCTCTGCCGCTGATTGTGAAAATTCAATGACATTTCAATGTCATTCAAAGTCTTGTCGAAATCATGGCTTCACAGATACTTCTGCAACAGCAAATTCAGCTTTTCTTTTGTGGCAGATGGGGCTTTGTCGAGCGGCGTGATGATGGCATATTTCAGCGCAGAATGGGCATCTGAGGAAGGGGGGTTTTGGCTAAGGCGACGCACCGTTTCTTGAATTACACGTTGAGCGTTAACTGCATTTTTCATCAAGTTGCCGATGACCATTTCTACAGTCACGCTGTCGTGATCGGGGTGCCAGCAGTCGTAATCAGTTACTAGAGCCAAGGTTGCATAGGCGATTTCTGCTTCTCTGGCTAGCTTTGCTTCTGGCAAATTGGTCATGCCAATCACTGTTGCGCCCCAGCTGCGATAGAGATTGGATTCTGCTTTGGTTGAAAAAGCCGGCCCTTCCATGCAGACATAGGTGCCGCCGCGATGCAGCACAACGTCAGGGAAATTGAGGCTGGCGATCGCCTCTGACAGAACTTTCGCCAAGTTTTGACAAATTGGGTCACCAAAGGCAATGTGTGCCACAATCCCTTCACCAAAGAAGGTGGAAATTCGATTTTTGGTGCGATCGATAAATTGGTCGGGCACAACCATGTCCAGCGGCTTGGCTTCTTCCTTGAGAGAACCGACTGCCGAAGCGGAAATTAAGTATTCCACTCCCAGGCTTTTCATTGCATAGATATTTGCCCGAAAGGGTAGCTCTGAAGGGGAAAGGTGGTGATTGCGTCCGTGACGAGCCAAAAAAGCCACTCGCGTTCCGTCTAGCGTCCCTAAGATCAAAGCATCAGACGGCGCACCAAAGGGCGTATCAATCTGCACTTCCTCGATGTCTCGCAGTGCCTCCATCTTGTAAAGACCGCTGCCACCCATGATCCCAATCTTTACGTCAGCCATAATTGCTTTTTTGCCCTTTGCTGCAATGCCAAGCCATTCTACCGGGAAAAGCTGCTAGTGTTCTGCCCTTAATAGCCAGAACCCGCTGTAGGTCATACCAGAATCATCGGGTTGAACTAGCAAAAAGTGCAGTTCTTGAGCCGTTTGCTGCCGCTGTTGAAAGGTTTGAGCGGCAGAAATTACGTCCTGATCATCAAAAGTAGTGACTACCCAGCGATCGACCAGTCCTGCTTCTAGAATTAGCCCATTGGGCTCGCCTGGAATGTAGTTGAGTGAGACTGGGCGAGTTTCTTGCAGCCACCGTGCTAGACGCATTGACTGTCTGCCGCCATCGATTACCACACCGGGTACCGAAACCGTGGAGGCAAGCTGTAAGTTGACTGGCAGAAGCGCTTTGGGCATTTGCAGGATGGGGATGGGTCTGTTTTTGAAGCTGGATTCCAGGTCAGAGGCGGCGATCGCCGCAAATCGCCACTGCTCTCCCCACAGATTTTCGGGCAGCGGCACGGGTGGCGGTTGTTCTAGTTTGACAGGCTCGTAGGGCTGTCCAGTGTAACCTTCCAGCTTGTGGTAGTCCTCAGCTCGCTGTTGAAGTAACTGTTTTAGAGCAGAAGTGCGGCGGGTTGGTTCTACAGCGATTTCTAAGGCTTGGCAAGCGGCTGCAATTAAGCTGACTGACTGAGGGCGAAATACCTGAATCTGCTGAGGTAGGTTTTTAGAGCTGCCTGCCATTTGCAATAGCTGATTTGCGATCCAGGTAGAATTTGCTTCTGACTGCGGACAAAATGCTTGAGCCGAAAAAGTTTGCTCAGGGTTACAGACCACTAGTTCCCACAGCGGCTGTTTTGCCTCATTCTGCAATGGACGACGATAAAAATCAGCTTGCCAAACCGTCATTTTGTCTGGCTCTCCTAACGCTTATTTATTTCCAATCTTTCTCTGCTTGTTCCAGCACATACGCTGAAACGTCTTCGATTTCTTCGAGGGTGAGGCGATCGCCATAGGCTGCCATCGGACGCTTGCCGTTGGTAACAATTTGAGCGATCGCCTCCAGTGAATCCATCTGGTTACGCCGCAGCGCCTTTAGCTTTAGGTTTTTGCCACGTCGGATGATGTTGCCACCGTTAATGTGACAGCCTGCACAACGTGCTTCAAAAATTTGGGCACCGTTGGCAGTGTTGGCTGCCCACACTGGAAAAGTGAAGGCAGCCCAGATCATCAGCATCAGGGTGATTACCGTGACGATTCGTTTCATTCTGCTTTAGGTTTGGGTTTGTAGGTTGAAGCGACGTGCAGTTCTTTTAGCTGCTTTTCGTCGACACTAGAGGGGGCATTGGTGAGGAGGCAGCGAGCTTGCTGGGTTTTGGGGAAGGCGATCGCATCTCGGATTGACTCTTCACCCGCTAGCAGCATCACCAGTCGATCCAGCCCGTAGGCAATTCCTCCATGGGGCGGAGTGCCATACTCAAACGCTTCTAGCAAGAAACCAAATTTGCTATATGCCTCTTCGGGCGACAAACCGATTGTTTCAAAGACCTGTCGCTGCAAATCGGGCTGATAAATTCGCAGGCTGCCTCCACCCACCTCAAAGCCGTTATAGACCAAGTCATACGCCTGGGCATGGGCAGTTTTCAGGTCGTGAGCATCGTCAGGATGGGGGGCAGTGAAGGGATGGTGCAGTGCTTCCAACCGTTTCTCGTCGGCATTCCACTCGAACATGGGGAAGTCTGTTACCCAGAGCAAGTTAATCTTGTCGGGATCGATCAGCTTCAGTTCACGCGCTACGACCTGACGCAAGCGATCGAGCGTTTTGTTTACCGTTGCGGCATCCCCTGCGCCAAATAGCAGCAAGTGCCCTGGGGCGGCTCCGGTGCGGCTCAAAAGTTCTTGCTTCTGTGCGTCGGTGAGGTTGTCTTTAATGGCTCCGATCGTGTCAATTTCACCGTCCTCGCGCACCCGAATGTAGGCAAGCCCCTTTGCTCCAGCTTCACTGGCTTCTTTGAATAAATCGCCACCGGGTTTGATTCGTACATTAGAAATCGCGGCGTTGCCATTGGGAATCGGCAGAACTTTGACAATTCCGCCACTGCTAACGGCTGCCGAAAACACCTTAAAGCCAGAATCTTTGACCAGATCAGAAACGTTCACCAGTTCCAGATCATAACGAGTGTCGGGTTTATCGCAGCCGTAGCGATCCATCGCCTCAGCATAAGTAAGTCGTGGAAACGGGCGCGAGATGTCGATGTTTTTAATTGCTTTAAAGATGTGGCAGACCAGTTTTTCATTCAGATCAAGAATTTCCTCCTGCGACATAAAGCTCATTTCCATGTCCAGTTGAGTAAATTCGGGCTGACGATCTGCTCTTAGGTCTTCATCCCGGAAGCAGCGAGCGATTTGATAGTAGCGATCGCACCCCGACACCATCAAAATTTGCTTAAACAGCTGTGGCGACTGCGGCAGCGCAAACCAATCTCCTGGATTGACCCGACTCGGTAATAGAAAATCTCGTGCGCCTTCTGGGGTGGAGCGTGTCAGCATTGGGGTTTCGACTTCGATGAAACCTTCCTGATCTTCCAGGTAACGGCGAATGGCTTTGACAACCTGGTGGCGCAGCTGCAGGTTTCGCGTCATGCGATCGCGCCGCAAATCGAGATAGCGATACTTCAACCGCAGTTCTTCTCGCACAGGTTCCGCATCAGCAGTGGAGACCTGGAACGGCAACTGTTTTCGCACCGCATTCAGCAGTTCAATCTGGTCAGCGTATACCTCGACTTCGCCTGTGGGAATGCGAGAATTCAGCGATTCATCAGGACGACGAGTAACGCGCCCTGTGATTTTGACTACATATTCGTTTCGCAAATTACCTGCGGTTTCATAGGAAGCAGGCGTACGTTCGGGATCGCTGACAATCTGGGCAATTCCAGTGCGATCGCGTAAATCCAAAAAAATGACTCCGCCATGATCGCGGCGACGGTCTACCCAACCAAATAGAGTAACCGTCTCTCCAATATGTTCAGGTCGGAGTTGACCGCAGTAATGGGTTCGCATGGCTATGAGTTGAAACTGAAGGGCCTAAGTAAAAACCCTTCCATTATCTAGCATTCGTTGCGATCCCGATCAGAAAAATCAGAGTCCTATTCTTTTCGCTCCGGTAGGGAGGCAATTCACCTTGCCTTTGCAAAAGATTCTCCCCAACAAGATCTCCGGACAATTCCTGCTCCATATCAAAAGTAGCTGAGTGGGAACGAACGGACGTTCGTTCCCATACTCCTCGAAGATCTCTTGATTAGCGCTTGTGGTCTGAATTCATCAACGTATTCCAAGCATCCCTGGCTGCGTCAACTAATTGCACCCCCAAAGATTCAATTTCGGAAACAATCACGCTCCAATTCATTTCTGCCTGTCGTTGGACTAATTCAACCGACTTTTCAACTTGCACCGGATCGACTAGGGGCTTGTTTTGCTCCACTGCTTCTCTAGCTTGCCGAACTGCTGTCAGGTAAGAGTCAAGCGTCACATCCCTCGCTTCTTGCACTGACAGCTGAGCACGTCTTTTGATAGCTTCAATCAAAGCCATCGTTTCACGCTGAGCCTCTTCTGGCTTGTTTGGCATTTCCTGCTTTACCAATGCCTCCGTCTCAGGACTAATTTGCACGACCGCAGTTGTTTCAGGAGTCGTTGTAATTGCGGTAATTTCGGGGGTTCTAGTCTCAGAGTTCATGTGCCTCTCTCCTTTAGTCACATCAGTTCTGGGCAAACTTCATCTCAAAGGTGATGACGGCTGCACTTTCAAACTAACTTCCGACAGAATTGATAGCATCGGGCTAAAGTAAGAACCTGCAAACCCTACACTGGTTTACCAAATTGATGAGCGGTTGCTGTAGTCAAGCAACAAACGTTATGGGAAATTATGGGTAGAGCCACAATAGGCACAGACTCATAGAGGAAAAAATTTAGAGCATTGACTATCGACAACGACAATTCATCCACTGCTCTTCAAAGTTTTTCTCGTAGAGAATTGCGAGAATTGGTGCGATCGCAACTTCAGGCTCTTTTAGAACAGGGAAACCTGATCGGAGCCAAAGCACTGCTCGTACCCGTTCAGCCTGCGGATATTGCTGAAGCGATCGAAGGACTGCCCGAACCGATGCAGGCGATCGCCTTTCGCTTACTTTCTAAAAGTGAGGCGATTGAAGTCTACGAATATCTTGATTCGACCGTCCAGCAAACGCTGATCGAAGAATTTAAGCGGCAAGACGTACTCGACATCGTCGATAAAATGTCGCCCGACGATCGAGTGCGCCTGTTTGACGAATTGCCTGCCAAAGTCGTTACCCGCATCCTGGAGCAGCTTAGCCTAGAAGAACGTCGCGCTACAGCCTTGCTGTTAGGCTACGAATCGGGCACCGCCGGGCGAATTATGACTCCGGAGTACGTTTCCCTTAAAGAAGGATGGACAGTCGCTCAGTCCCTTGAACGCATCCGCAGCCTGGCTAACGTCAGTGAAACCATTTACTACCTCTACGTCACTGATGCTGCTCGTCGTTTAATCGGGACCCTTTCCCTCCGCGCCCTAGTGACAGCCCAACCAGACCAAAAGATTGGCGATGTCCTGACTCGGGAAATCGTCTACGTCCAGACCGACACCGATCAAGAAGAAGCCGCTCGAATCATTCAACGCTATGACTTCCTCGCAGTGCCCGTCGTCGATGCAGAACAGCGTCTAGTCGGAATCATTACCGTAGACGACGTGCTCGACATCCTGGAAGAGGAAACAACGGAAGATATTTATACCTTGGGTGGCGTGCAGTCCGGTGATGACAGCTATTTCCAAACGAATTTGCTGACTGTAGCTCGCAGACGGGTTGTTTGGTTGTTTGTGCTGCTGATTACCAATACTGCGACCAGTGCTGTAATTCGCAGTCAGCAGGAAATTTTGCAGCAGGTTGTAGCACTAGCAGCATTTATTCCTCTCCTGATCGGTACGGGTGGAAATGTTGGTGCACAATCTTCCACTGTCGTGATTCGAGGACTAAATACGGATGAAATTCAGGGTAAAAAAGCCCTGCGGGTGATTCGTCGAGAGGCGATCGCAGGAACTTTCCTGGGTTTAATGCTGGGACTGGTCGTGCTGGTCTGGGCCTATGTGCTTCAGGGAAGCTGGGTTGTGGCGATCGCTGTTGGAGTTAGCCTGGTTGCCATTTCAATTCTGGCTTCAGTTGCAGGATCAACCTTACCGTTTCTCTTCCAGACTATCGGTCTTGATCCCGCTCTAATGTCCGCTCCATTCATCACAACTGCCGTAGACGTATTGGGAGTCCTGATTTATCTCAACCTGGCGCGGCTAATCTTGCAGATTCAATAGCGTTAGATTCAGAATAAGTCCAAAAGCTTTTCCCCACTTAAGGACAAGAAAGTAGGTAGAATCCAGTCCTGCTCGTTCACTTAGCTCCATCGTCAAACCAGAAAGCCGTGTTAGTTGCACTCCTAATTCTCATTCTTGGCTTGACCCCCTCCCTATTCTCAATCTGGGTCATGCGTCGCGTAGACGCTCAAGCCCAAGAGAGACTTCGGTTAGCCCTTCACTCAACTGCCAGTCGGGGTCTGCCCAATTTCCATCTTGCCCCTGACCAACACTATGTGGAAGGAATGGGTTACATCATTGGTGACATTACCTGCCAATTTAATGCCCGCTCCAGCTATATTCGCTGCGCCGTAAATCCACTTGGGCCTTGCCAGGATTGTTCACACTACCACCCCAAGGAATGGACTTGCTGAAAGGGTTGAGAGTCTACCCTTCCTCCAACTTCTTTCGTCTTCTTCACACATTGTTTCAAATCAAAGCTGGACTGCTAACCATTCGATGTAGCATAAGTCCTACCTGTACCATATTGAATTCTCAGTTACCCTGCTAATGCCTGTATCAGAAAATTGATTACTACTGAATTAAACACTGAAGCCAGTTTCGCTATTAGCAAAGCAAGGTGTTTGTAACAGATTGCTTCGCTGGAAAAGCAAGGTGTCAAAAAAAGTACATTCAGCTTTAAGTTGTTGATCAGTACAAGCTTAAGTCAAGTGTAAAATGTGGCGACGGATGCTTGATTGAACCTGCATTAAAGAGGCTAGAACCAGGCGTATTTAACGTTTGTTTTCATATCATAATAGTCTGAACCAGGACATCTTTTCACCTGCAGTTTGAGAAATGCCCTACCACATACATTCGGCACAACTCAGGTAGCCTGCGGGGTCTGAAGCTATCCGAAGGCAGAGATGTCTAATTTACCAAACTTATTGAGAACCAAGCGTAGGCGGCAAAATGGTACTTTCTAGGTAGTTAAACATTCAACTAAAATCTGGTTTAAAGCCTCTGTAAAGGCATTAAAGAGTCCTTACAGAGATTTTATGAATGCCCTAGCCTGAAGAGTAGAAAATAGCGTTAGTAAGCGTTCATTACTAATTCGACGATACAGATCTACTTGTGTTAGGGAATGGTGAAGCTACCGCTGATTCAATATAAAAGCTTTAACAACCAAGTAATTTGAATTCAGCTAATTAGCGGATCTAATCATCTTCAAGGGAATGCTACTTTAAGTCTAAGCAACAAACGCCAAGCCCTGCACAGCAAGAAGTCCCTATCTTTAAGCAGTAAGTCTTTAAAGGCAGGTCAATTGCAAAAGCAAAATTGATGAAACTTTTGTTGAACCAGATCTGGAAACTACCCTCTTAATCGCAGCACAACAGGTGCTGTTTCTCAGATGAAATCTAGTTCTTTAGAGTATCAGCCTGTTAGCACTGAAGTTGGTGTCTACGATTGTGAGATTCGCCTCAAGTTCAGGCTGATTGAGGAGAAGGGCGTTCTGTGCGATCGCGAGGAGCTTCTAGAAATGTTGCTAGATGCGTTCACCTGTGGAGCTGACGAGTATCTGGAACCAGTTCAGATCCATGTTGAGGCAAAAGAGCTACCTGAGGTGGAAGCATCGCCCCAAATGCGCCGTCAGCTTATCCGTTTACGCAATTCTAGTGATTTAGCCTAGTCAACCTTTCGTATTGCTACATAGAACGTGCTCCGCTTGTGTTCTATTACTCTATTGGCATAGATGGGTTGACTGGTACAATCTGGGATCAGTCCTTTCGGGGTTAGATTTGCATGAAACCAGCCGAGTCTGTACCGCCAGAAATTGTGCAGCAAGTTGCTGAGTACTTCGGTGTGTTGAGTGAACCGATGCGTCTGAAACTCTTGAACTCACTGCGAGATGGTGAAAAGTGTGTTCAAGACCTGGTTGAGGCAACTGCAACTAGTCAGGCCAATGTTTCTAAACACTTGAAGGTCATGTTGCAGGCTGGCATTCTCAGCCGCCGCAGCGTTGGCACCTCAGCTTACTACAGTGTGGAAGACGATCTGATTTTTGAATTGTGCAGCTTGGTGTGCGATCGCCTTGCCACCCGCATTGAGCAGCAGGCCAGACACTTCCGGGCCTTTACCCTAACTAGCAGACAGCAGCCTGACACTATAGCAATCCAAAATAGGCTGTGAGAGTGTCCCCTAGCAAGGGGTGTCTCTCACAGACCACCTATCTTTACAGCTAAATCTAGGATTGCTGGTGCTTCCGGCAAATTGCTCTAGAGGGCAAAGTTCTGCTCAAAGCCATCACGGGTCATTGGCTGGTCAACGACTAAACCCTCTCCACCTAGTACTTCTAGGGGTTCTCCTTCTACCGAGATCCAAACGTTGGCTTCTGGTTCCAGGCTAGTGGCGGTATAGACTATTTGTCCCAACCTGCCCGTCATAGATGCACTACCACCGCCGAGGGTAAAGTCCTCAGATAGGTCAATATGAACCCCGTCACTCTCAACGGTTACCTCGCGTAGTTCAGTTCCTTCAGGAATTTCGGAGAACGCTGCTGATTCGCTTGGTCCTTGGAGCAAATCTTCAAATACTACTTTCAGTGCCTCGTCAGGCTGATCAGTTGGCAGTGAAACTGGACTAGCGACTAGTTCTAACTGTTCAGCATTGACATCCAGCCAGTAAACTTCAGCAGTTTGCTCTTCTACAGTGCTGGGCTGGGGTTCAGGTGCTTGAGCGGCAGGGGATTCTATGGGAACGTTTGTCGCGGGCAATTCCACTGGGGAGGGCTGTATGGTAGCAGGAGCAGTTTTGCTAGGGTCAGCATTCCTAGCCGCAAAGTTCCATGTCCACCAGGCTGTAGCGCTGCCTGTTAGCACAACGACGGCAGATATTCCTGCGAGTAATCCAAGTGGAATGCGACGAGAGAGCCGATTACCTTCAGGAAACGATTCTGTCTCTGGCTGTGGGTAGTCCGATGATTCTAGTGACTGACGGGTTGGCTGATCTGATGGCTGATGATCACGCATAGCAGGTTCCTCCTGAATAACAAACAGCGTGAGAGTTGAGGAAGCCCTGATTTAACTCGAAAGGGGTTGAATTTATCTCAGCTCTCTAACTACAGCAGTGCTAACCTGGTTTCCGGAGTTCAAGGCCGACGAATTTGAACAAATGCAGCTAAATTCAGCGCTTCAGGGGTTAACTCTACCTGTAGAAGTCGAGCTGTGATGCCAAAAGTTTCTAAATTATTCAGGTTGAGCTGTTGGTTGATGCCGTCAATCAAGGGTTGAATAAGCTGTCGCGGAACGGGTTCTCCATTGGCACGGACGATTGGCTCAACAATCTGAAGCTGTAGGGCTGAGGTCTTTTCTAATCCCAACTCTGCAAGAATTTGCAAATCTTCTTGAGTTTCCTGTTCTCGTAGAATGACTTGGATTCGTATGCGACCCAGAACCGTGCTACCTGCGGAATCGTTGTCTATGAACTCTATCTGCGGGTCAATAAAGTCATAGCGCTGTAATTCCTCGGCTCCTGAACGGCTAACTAGATTGACGCTAAAATCACGCAACTGTTCGGCAATTTCAGGAGATTGCAAAGCCTGGTTTAAGTCTGCTTGCTTTAATACCAGTCGGATTCCTGCCTGCAAGGGTTGCTCCAGCGCAGCCTGACCCTCCTGGAGGCGATCAGGATCGATGGCGATCGCATCTGTCTCCACTTCCACCGTGTCGATTCGCAAAGCCTCTACAGGAAAGAGTCCACGTCCAGCAATTCTGACTCGCTGAACTTTACCCTGCAAGATTTGGTAGCTGGGTGCGTTATCCACCCGGACTTCTAGCTGCTCAACGTCCTCTAACTGATCGCGGATAGCATTTTCAGCTACGCTGTCGATAACCAAGCCAGCTGGGGAAAGAATACCCAGCAAGCCGGACAGAAGAATGGTGAAGAATTCCATATCGGGTTAAGAGAGAGCTTCAGCGATCCATTGCTTGAGGGTAGGCAGCACTTGATCCAGAGCAATTTCTTCAGATTCGCGGGTAGCACGTTTGACCACTTCGACTTTGCCAGACTGGAGCGATCGCCCCGTCACAATCCGAAACGGAATACCGACCAGGTCAGCATCTTTAAATTTGACTCCGGCCCGTTCGTCGCGGTCGTCGAGCAAGGTTTCTACACCAGCCTGATTCAGTTCGGTATACAGCTTTTCAGCCACTTCTACCTGGTTGGCATCGGCAATGTTGGGAATGACAACGATCGCATGATAGGGAGCGATCGCCACGGGCCAGATGATTCCATCCTTATCGTAGGATTGCTCAACGGCCGCCTGTGCCAGTCGAGACACACCCACCCCGTAGCAGCCCATGTACATGGGAGCGGGTTCACCCTGCTCAGTCGTGTAGGTTGCACCCATTGACTTGGAATATTTCAAGCCGAGTTGGAAAATGTGACCAACTTCAATGCCTCTGGCACTTTGGAGGGTTTGGCTGGAGTCATGTAGGGCGCGATCGCCTGCTTGGGCTTTTCTCAAATCTACAGCTAGCTTGGGAAGCTGAAACTGCTCACCCCAATTTGCCCCAACGACGTGATGCCCTGATTCATTTGCTCCTGTCGCAAAGTTTTTTAGCTCAACTGCGGTTGGGTCTACTATTCGCAAAAACTTTGGAGCTAAATTTTTGGATGACTGAATGTAATCATCACCCAAATCAGGAGCAATGTAACCTAGCGGCAAGGGTTTTGCCGCCCACTTTTGTTGGGACTCAGCATCAGGAACGGTTAGCGCAATCACTGTGCTGCCACCGTACTGATCTGCCTGTTTTACCAGTTCATTTTGCAATTTCACTTCGTTGACATCCTGATCGCCCCGGATGCTGACTAACACCAGCACGTTCATGCCGTTGTTGTACGTCACCTGGTAAAGTACGTTTTTGACGATCTGCGTGGGTGAACACTTGAGGAAATCGCAGAGGGTAGCGATGGTTGGCGTTCCAGGGGTTTCTAATTTCTCGTATTTCTTGAAACCGGAAGGTTCAGCATCGAGCGGTAAGGAAACCGCTTTTTCGACGTTGGCAGAGTATTTGCCGTCCTCCGTGTAGAGAACTTCGTCTTCCCCTGCGTCCGCTAGAATCATGAACTCCTGGGAACCGGAACCACCGATCGCCCCCGAATCTGCCTCGACAGCCCGAAATGCCAATCCGGACCGCCGAAAGATGTTGTTGTAAGCGTGATACATCTTTTCGTAGGACTTTTTCATGCCTGCCTCATCCATATCAAAGGAGTAGGCATCTTTCATAATGAATTCTCGCCCACGCATCAGACCAAAGCGGGGGCGGATTTCATCTCGGAATTTGCTTTGAATCTGATAGAGGTTGACCGGCAACTGACGGTAGGAGCGGATCATGTCACGGGCGATCGCCGTCACGACTTCTTCATGGGTTGGACCTAGCCCCAATTCGCGATCCTGCCGATCTTTTAAGGCAAACATGATGCCTTCGGCTTTGGTATAGGTATCCCACCGACCCGATTCGCGCCATAGCTCTGAGGGCTGCAACTGAGTTAGCAAGCATTCCTGTGCTCCGGCAGCGTCCATTTCTTCCCGCACAATTTGTGAGACTTTCTTGAGGACACGCCACAGCAGCGGTAGGTAGGCATAAAGACCACTGCCAACTCGCCTCATGTATCCTGCCCGCAGCAGCAGTTTATGACTGGGAATTTCTGCCTCTGCTGGATCTTCCCGCAGGGTTAAAAAGAGCATCTGTGACAGCCGCATGGTTTGCCTTCCTACAAATTGTCTTCCTACAGAAGTCTAGACTACTAGCTCTTCGATCGCTCTGACGCAGATTTTTGAGCTGGGGTAGGGCGATTTGCAGAGGGGCTGCTAGATTCCCGTGGCTTTTGCGGACCAGGTGGCTCTGGGTGAAGCTGTTGACGACCATTGCGAATGACGCGGATCATGTCGCTAAGCTGTTGCTCCATGCCTTTGAGGACGCTATCAGCATAGTCATCTGCGCCTTGCTGGATCTCCTCGGATTCGGCGATCGCTCGCTTCCTAATTTCCTCTAATTCCTGCTGAGCTTGGCGGCGCATTCGATCAATATCAGCCATCGTTTGCTCTTGTGCGGCTTCACATTCCTGCTGCACCCGCTGCCGAATTTGTTGTGCTTCTAGCTCAGCTTGCCGAATTAAACCCATCTCATCCAAGATTTGGGCGGCTCGTCGCTCTGCAGTTTCCAAAATTTCTTGAGCATACTGCTCTGCTTCTGACAACAAGTCTTCCTTGTGACAAACCACTTCTGCCGCTTCTTGGAATGCCGTTGGCAGGTTCAGTCGAATTAAGTCAAGTTGATCGAGCAACTGCTCTTCATCCACCAAAGTCCGCTTGCTCAGAGGAATTCGGGGACTGTCGAGGATCATTTCTTCCAGTTTATTGAGCTCTCGCTGGATATCAAGGCCGCCTATTCGGGCTGCATCTCCGTAGGAACCTCCAGCGGAGACTCCGGCGTGTGGGGTACTTCCGCTACGGTCGGGGCTAATACGGTCGGAGTCTTGGCGTAACATCGATGGATATCCAGGGCAACGGGTTGAGGGACAAGATGATCTACAGGACCACCAAACCTAGCGATTTCTTTAACTAGGCTGCTACTCAGAAAGCTGTACTCGTTTGAAGTGGCTAGAAAAACGGTTTCAACATCGTCTGAGAGCGTTTTGTTTGTATGAGCCATCTGGAGTTCCTTCTCAAAATCAGAGAGGACTCGAAGACCCCGCAACAGCACCCCAGCTTTTCGCATTTTTGCATAGGTTACAGTCAAACCGTCAAAGCTATCAACTTCAACGTTGGGCAGATGACGGGTGGTCAAGCAAATTTGCTCTATCCGTTTCTGCGCTGAAAACAGCGGCGTTTTGTTAGGGTTCGTCGATACCAGCACAATCACCTGATCAAAGAGCTGACAGCCTCGCTCAATGATATCCAGATGACCCAGCGTAATCGGATCGAAACTACCAGGATACACTGCAATCACGATTTAGTTTCTCGACTCGCTGAAGCGATTTTACCGGACGCTGATACTGGAGTGTGTTCAGATTTTTGTGTAAATACGGGCAGAATGCCCGTATTTACACAAAAATCAAATCATCGATACTGCCATCTTGTGAATACCAGGACATTATACAGATGGCAACGGAAGCGGTAACGGCGAAAACAAAGAAATTTCTATCGGGTGGAATTTATTGAATGACTTGCACTGAGTTGAACACTTTTGTCAAACCAACTCTGGAGCATATTCCTCTAGAGCATATTCAGAGACGGCTGCTGTGGCAGAATTTGCCAGGTTGAGTAGCGGCCCGTTTTGCTCTTGCCCGTTGGTGGCTAGTTCACTGTGGCACAAGTAGACTCGTTCACCCACTCGACCAAGAAGGTCTAAGATTTGGCGCTGGAGGCGTTGCTGATCGGCTTCCGTGGCTTCGGCCGCTGTCCAGGGGCGTCCTGACCAAGATTGCAAAAATAGAGGTGCGCCAAATAAAGGTCCACCCCCCGTTAGCCAAAGGGCAGAACCTGCATCAAGCCAGAAGTGCCAGCGATGAAAACGACGGTTTGAGCGGTATTGAAAGATGGTCGCCAGGGTGACTGCCTGACTCGTTGGTCCAATTGGACGAGCGGGAAAAGGGTCTGCTGTTATCGTCCCGGCACGCAGTAGCTGAATGAAGTGTCCGACGCTGGCAGAGACTGGAGATTCTGCCCGACTTGCTACGGAACCTGCTGCATCAGCTTGTCTTAGCCGATTATCTACCTCCCAGTAATGTTGGGCGGTTTCCATCAGTTCTCTGAGGGCGGCAAGTTGGTCGTAGGGTAAGTTGCTACCACCCGAGAGGAAGCGCTGAGTAGCACGATCGAGCAGAACAACAGGATTAGGGATTAGGCGTTGTTGCTGCTGAATTTGTTGCGTCTCGACCCATTGCAGTAGGTCGGTATAGAAGCTAGTTGCTTGGTAACCCAACCGATCCCAGCGAGGGAAGGCATTAGCGGGAAGGAGTTGGGGGTGCTCGGAGTCAGGAAGATAGCAGTGGTCGGTTAGTAACCCTGCCCGCACAGGATCAATTCTCGCTAGGTCGAGTCCCGATCGCCCCGCATCAAAGGCAGGAGTTTGGCTCAGCACGACCAACATTTCAGAAACGGCATCGCGGTTGATCAAATGCCCTAGCCCCGGATAGATAAATGCCATCAGGGTTAGCAAAGCGCGAATCATGGGGGAACTGTTGAGCGGCTGCTGATCGTTGAGTGATTCGACGGCGATCGCCCGACTGGTCAAAATTTCTCGCAGCGTGTATCGGGCGATCGCATCCAGACCGGGTCCAATCACCGCTACTTCCTGAGGCTGCACCTGCCCAGAGTGAATTGCCGTTGTGATCACTTCTGCCGTCTGGCGCAGCAGTTGTGCTCTAGAAGTGGTTTGAATTGAATAGATAGAATCTGGCAGCTCGGGTAGCGATAGCGGTTCTTGAATCCAGTTCACTATCGTTTCACCCCAGGTTTCAGTCAAACTGTCTGGTTGGGGAGATAAGGTTTCAACCTGACACCGTGCAGCTAATCCAGCTAGATAGTCAGGATCAGCGCCCAAACCTAATCGAATTGAACCGTCTGGGTTATAGCTAAACACGCCGGGAATACCCTGATCGAGCAAAAACTCGAAGAGGAAACGGGCGATCGCCGGGTATTCATCCACATCATCAGCGGCGATCGCCCGATAGCGGCGTTTAAGCTGCTGTTGATAAGTGGGATGCGGCAACAAATATCGCCAGTAAAGCTGAGAAATAATCCCATAGGTCAGCAGTCCTCGCTCCAGACACCACGTCTGCCAGCGCAGCAACACTTCCTGCATACAGTCCCAGAGGTCAGACGACCCCTCCTGCCCCGCGAACCCATCCTTTAAGACGCTGGCAATGTCCTCTGTGGGGATGCCCCCACTTGCGGCTAGCTGCAGCAAATCGAGTGTCCGACGCACTAGATAATACTCACTTACCCCTTCCTGACTAAGCCGTCCGTCATCTAGCTCAGGTCGCCATAGCCGCGTCGCTAATTCCTGCTCAGTCTCAGGTCGCAGCCGCAGCGGAAATTGAGTCTTTAAGCCCAACTGTTGTGCCAGCAGAGGCCAAAACAGCACAACCTCACTCTGGAAAAAGCCAAGTGGAGTTGTGGAATCAAAGGGAAATTGAGCTTGAGTGGCTACTGCAATGCGGTCTGCCAGGTCAATCCGATTATCTCCATTGGCAGCAAAGACCAACGTAGCAGGAGCCGGATGAGGATGAGGCTGTTCTGCAAAAAACTGGGCTAGAACCTGAAATTGCTCAATCAAGCGACTCGTCTTACCACTACGAGTTGAGCCGACGAGCCAAACAGAGGCAGTCACAACGGATGAGCTGGAGGACGGATTTGATATGATACTACGTACCTTAACCTTTAAATACTAGGAAGTTTTCTAGCCTTATTATAAGTTAGGCATTATCAAGGTTTATTGAGCTTGAAGTTTACTTGCCTGCCAAATCTACAGCGGTCCTAAATCAACAGTAAGACGAACAGTCCGTGAGAAAAGCACTTCGTCAGGGACCCCTTTCACAACTCCTTCAAGATTAGTATGAATAAATTGGATTGTTTAAACACAAAAGTTGAATATCTTTAGACATAAGCTGCTAGAAAACATGTCAGGCACCCGCTAAACCGCATATGAAAACATCTCTTTTGGCAACGATTAAAGGGTACTTGCAGGGTGCTAATCAGTGGTTTCTGAGAACACCAGAGCGTGCCTTAGACGAGGCGTATGAAGCCGCTTTAAGAATCAAAGCGATCGAAGATGCCCATTTTGGTGGCAGTAAAATATCGACTGACTATGGAACTTATAGCAAGAGCGCACAGGATTACTTTCAATCAGAACTAACGAAGTACCTGAACATTGCAAAAGTGAGGCTGGCAGAGTTCAAAACCAGCAGTTCCATTTTGCAGATTCCCAATCAAAAAATTACCGAGATTCAGTTAGAAGAAAATGCTGATTTACGTGCAATCAGCATTATCGACAAACCCGGTCTTATTCTGAAGAAGCTCAGAATAGTAGATGAGGTTCTTGCTCGCTATAGTTCTGTCAGACAAAAGCCTTCCTCCTTAATTTCAATTTCGGAATCCACTCAGATTACTGATGTAAAAGTGCGACAGTCAGGGCGTATTGAACCTCAAAATAATTCACCGGATCAGTCAGCCAAGAAGCAGCCTAAGCCAGATTTATCAACCGACGGTGATTCTATTGCTGATAAAACTGGAGTTTTGCCCAGGTCGATTCTAAGAACGGTAGATCGAATTAAACGAGAACTCGATCCTAAAGCGGAAGAGCAGGTTGTTGATAGTTTCCGTAGCTCTAAAGCCAGAACCGTTATTTCCTTAAGATTCATTCTGCTGCTCATTATCATTCCACTACTGACTCAGCAAATCTCGAAGAACTTTCTAATCGGACCTTTGGTTGACTCTCTCCGAGATGAGGAGCAGGCTGAAGTTTTTCTCAATGCAGAAATGGAAGAAGAGGCACTAGACGAACTGCACCGATATGAGGAGAGAATTAGGTTTGAAAGTTTCATTGGTAAGGCTCCACCTATTTCTGAAGAGGCGATCGCAGAAGTATTACGACACAGGGCATCTGAGATCGAGGAGGAATATCGCCAGAGAAGCTCTAACGCAATTAAAAATGTTTTTTCTGACTTAATCTCTTTAATTGCATTTACAGGTGTTATTTACTTCAGCAAACGAGAGATTGAAGTTTTAAAGTCATTTTTTGATGAGTTGGTTTATGGACTTAGCGATAGCGCTAAAGCCTTTATTATTATTTTGTTGACTGATACCTTCGTCGGTTTTCACTCACCTCATGGATGGGAAGTCATCTTGGAGGGGGTTTCTAGACACTTAGGACTGCCTGCCAATCGAGATTTTATTTTCTTGTTTATTGCAACCTTTCCTGTAATTTTAGATACAGTATTCAAGTATTGGATCTTTCGATATTTGAATCGGATCTCGCCTTCGGCTGTCGCGACTTACAAGACGATGAACGAGTAAGGCGATCAGAAATGCCAGATTTCAGAGCGCTTCGAGATACCATAGAAGTATGGTCAAAACCGTTGATGTCCTGGGAGTCCCTCACGCCTATGAGCTAACTCCTCCCAGAGATAGCTCTGTCGTTCTGGTTTTTGTTCACGGCTGGCTGCTGAGCCGTGAATATTGGCGGCCTACCATTCAGCAGCTATCGCCTCACTATCAATGCTTATCCTATGACTTGCGAGGGTTTGGTCACTCGCAAGCTGTAACCCCTAAGCCTTCCAGTCAAGCTTCATCGCCACAAATGTCTGCTGCTGAGCAGAACAGCTCATCCGATCGCTCAACTCAGTTCGACCGAGTTCAGCCTGATGGCACTAGTTCAGTTGCTCAATCGAGTGTTCTAAAGCAAAACGCTACTTTAACGGTTCCTTCTCGATATGCTCCAGCTGCTTATGCACAAGACTTGACTGTTTTGCTGGAGCAGCTTGAAATTTCAACTGCCTGGTTGGTAGGTCATTCTTTGGGAGGCAGTATTTCTCTATGGGCTGCCGATCAGCTACCCCAGAAAATTAGAGGGGTTGTGTGTGTAAATTCGGGTGGTGGTATTTACCTCAAAGAGGAGTTTGAGCGGTTTCGGGCAGCAGGGCAACAGTTGGTCAAGCTGCGTCCACGCTGGCTCTGCCGTTTGCCGCTGCTCGATCTGCCAATGTCGCGGATGAATGTGGCGCGTCCACTAACGCGGCAGTGGGGTAAGCAGCGGTTAGTAGATTGGGTCGCGGCACATCCAGAAGCCGCTCTGGGAACGCTACTGGACTCAACGACAGAGACAGAGGTTCACAGTCTGCCCCAGGTTGTTTCCCGACTGCAGCAGCCTGTGTACTTTATTGCTGGGGCAGAAGACACGATCATGGAACCTCAGTACGTTCGTCACTTGGCCAGTTTTCACCCTTCGTTTGAATGCTGCGGCAACAATGTGGTTGAAATTTCTGACTGTGGACACCTGGCGATGGTTGAGCAGCCAGAGGAAGTGGCAGCTCAAATTCAAAAGATTGTCGCGAAGCATGAGTTCTGATTGAGTTAAATCAGGTTTTGGTGATAGCAAGCAGTCATTTGCCCCTTGAGGACAAAACCTGGCTCAGAAATTTCCTAAGTCGCATAAAGCTGCATGACGTTGGCGATCGCCATTCGAGATTGCGTCCCCAAGGTCAGCGGTGATCTGTGTCCCCGGTTGAAATGATCGGCGGCTGCACAGCCAATCATCGCAGCATTATCAGTACAAAACTGCATAGGCGGAAACAGCACACGCAGATTGCGCTCCGCGGCGGCAGCTTGGAGGCGACGACGCAACCCTTTGTTAGCCGCAACACCACCGCCAACCGCAATGGTGTCTAGCCCATAGTCAAGGGCACAAGCGATCGCCCGTTTGGTGAGCGATCGCGCCACCGTATCCTGAAAACTGGCAGCCAGATCCGCCACAGGCAAAGCTCCCTCGGACTGCTGCAGCTTTTGGGACAACCGCAGCACAGCAGTTTTTAAGCCACTGAAGCTAGAGTCATAGCGATGGTAGCCGCCTTCTGGAAGGGAAACCTGACCTTCAGGCAAGGAAAAAGCCTGGGGATTGCCCTCAGCCGCCAGTCGATCGATCACGGGTCCACCCGGATAGCCCAAGTTCATCAGCCTTGCTACTTTGTCAAAAGCTTCTCCAGCAGCATCGTCACGGGTTTGACCCAGCGTCTCATAGTGACCGCAATCTTTGACGTAGATCAAGCTGGTGTGCCCCCCAGAGACAAGCAAACAGAGAAACGGGGGTTCCAGCGCCGGTTCACTTAAGTAGGAAGCGTAGATGTGCCCTTCCAGGTGATGCACACCTAGAAATGGCTTTTGATGCAGCATTGCCAGCGTTTTTGCAGCCGTTAGACCGACCAGCAGTGCCCCGACTAACCCTGGTGCAGCGGTTGCAGCAATGCCATCAATTCCAGACCAGTCGAGTTGAGCCTGCTCCAAGGAATGGGCGAGCGCCCAATTAATGATCTCTACGTGCTGACGAGATGCCACCTCTGGCACCACGCCGCCATACTGTTGGTGAATGGCAATTTGAGACGAAACCACATTGCTCAACACCTGGCAATCGCGCACCACCGCAACGCTCGTTTCATCACAACTCGTTTCAATTGCCAAAATCGTTGCCATACGCTGCTAAAAAAGCCCAAATTTCTATTCAATCAATTTCTTTTAAAAGCTTAACTTTACTGGGTTTCCCTGTGAGAGTATGATTGCTCTGAAGTTCAACTTTGTTTGTACAAATAACTTAATTTTTTTGTACAAAAGACTTTGCTTTTTGTAATAAAGGGAAACAATTCCATGCAACGATTGTTTGCTCTAGTGCTAGTTCTTTTTCTATGGGCAGGTTTTGCACCTCCTGCCTCTGCTGATGTCTCTGGGCTAACCCCCTGCGCTGACACCCCCGCTTTTCAACAGCGTGCCTCTAACGCTAAGACAGAACAAGCTAAAAAGCGATTTGATTTCTACGGTGAAAATCTGCTTTGTGGTCCCGAAGGTTTGCCCCATTTGGTTGTAGATGGTCGTCTGAATCATGCAGGCGAGTTTCTTATTCCTGGCATTCTCTTCCTTTACATTGCCGGATTGATTGGCTGGTCTGGTCGCTCTTACCTAATCTCGGTACGCGGTGAAAAAGACCCTGAAATGAATGAAGTCATTATCGATGTGCCTCGTGCCATTGGTATCATCCTCTCTTCTCTCCTTTGGCCCCTAGCAGCCATTAAAGAGTTATTGAGTGGCGAATTAGTCGCGAAAGAAGAAGAAATTCCAATTTCACCTCGCTAATTCTGTTAACTTCTAGCTGACAAACTTGCTGAATTGGGTTAGATCGAACTCTCGTGATAATCCAGCATTGACTTCAGTTTTATTGGGTTACGCTAGCGCTAACCCAACCTACACAACCGACAACTTAATTCATCTTCTGAAGTTTGGAGCATATTCATGCAATCGCAGTATCTCCTGAAATATCTATCGACCGCTCCCGTGTTCGCGACAGCTTGCCTGTTTGTTATTGCTGGAGCTTTGATTGAATTTAACCGCTTTTTCCCTGACCTGCTGTTCCACCCGCTGCCGTAGGTTTTGACAAGATTTCGTTAGTTTTGAAATCAACGCCATAGATAAAAAGTACATCGCTTAAGCTGTGATGTGTTTTAGTCTATGGCGTTGCTGTAAGCGACTACGTAATGGGCAAAGAGTGCAGACTCGTGCCCATTTTTTCATGACATACAAATCGGTGAAATACGAATCAGTATTCCGGTCTACTTCACCCGCTGAGGTTGCCCCCAAATTACCCGTTCGTTTTTGTAGATGGCGATTCCAGGCTTTGCGCCTTTGGGTTTGTAGACGTGTTTAGGTTCAGTGTAAATAATGGGAACTTGTTCGCTTTGACGAGCGCGGCTGTAGTAGGCGGTCAGGTCAGCCGTGAATTGGAGGTCTGCTTCATCAGGAACGTCACCTGCCTGAAGCCTGAGCAGCACATGGCTACCGGGAATTTCCTGAGCGTGAAACCAGAGGTCATAGTCTCCCGCCAAACGGAAAGTTAGCTGATCGTTTTGGCGGTTGTTGCGTCCAATTAGAACTTCGTGCCCCCCGGGCGTTTGCTGCCGACGAAAATCGGGGCTGGGAGGGGCAGAACTACGGCGGTCAGGGGCTTCAAGATATTTTTGCTGGATCAGTTCATCGCGAATTTCTGCGAGGGAAAGCAGATCATCGGGAGTTTGGTATTGCTCTGGCTGGGAAATGGCGACTTCGACTTGCTCCAAATAAGCGATTTCTGCCTGGACTTCATCTAACAAGGGAATTAGCGCCGCTCGCGATCGCTTCAACTTCTGATGTCGTTTGTAAAGCGCTTGAGCATTTTGGACGGCGTTTTTTTCTGGATTGAGCGGAATGGTAATCGGTTTTTCGGTGGTGAAATCAGCCAGGGCGATCGCTTTCATCCCCGGTTGCCATTCGTGCAGATGCGCCATCAGCAAATCTGCCTGTTCTCGATAGTCGTCTGCCTGGTCGGACTGCTGGAGACGAGTTCGAAAGTCCTGCGCTTTAATGTTTAACTTTTTTAGAATGTTGCTTAATTTTTGTCCAATTTGGTGGCGCAGCTGTGAAAATTCCTGCTGATTGAGCTGGTCAGTGTAGTAGCGGTTGAGCAAATCCTGCACAGACTTGACAGGTTCAACAGTGCCCCAACCCATAACGGTATAGCCCTGCATCAGCCAACCCGGTTGAAACTGCTGTTGCTCTAGTGCTCGTAGCCAGGTTTGCCAGCAGTCAAATAGCTGTTGCCAGTGGCGATCGCTTAAGCTATCCGTCGGTTGATCGGGCTTCAGTTCAACAGCCTGTGCCATTGAAGCAATCAGAGTAGAACTGAGTCCCCGATAGCTTTTCAGGATATTGCGCTTTAACGAGCCAGGAACAAGACTAATTCGCTCACGCCAGCGGGATTGAGCCTCACTCAAGCTGGGAGCAGGATCAGTCAGCGCGGGCGGAACTTCGTAAGGTTGCCCCGTTTGAATTGGGCGTACGCTCGACTGTTGGGAACTGACCTGATGCGCCGCCGTGACGATGAGATCTTCCTGGTTAGTCAAAATCACGTTGCTGTATTTGCCCATGATCTCGACGTAAAGATGCCAGAGTGCGTCTTCGCCCGGGCGACGGGCAAACTGCAGGTCGAGAACGCGTTCCCAGGGAGCGATCGCCTTAATCGTCACCAGCGCCAACCCCTTTAGCTGATGCTGAAGCTGTTGGCTAAAGGTAAAGGTATCTGGTACACGCGGCGGGGGGTCGCCAATGCAAACGCGAGCAGCTTGAGGATGCCAGGACAGCGTCAGCCAGGCTCGCTGATCTAAGGTTCGCAGAGCCAACGCGATGGTGTGGCGATCGCGTTGATAGACCTGCTCTAGTCGAGCAGGCAACCAATCTGCCTGCAATTCCGCGCAGGCAGCCATGAGAGTCGTAAAGTCAACGGGTTGCAAAGCAGAACATCTTTCCAATCACAACAAAATTGAGTCAGTCGCTTCATTCAACTTGAGAAATTTCAATTAGGATGGCTAGCCGATCATAGGCTCTTAAGTCAAAGAATTTATGTCAAAAGGTAGAAAAAACGGAGAATAAAAGCAAAGAACGGAGATTTTCGGGAATTTAAGCTTGTTGGTCATTTTTTTTGTCGATAGTATTGAGATTAAGACTTTTTAAACCTTTACTCGGCTAGGTCATTCTATTTATTATGGACATTAAGCTGATCAATATCGGTTTTGGTAACATCGTATCCGCCAACCGAGTGATAGCTATTGTGAGTCCAGAATCCGCCCCTATTAAACGTATCATTACTGACGCTCGCGATCGCGGACAGCTTGTTGATGCTACATACGGTCGTCGTACTCGGGCAGTGATTATTACTGATTCTGGTCACATTATTCTTTCTGCAATTCAACCCGAAACCGTTGCTAATCGTTTTGTGGTTAGTAAAGACGGTGCAAGCGATGATTAAAACTGATTTTTTTGAGCGGTTGCTACTTCCTAAAGCGCTCATAAAACATTCAAGGTGAGGGCATAAGTTTGACCCAGAATTTGAGGCGGTATTAACTAACTTAGTGCAGTAAAACTATATTTCTATTTAACTGCAGCGTTGCTTACCAAAGCATTTTAGGTCGTGCTGAAATAGACTAGCGATCGCACTCAACCTATTAAATCACCTACTCCTAACTCAACTTTAGGAAAAGCCGAACCCGAAAAACATTCCCTTGGTTGAAACGTTTTGATAGTTTGATATCCATCGGATGGACACTTCAGATGGACATTTTGGTAGCTCAGGCACTATCGCTTAAAAGTGTGTTGCCTGAAAATGTGTTTTGAGCAGGCTACGAAATTTTCACAGTAGCATTGGTACTGAGATTAATGTCGCAGTGTTCCCACACTTGCCCATCCATTGCCATTTGTTCAATTTGGCTAGCCAGGCGCAAAGCTTTAAGGGCTTGTTCCCCTCCTACCGAAGGTTGGTTTCCCCCTCGAACACAGTGGACAAAATGCTCTAGCTCAGCATGAAGCGGTTCAATATTGCTGGTGTAAACTTTTTCAATTAACCCATCCTGCCGATAAAGCACCTGCCCATAGTCCGTCAGGCAATTTGCGGTCGTTTGGCGGTGGATCAGGATCTCATTGTTGAGAAAATCTGCCTCAGTCAAAGAATTTTTGCAGTGAGCGGCAATGCGGCGAATCTTTCGATGCGTTACCTTGCTAGCCGTTAGGGTTGCAACGATGCCATTAGCAAAGCCCAAGGTAGCAGTCACATAATCTAGATAGCCTGAATCTGCTGCTCGACTGCCACTAGCTGTCAGCTTGGCGATGGGCGCACCTGCTAGCTCTAGCAGCAGATCAATATCATGAATCATCAGATCTAGCACGACCGAAACATCGTTGGCTCGGTCAGAATAAGGGCTCATGCGATGAGCCTCTAATGCCAGCAATTCTTCAGTATTCAGCACTTTGCTGAGTTCCTGAAAAGCAGGGTTAAAGCGCTCTATGTGACCGACCTGCAAAATACAGTGTGATTCCGCAGCAGCGTTGACGAGTGATTCGGCTTCAGCAATGCTGGCGGCGATCGGTTTTTCGATGAGTACATGCACGCCTGCATGAAGGCAGGTCAGTCCTACGACGTGGTGCAACAGCGTTGGAACGGCAATGCAAACCGCATCAACATGTTTGAGTAACTCGCGATAGTCTTCAAAAAAGCGGGCGCGATATTTGCTAGCAGTATCTAGACCTCGCTCAACGTTTACATCTGAGACACCTACAAGCTCGACATCTTTTAGCAGACTGAGAACTCTAGTATGCTTTTGTCCCATGCTGCCGACTCCGATCACACCAACCCGAATGGGCTCAGGTTGGCTGCGCTGTAAGTGGGAACTGGCACACCCCACAGAGGTACTCTCTTGCACTCCTGTTGTCTCCTACACCATGAAATCACGCCGAAAAAGTGACTGCTGTGCAGTCGTCAGACCAACCAGATAGTATCACGATGGTCTTTATATAAAGAATTCCGAAGTTTGGTTTAAATCGAATACGGTGCTTCCATTTATTGTGCAACGTGACTGACTTTGCTTTACTAAAAATGTGTCAGTTTTCTTCCTGGCTACGCTTTTCTGTTTGTGACGCAATTGAGATTGAGGGGATGCGTTACTCTGAAGAGGTAGATAGCGATCCTCTTGACGTCATATTCTGCTTGATCCGGTGTAATGATTTAGAAAAGTCGTCCCTCTGGCAATCGCGTAGGACGATCTTGGCTTAGGCTAAGAGTGATTATGTATTTGTCTGCACCTCATGCCCCTGACCATCCTTGTTGCTGATGATGATCCTGGCACTCGTTTGTCAATCAGTGACTACCTCGAACTTTCTGGATATTTAGTTGTTTCGGCTGAGGATGGTCGAAAGGCTTTGGCTATGGTCGATCAATATCAGCCCCATCTGATTGTGACAGATATCACAATGCCGCAGATGGATGGCTATGAATTAGTAAGACAGGTGCGCCGACAGCCAGCGTTTCGGCTATTGCCTGTGATTTTTTTGACCGCTCGCACCAATACTCAAGAGCGAATTCTAGGCTATCAGCTTGGCTGTGATGCCTATTTGCCGAAGCCTTTTGATTTAGAAGAATTGGGAGCCGTAATTCGTAACTTGCTGGAGCGGGTGCAGATGATTCAGCTAGATTGGCGAATGCGACCGCCCACCACAGAAGCCGAAAGTCCACATCTACCAAACGAACAACCTAAGTCAAGTGCGATCGCCATTGCCCTCGATCTCACTCCTCGCGAATGGGAAGTGCTAGATCTGCTAACGGATGGGCTTTCTAACTCTCAAATTGGCGATCGCCTTCACCTAAGTTCGCGCACTGTCGAAAAATATGTGAGTAGCCTGCTCCGCAAAACCGAAACTAACAATCGAGCCGAGCTAGTACGGTTTGCGATGGAGCATCACTTGGTGGAGTAGGAATGAAGGACGAATGAAGGACGGGAAATGAACCGCTTCATATCTCATCCTTTACCTTCTCCAGTAGCCCCTCACAGGCATCCAGCAGCAAATTGATCACATAATTGAAACCTTCAGTGCCGCCGTAGTAAGGATCGGGAACTTCCTGATCGGGATGATGGCGGCAAAAGTCGCACATCAGCTTAACCTTGTCGCCATATTGTTCTTTGAGGTCGAGCGTTAAGATGTCGCGACGATTTTCTTTGTCCATCGCCAAGATCAGGTCAAATTTCTCGAAATCTTCAGGATGAAATTGACGAGCTTGACCGGTGAGGGTGATACCGCGTTTGTTGGCAGCAGCGGACATGCGGCGATCGGGTGGGCTGCCAATGTGGTAGCTAGAGGTGCCAGCCGAGTCGCAGACAATCTGGTCACTCAATCCTTCCTGCTGAATCAGATGATCCATGATGTTTTCCGCAGAAGGAGAGCGGCAAATATTTCCCAGGCAAACAAATAGTAACTTGTAAGGCATGAAAATCCTATAAATGCTATACTCGCTTCAGGTTTAAGGGCATGTAGCTCAGTGGATAGAGCATCAGGTTCCGGTCCTGAGGGTCGGGGGTTCGAATCCCTCCATGCTCGTACTTTACAAGAGATTCGCACGTAGAAAGTCAATGAACTGGCGGGCAGTGCGACCCGATCGCCCATTGTGACGGGTTGCCCATTGCAGCGCCTGATATTCCAGTTCCTGGGCTGTCAAGGGAATTTCTGCCAAACTTGCCAGGTGATGCACGATCGCCAGATAGGTCTTTTGATCTGCAGGTTCAAAGGTGAGCGTTAAGCCAAAGCGATCGCTAAACGAGAGCTTTTCTTGCACCGTATCCCAGCTATGAATTTCGTCTGCGTCGCTGGGGCGGGGGCGATCGCCAAAAAACTCACGAATCAAGTGCCGTCGATTAGAAGTGGCGTAAACCACCATGTTCTGCGGTCGAGCTGTTAGGTTTCCTTCGAGAACGACTTTAAGCGCTTTATAAGCGTCTTCATCTTCCTCAAAGGACAAATCGTCTACAAAGATAATGAATTTTTGTGGCACTCCTCGCAACTGATCCACTATGGCAGGCAAATCTTGAAGGTCAGCCTTTGCTACTTCAATTAGCCGCAAGCCCTGCTCTGCATAGCGAGTCAACATCGCCTTCACCAGCGACGATTTGCCCGAGCCGCGACTGCCATAGAGCAACACATGCAGCGCTGGATAGCCCGCCAGCAGCGCTTCTGTGTTCTTAATTAACGCCTCCTGCTGCGCCTCGTAGCCCGTCAATTCCTTAAGTCGCACCAGGTCGGGACAGGGAATTCCTGTGAGCTTGCCAAACTGCCAACGTGCAGCGCGATATTCAGAAAACAGTCCAGCTCCAGCTTTGCGGTAATAGGCAGCTAAATCTTCTAGCACGCCTGACCAATCTTCAATGCCTTCTAGCTTGACCCATAGTGGTAGCTTGCGAATACCCCCTAACCCCGCCTGAGGATGTCCCGTGCGAGTTTGATCCCAAGCTGTTGGGGCAACGGGTAGTGCTGCTGCTGCCTGTACCCACTGGCTAAGTTGCTGACTACTACAGGCATAGAGATGTTGCAAAACCTGTAAATCGTGCTGGGCAGCCGCCAGTAAGGGTGGCGGCAAGCTAGCTAAATCGGTTCGCTGAGCCTGCTGGCTAAAGGGATTTTCAGCCCGGAGGAGCTGCGTCAACAGGTGATCTTGCCAGCTTTGCCGCTGAATCGCCAGAGCATTAAACCAATCGCCATAGGCTCGAAGACAGTTTATGCCGTCGGAGTCAGGCTGTCGCAAAGCTTGCAGCAGGTTAAGAAAAGCTACTCCAACTTCGCTGCTAAGGACAGACTGGTAAATTAGCAAAGAAGCGGCTTGCCGCTGAAGAAATTGAATTGGGTGAGTGACTTGGGCATCCATTTCATTACTGTAAATGGGCGCGTGTTACTCCGCTAGAATTTAACCCCTAAATCCTTAAAATCCAAAAAATCCAAGAACCTATGAATTTAGCTATTGTGGCAGCGATCGCCTACGGCATTCTCTCTATCGTGGGCGGCATCATCGGCTACGTTCAGGCGCAGAGCAAAACTTCTCTTATTTCGGGTAGCGTCAGCGGCGCACTGCTGATTTTGGCTGGCATCTTGTCCTTGACTGGAATTAGTGGAGGGCTGTGGCTAGCGGCGATCGTGACGGTTGCACTCATCATCGTTTTTGCAGTGCGGCTATCCAAAACGCGTAAATTCATGCCTGCTGGACTCATGATCATTGCTGGAGCCGTAGCATTCATTCCCATTCTGCAAAACTTGTAGGGAGTGATGGCCGTCTGGTCATAGCTCTTCATCTCTTACTTTCTCATCCTCCATCCTTCCTCTCTATTGGCCGATATTCCCTTATCCCTGTGGGCTGATGAAGATCTAAGGCACAGTGAGAACAATAGAGCTGTACGCAAAAGCACGAAACACAGCTTGCTGGATGCAGGTTGGAAACCTGTTAGGCAGAAGGAGAAAGTTATGACTATTGGTCAATACGGACGTGCTATTGGAGTCTTCTCCAGTCGTCAAGATGCAGAAATGGCTCTGCAGGAGCTAAGAGATGCAGGTTTCAACATGGATCGGGTTTCGATCATTGCTCGTAACGCGAAGGGCAAAGATCAAATATCTGATGCTGACATGAATCCGAAGGAAGAGCAGGTGAAAGGCGGAGCTGGAGCCGGAGCCGTTGCAGGTTCTGCCACTGGTGGACTGCTGGGCTTAATCGGTGGATTGGGAGTTTTGGCAATTCCCGGAGTTGGACCTGCTGCTGAAGTCGGTATTGTGCTAGCTAATACCCTGCTAGGCAGTGGAATTGGTGCCGCCGGGGGCGGTTTGGCCGGTGCGTTGATTGGTTGGGGAGTTCCCGAAGAGCGGGCGCAATACTATGGCGATCGCCTCGAACAGGGAGACTACGTTTTAGTTCTGGAAGGTTCGTCAGACGATGTCCGCACTGCCGAAGCGATTTTGAACAATCGAGGAATTCGGGATTGGGACTTCTATGGCATTCCGGGAGCTGTTGGGAACCCCGCTGCGGGTATCAGTAACCCAACGCCAGGACGATTCTAGTATTGGGTGCGTCGGATAATAGCCAATAGGTCGGGGCACCTTTTGTCGGTGCCCTTATCTGCTTTTGCCTTCTCGATCCTCGTCCTTCTGATGATCTCTAGTTAGAAAACAGCGCTTCTACAAGCCGCTGAATCTGAGAAAGCTGATGCGTTGCCATGACGGTAATGCGAATGCGGCTAGTAGGTACAGTGGGCGGACGGATAGCGGCAGCAAAAATGCCCTGCTCTTGAAGATGCTGGCCAATGGCGATCGCCTTTTCTGCATCGGACACTTGTAGGCAAAGAATGGGTGACTCACTAGGAATCAGTTTGAAGCGATTGGGGAAAGTATTACTTGGGCGATCGTGGATCTGTTGCTGAAGCTGGTGAACGTTTTGCCAAAGCTGCTGACGGCGTTCTGGCTCTTGCTGAATGATAGCGATCGCCTCTAGCGCAGCAGCAGTATCAGCGGGAGATAGCCCAGTAGTGTAGATCCATCCGGGCGATCGGTTTCGCAAAAAGTCGATCAGCTCTGCACTGCCCGTTACATATCCGCCCAGGCTACCCAACGCCTTGCTCAAGGTGCCTACCTGAATTAGCGATCGCCCAGTGCAACCAAAGTGCTCGACACAGCCCGCCCCTGTTTCCCCCAAAACGCCCGTCGCGTGAGCCTCATCGACCAGCACCATACAGCCAAACTGGTCTGCCAGATTTAACAACTCTGGCAGCGGACACAGATCGCCATCCATGCTAAAAACGCTATCGGTGATGATCAGGCAACGTCGAAAGCGATCGCGCTGCTGCGCCAGCTTCGTCTGCAAATCTGCCAGGTCACAGTGAGCATATTCCAGCACCGTTGCCTTGCTGAGAACTGCCCCGTTTTTCAAGCTAGAGTGGTTGTATTCGTCCGATAAGACCAAGTCCCGTTGCCCTACTAGAGCAGCAATTGTCCCCAGGTTTGCCAGATAGCCAGAGCTAAACACCAGCGCGTCTTCAGTTTGCTTTAGCTTGGCGATCGCCCCTTCTAACTGTCGATGCAATGATCGATGTCCGGTGATTAAGCGAGAACCTGTACTGCCCGTGCCAAACTCCTGAGTCGCAGCGATCGCCGCCCGGATCAGCCGCTCATCTGCCGCCAGCCCCAGGTAGTCGTTACTGGCAAAATTCAAGACCTTGCGTCCATCTAGCTTGACCACTGCACCTGATCGCCCCTCTACCGTCCTGACAGCGCGATACCAATTTGCCCGTCGGATCGTCTGCATCGCTTGCCCAATCCAAGCATAAGGACTTGCCTCATCCCTCATCCTTTATCCCTCATCTTCTCATCTCTCATCCTGCCAAACCTGCTTGCCTCAATACATTAGCAGTCCAAGAGTTTTGTTTATGATGAGAGGGATTTCACCCCATCGCCCTACCACCGCTCGCCTATTATGCTGCTTGACTCTACCCAATCTGAGCAACTGAAGCCCAACTCCCCCCCTGAACCGATCGCCTTGCCGTCTCGATTTTCGCCACAACATCGAACGATCAGGCCCATCGGGGTTTATGCCCTGCATGGTCTAGCTGCAATGGGAGATGACCTGATTGCGGTTGATGCAGTGCGAGGCTATTTGGTCAAGGTCGATCCCGCCAGCGACAATACCACAGTCCTTAACCCTCACAATGTGCAAGATTTTCTTGATGCGGCGGGTCTAGCGGTGTGGGAGGACACAATCTGGTTTACGCGAGATCACGATGTCTTTTCGTGTACGTTAGCTGACCCTACGCCCAAGCATTTTGCCACCTTGCCTTATCCAGCGGATGGTGTAGCGGTGTGGCAGTCTACGGTGTATGTTGCTTGTCAAAAGTCCGGCTACATTCTCATTTTTGACCGTCGAACCGGACAGCAGATTACACGGTTTGCTGCCCCCGGTGTGGGAGCTGAAAACCTGTCCGTGCGGGATGAAGAACTGTGGGTGTGCGATCGCACCGAGCAAACGGTTTACTGCATGGATCGAGCCACTGGAGAAGTCAACTTCAGCATTCTCACCCCGTTTGACTCCCCTTCTGGAATTGCCTTTTACACCGATTCCCAAACCCAGGAAACAATTCTCTACGTTGCCTACGCTGGGGAAGAAGCATACATTCGGGATGATCCTAACTCCGAAGATCCTTATCAGCTTAGCTTTCGCGATCGCACCTTTATTCACCCGCTGCATTTCCACGTTGACAAAGACAAGCATTACGCTCTGTCAAACGGCTACCTGATCGAAATGTCTTATATCGAAGAACTGCTGCCGCTAGAGGAAGTGCAGGTTAACGGTTTAGAGTGGCGGATTGCCCTGCCCGCAGACACACCACGCCAGACCGTAAAGCGGGTTGAACCGATTGGAATGCCCTTTCAGGAAGAAATCCAGGAAGGACAGCGTGTTGCTGTGTTCAAATTCGACTCGTTGCAACCTGACGAGGGGCGACTATTTGGCTGGAAAGCGCTGCTAGAAGTCCGTGGAATCAAATATCGCTTTACCTTTGATGACGTTGACCGGGCTCCGGCGCTATCGGCTGAGTTTCAGTCGCGCTATCTGGTGGATGATGATGAGTTGGCGATGGATACGCCCGTCATTCAAGCCGCTGCACAAGAGGCGATCGGCACCGAAACCAACCTGCTGCGTAAAATTCTGAAAGTCCGCAACTACGTTTACGATCGCCTTTCCTACGGCATCAAGCCGCACATCGACACCCCCGACGTAGCTTTGGAACGCGGTGTTGGCTCTTGCGGTGAATATGTTGGCTTGCTGTTAGCGCTAGCCCGAATCAATGGCATCGCCTGCCGAACGGTTGGTCGCTACAAATGTCCACAACCCGCCGATCGCCAAGGAGTGCCTCTGCAGCCTGACTTTAACCACGTCTGGCTTGAGTTTTACGTTCCTGGTTTTGGCTGGCTACCGATGGAATCCAACGTGGATGATGTGATCGAAGGCGGTCCTTACCCTACACGCTTTTTCATGGGTCTGCCCTGGTATCACGCCGAGATTGCCAAAGGCATTCCCTTTGAGACTTTAAAGACTCCAGATGCCAGCTTTGACCTGTCAATTGGCGACCTGGCAATCAACCACATTCGCTTCACCATTTTGGGAGAACTGGCTCCTCCCACCTGATCTCTGAATCAAAACTAAAACCCATGTACTAATCCAATCCTTGCCGCCATAATAAAAGCACATCTGCAACGTTGAGGAACTCAATGGCTCTAACTGCCCAGGAACTAGAAAAACTGATGCCAGATGCCAGTCAGCTTTTGAGTGATGAGCCGGAAATGGAGAGTTCGCTTCACTATATGCAGCTTTTGCTGCTAGTTACCTGTCTAGAATGGCTGTGGCGTGACCAAAACGATTTCTTCATTGGGGCAAACCTGACGATCTACTTTAGTCGGCAGCAACTCAAGAACCGGGACTTTCGAGGACCTGATTTCTTTTTGGTAAAACAAACTGAGAAGCGATCTCGTAACGCCTGGGTAGTGTGGGAGGAAGATGGCAAATACCCCAACCTGATCATTGAACTGCTCTCGAACTCGACCGCTACAGTTGATCGCAATTTGAAGAAAGTTCTCTATCAGGATCGGTTTCGCACTCCTGAATATTTCTGGTTCTCGCCAGAGACTTTTGAGTTTGAAGGGTTTCGGCTGAACGGACATGAGTACCAAGCGATCGCCCCCACTCATCAAGGATGGCGCTGGAGTGAAGAACTGGGCTTATTCTTAGGAGTCGAGACAAACCAGCTACGCTACTTCACGTTAGAAGGGGAAAAAGTGCCAACGCCTGAAGAGGCAGCAGCGCAAGCAGCCATTCAATCTGAGCGAACTTCAGCTCAACTAGAGCAAACTTCGGCGCAGCTAAAACAAGAACGCCAACAGCGAGAAGCTGCTGAGCAGCAAGCAGCAATCCTGGCAGAACGGTTGCGATCGCTTGGGATTGATCCTAATCAACCGTAGCTTTTAGTGAATCTTGTGAATTCATCCTCTTAAGTTTTGGCAAAATTCATGCGACTGAGAAATACTTGAAGACGCTCGCTCTTCGGGTAGGTCAACACCTGCCGGGCAGCACCTTCTTCCTCTACAAAGCCCTTATTCAAAAACAGCACCCGATGGGCGACCTCACGCGCAAACTGCATCTCGTGGGTGACAATCACCATCGTCATGCCCTCTTCAGCCAACTGCTGCATGACAGTTAGCACCTCGCCTACCAATTCTGGGTCGAGGGCGCTAGTGGGTTCGTCAAACAGCATAACTTGCGGCTTCATACACAGGGCGCGGGCGATCGCCACCCGCTGCTTTTGCCCACCAGAGAGCTGGTCAGGGTAAGCCTCTGCCTTTTCTGACAGCCCCACCTTATCCAGATAAAACCGCGCCAGCCTGGAGCTTTCCTTAGCAGGCTGATTGAGCACCTTGCGCGGAGCTAGAGTCAGGTTGTCTAGCACCGTCATGTGAGGAAACAGGTTGAACTGTTGAAACACCATTCCCACATTGGCTCGAAGCTGCTTCAGCTTTCCCGTACTGAGATCAGGGTGCGATAAATCAATGCCATTGACGATTAGCCGCCCCCCGTTGATTGCCTCAAGTCGGTTAAAGCAGCGCAGCAGGGTGCTTTTGCCACAGCCCGACGACCCAATTACGGCAACGACCTCACCTGGGTTGATATAGCCACTGATGCCATTTAAGACTTGCAGTGCACCAAATCTTTTTTCTACTTGCTCAAAAATAATTGCTGGGGCAGCGCTATTGTTATCTTTCATCTGGATTTAGAAGTCTTCTGATGAGGGAGGGATTCTAAAGTTGCTCTCACCCTTAATAGTTGCTAACACACTTAGCGTTGCTAGATAGATGGAATGACTACCAACACGCTAGTTTTTAGTTTGTAGAATTAGGCGATCGCAATGTGGATTGTAGATAATTCTTCACCTTGCGATTCTTGATGCCCGTTTAGTCTTGAGTTTGAATCTAAAAGTCTAAGCCGCTACCCGTATTGGTGTGAAGGTTACGGAGAAATACCTTGGTATGAAAAAAGTTGCTCGTATGTTCAAGTTCACTCGATCTCAGTTTTTGCGCCAGTTTGCCCTTGGTTTAGTTTGCGTTTTCATGATTGCCGCTTGCGGCCCCAATGGGGAAGAGGCTCCCGAAGCAACAGAAGGGGGTACTTCAGAAGCCGCTGCCACGACGCTAACCGTTGCCACAGAGCCAGCCTTTCCACCTTTTGAAGCTCAGGCTGAAGGCGGCGACTATGAAGGATTTTCCATCGATTTGATGAATGCGATCGGGGAAGCTGCCGGATTCACCGTCGAGTTTCAGGCGCTTCCGTTTGATGGCATCATTCCCGCTCTGCAAGCTGGAACAGTAGATGCTGCAATCAGCTCCATGACCATCACCGCAGAACGGGCACAAACCGTCGATTTTTCTCGCCCCTACTTTAAGGCAGGGTTGGCGATCGCCGTTCCAGAAGACAACACCGACGTTACCTCCCTAGAAAACCTGGAAGGCAAACGAATTGCGGTACAAATCGGCACAACAGGCGCAGACCAAGCAGCAGAAATCGAGGGAGCGACCGTTAGCACCTTCGACTCAGCCCCACTCGCCCTGCAAGAGCTAGCAAACGGCAATGCTGATGCTGTGATCAACGACGCTCCGGTTACACTCTACGCAATTCAAACTGGCAACATTGGCGGTGTAAAAGTCGTAGGGGAACTGGTCACCGAGGAGTTTTACGGCATTGCCCTGCCCAAAGGCTCACCCAATGCCGAAGCGATCAACTCTGGTCTAGCTACCATCCTGGAAGACGGTACTTACGAGGAGATCTACCAAAAATGGTTTGGTGAAGCTCCACCCGAACTTCCCGAAGAAGCCCCACTAGAATAGGCAAATTTGTAAGCCTCAATGTGTAGGTTGGGTGCAGCACAGCGAAACCCAACACACTCGTATCTCTGTTGGGTTTCGTGCCCTCACCCTACACCTTACTCACGCACTTAATGGAATCCCCCCGTGCTTGAATCCTTAGAAATCATCCTGGATGCCCTCCCTAACCTACTGCGCGGCGCACTCGTAACCCTTCAACTTACCGCCTTGTCCGTTGTGTTAGGCATGGTCGGCGGCTCTCTGATCGGCATTGTCCGGTTGTCTGCGTCGCCCATCGTCAGCTTGGCCGCAAGGGCCTACATCGACTTCTTTAGAGGTACGCCCTTACTGGTGCAGATCTTTATGATTTACTTTGGTCTGCCCGCCGTGATTACCAACATTGCCGACCGACAGTTTTCCTTCGATCGCCTCACCGCTGCTGTATTAGCGCTCAGCCTGAATAGCGCCGCTTACATTGCCGAAATTGTACGAGCCGGGATTCAGTCGATTGAACTAGGGCAGAAAGAAGCCTCTCAGTCACTAGGGCTAGGGCCAGTTCAGACAATGCGCTACGTGATCTTCCCGCAAGCCCTACGCCGCATGATTCCGCCTTTAGGCAATGAGTTCATCACGCTGCTCAAAGATACTAGTCTGGTCGCAATCATTGGCTTTGAGGAACTGTTTCGTCGCGGTCAACTGATTGTGGCGCAGAACTATCGCTCATTTGAAATTTTTGCCGCTGTTGCGCTGGTTTACCTGGTGCTAACGCTGCTGTCCTCCCAGGCATTTAGCCGGATAGAGCGCTGGATGAACCCCGTAGAACGAGCCAGAGCAAAAGCTGTACCGCCACTTAATCCAGTTTCAGCCAGCGGAGATCATTTGTCGTAGGCTGCGTAAGTTGCTGCGTTCAGAGTCCTCTAAAATGGGGTAATGTTCCGATCGCACAGAGGTTATGACGCACTCTACCGACATCGCTGCACTAGCCCGCTGGATGGCAGCAGACTTTAGCAATCAAGCACAGGCGTTTGAAAATCCGCCCTTTTTTGCTCACATTCGCGTCTGTATGCGTCCGCTGCCGCTAGAGTTTTTGTCTGGAGTCAGCTTTTTTGTTGAGCAAGCCTATGACTACATGCTGAATGACCCCTATCGGCTACGGGTATTGAAGCTGCTGGTACAGGGCGATCGCATTGAAGTTGAAAACTACACCGTTCACGATGAGCAAGACTTTTACGGCGCATCCCGCGACCTGAAGCGCTTGCAGCAAATCAGTCCTGACCGTCTGGAAAAACTTCCTGGCTGCAACATGATTGTGGACTGGACAGGGCACAGCTTCAAAGGGCATGTTGAACCGGGCAAAGCTTGCATGGTCGTGCGAAAAGGAAAAACCACCTACCTCGACAGCGAATTTGAAATCGACGACCAGCGCTTTATCAGCCAAGACCGTGGACGCGACCCAGAAACCGATGAGCATATCTGGGGTTCGGTCGCAGGCCCGTTTGAGTTTGTGCGAGTCGCAAATTTTGCAGACGAAGTAAAAGTCTGAGCGAGTCTTGGTTAGTGGGTAGTGTCTACCCGAGATGGTTTGTGTAGATAGCAATGGTTGAGATCGCCCCGATCAATTTGCTGTAGTCATGACAGAACTTTGTGTTGTCACTACAGAAGTTTCTGGAGCCACGATAAGAGTCACTGTAGTGACGACAGAAGTTTGTGTTGCTACTACAGAAGTTTGTGTTGTGACGACAGCAAGTTCTGTCGTTAGAAGGAAACGATCGCCCCCCACACTCCACATCCGATCGCCACACAAAAGATCAGCGGAACTTTCTTGAAACTGGCGATCGCCACTACTACCCCTGCTGTAACAGTTGCCAAAGTTTCTATTGTTGAACCGCTCAGGCTAACCATGCTGCTGATGGTGAGTACCAGAATTACTGCTAGCGGCAAATGGTTTAACCAACGCGCCTGGAAGAATTGGGGCGGTAGCCAAACGCCTGCACTTCGCATCAAGTAAGTACCAATTCCGGCTAAGAAGATTACCCACCAGATATTCATACTTTCTCCTTAGGATTTGACTTCTCCTTGTGGTTTAAGCCTGGGAGCAGGGAGGATAGGATGGCGATCGCCAAAATTGACATCAAAAGACCGATCGATCCGAACTGTTGAGTAATTAGCACCAGAGCAATTCCTACGCCCAGAACGATGCTGATTTCTTGCTGCCAGCGATCGCGCAGTGCATTACTGGCAGAACTTCGCAGGTTGCTCACCAACAGGCAAAGGAATAGTCCGGGCAATGCAAACTGAAGCCACTGTTCGGGTAATTGCATTCCCACCTGAGAGCCCAGCCAGGAACCCGCCAGCCACGAAGCCCAGCAGCACACATGCATTCCCACGTAATAGGCAAACGGGCGCGGTTCATCAGTCATTTCCAGGGCAAAGGTTTCATCAATCAGCCCGTGAGCCAAAATCCACTGCTGTCCCCAGCTAAACCGCTTGTAAATCTTGTGTGCTGATAGACTCATGGGAATGTGGCGCAGGTTAATGATCAGCATCGTGAGTAGGATGCTGACACCAGACAGGTTTTGCCTTACGCCTTCGACTGCTGCAAACTGTGAAGCACCTGCATAAACCAAAGCAGACATCCCAACCGTGGAGAGCGGCGATAGCCCGGCCTGAACCGAAATTGCGCCATAGCTCATAGCGATCGGCAAGAAGCCTGCTACGACTCCCAGAGCGCGGTTCATGCCGTTAAAGAATTCTGTGAAGAAGGTTGAGCGATTTGTTTGTTGAAGCATGGGTCAATCACCTCCAGGGAGTAAAACCCTGATGCTTCTTAATTTATGGGCGATCGCTCTTTCAAATCTTGAAGAAAATTGCTCTATTTACCGCTGATATTGTCCCGGAGTCACCCCGGTCATTCGCTTGAATTGTCGGGTCAGGTGGCTCTGGTCAGCAAAGCCTGTCTCCTGAGCTACATCGGAAATCGGTTTGCCTTGAGCCAACAGTCGTTTGGCACGATACAACCGCACCTGATTGAGATAGCCATGCGGCGGCAACCCGACCTGTTTACGAAAAGTGCGGAGCAGGTAAAAAGGACTGAGGTTAGCGATCGCCGCCAGTTCTTCTAACGATGAATTCTCAGCGTAGTGCGCTTCCAGGTAATTTTGCACTAGTCGAATCGGTTGAGATTCCCTCCCTGCTGCTTTGATAGCGGGGCGATCGCCTGCATGACGGGCGATCAGTTGTGCCATCGTCCAGATCATGCGCGAATCTTGCTCTAGCTGACAGGTAGATTTCTCTAAGGTGACATGCAGCCGCAAAAGTAATCCCTTCAGGTATTCATCCTGAATCACAGGCTGAGGGAAATAGGGAATATCGGGCGATCGCCAAGATTCAGCCATTGCTTCCCGCAGAATGCTGACATCAGGGTATAGCATTCGATACATCCAGCCTCCCTCAGTTGCAGCGTGCCCGTCGTGCGGTTCTCCCGGATTAATTAACGCAATGCTACCTGCTGTTGCAACGTGGGTGGCACCCCGATAATCAAATTCCTCAGCCCCCTGCTGAATTACTCCAATCGCATAGGTGTCATGGGTATGGCGACAAAAGGAATGGGTAATAAATCGAGCATGAAGGAGTTCTAGATCGGCGAATTGAGGCGATCGCCAGAACTTGACTTGTTCTTTCATGGAAGGAATTAGGGGTTAGGGAGAATTCCGGCTTGTTCGGAGGCTTCTGAGGCGAGTCCAGTCCAGTCCAGATCGCCTTTGCCTTTAGCGACAGCAGACAGCAGGCGATCGTGCAGCAGGCTGGCGAGGGGCATGGGCATTTGGCTAGTTCTGGCAGTTTGCAGGGCCAGGGTGACATCTTTTAGACCGAGGGAAAGCTTGAATCCAGCAGGTTCATATTGCTGTTGGGCAATCATGCGACCGTAGTTTTGGTAGATCGGGCAAGCAAACAGCGTTTTGCCAAAAAGTTCGGCGACCTGAGTGCGATCGATACCGTTTTTTTCTGCCAGGGTAAAGGCTTCAGCCATCGCTTCGATCGCTGAAACAATCAGGAAATTGCCAGTCACTTTAACGATATTTGCGGCTTCCGGCGTTTCGCCAAAGTCAAATACACCCTGTCCCAAAGCATCTAGCACGGGCGCAACTTCCGCTTTAGCAGCAGGATTTCCTGACAGGCAAATCCACAGCTTTTTGGCAGCAGCGGCATCAGGGCGACCAAATACGGGTGCTGCCAGGTAATGCACCCCTTGCTGCTCGTGTTGTGCCGCTAAGTGCTGAGCGGTTGCGGGTGAAATGGTACTCATGGATAGGTGAATGCTGCCGGGGCTGAGCTTTTCTAGAATCCCGTTTTCGCCCAGCACAGCTTCCTCTAGTACCTGGTCGTTAGCGAGCATCGTGATGACGATGGTTTCGGGCGCTACAACTTCAGCGGGTGTATTCACCAAAGTTGCACCTTGCTCAGCTAGCGATCGCCCCTTTTCTAAAGTGCGGTTGTATACTTGCAGCGAATAACCCGCTGCAAGCAGATTCGTCGCCATTGGCAAGCCCATATTGCCTAGTCCAACAAAGCCGATTGTTTTAGAGCCGATATCTTTGCTCATTCGCCCATTCCTGAAACACTCTAATCGCTCTCAGGATAGAGGCGATCGACCCAATTTACATCCTTCATTAGAATGTCCCCGCTGCGATTTACTTTTGTCCCATTCACCTATCCGCGAAGACTAGGTCAGAGCTTAGGTGAAAAGGCTAAAAGATATTGCTGTCAGGGACTTCGAGTAGTTTGATAGCTAATTTTAATAGAAGTTTTTAGGCGAACAGTTCAGCCTCAATCGTCTAGAAGGTACCCAAACCTGATAGATTTGAGCGAGTATCAGCAAACAGGATATGGCAAGATGAAAGTCCTAGTCATTGGCGGCGACGGCTATTGCGGGTGGGCTACCGCGCTTTACCTTTCAAACCGAGGATACGAAGTCGGCATCCTGGACAACATGGTGCGCCGACACTGGGATTTAGAGCTTTGTGTCGAGACTCTGACCCCGATTGCTCCCATCCAGCAACGCCTCCAGCGCTGGAAAGATTTAACTGGTAAATCGATCGACCTTTTTGTTGGCGACATTACCAATTACGAATTTCTTAGCAAAGCAATGCACCAGTTTGAACCCGAAGCGGTGGTGCATTTTGGCGAACAGCGATCGGCTCCCTTCTCCATGATCGATCGTGAACATGCCGTCTTGACGCAAGTTAATAATGTAGTTGGGACGCTGAACCTGCTCTACGTTATGCGTGAAAGCTTCCCTGATTGCCACCTGGTGAAGTTAGGCACGATGGGCGAATACGGTACGCCTAACATCGACATTGAAGAAGGTTACATCACGATCGAGCACAACGGCCGTAAGGACACACTTCCCTATCCTAAGCAGCCCGGTTCGTTCTATCACTTGAGCAAAGTTCACGACTCTCACAACATTCACTTTGCTTGCAAAATCTGGGGTCTACGAGCTACTGACCTAAACCAGGGGGTAGTCTATGGGGTGCTAACAGAAGAGACGGGCATGGATGAATTGCTGATCAACCGCCTCGATTACGACGGTGTGTTTGGTACAGCGCTGAACCGTTTCTGCATTCAGGCAGCGATCGGGCATCCGCTGACGGTTTATGGCAGCGGCGGTCAAACTCGCGCCTTCCTGGACATTCGCGATACGGTGCGGTGTGTAGAATTGGCGATCGCCAACCCCGCCGACCCAGGAAAGTTCCGCGTCTTTAACCAGTTCACCGAAATGTTTAGCATTGGCGATCTGGCGCAAATGGTCGAGAAAGCTGGAAGCTCTCTCGGTTTGAGCGTTGAAGTCAAGCACCTCGACAACCCTCGCGTTGAGTTAGAAGAACACTACTTCAACGCTAAGAACACCAACCTGCTTGACCTCGGCTTACAGCCCCACTACCTGTCTGACTCGCTGCTCGACTCCTTGCTCAACTTCAGCGTTCAGTACAAGCATCGCGTAGACGAGAAGCAAATCCTGCCCAAAGTCAAGTGGAAGGGTTAACTCAGTCGATCCGGCCGAGCTGTATGTTATGTCAGATCTCCGACTTCTCAAAGAAGTCGGAGATCTTAATCCCTAGCCAGTGACATTAGGTTCAAACCCTTGTCAGGACGGAGCGTGATCGATTTTGCATTCCGTTCTGATAAGTTCTTGCCAACTTGACTGTGCCCTGTAGAAGAGGCAGAGTCTCTACGCTGATGTTCCCAAGTAAGCATGGGAACGAGAAAACCACCCCCAATCCCGAACCCCCACCCCCCAATCCCGAACATTCTCTATGCGAATTGCCCTATTTACCGAAACTTTTTTGCCCAAAGTTGACGGCATTGTTACCCGCCTCAGCCATACCGTTGAACAGTTGCAGCGATTGGGTGACGAAGTTTTAGTAATTTCTCCCGATGGTGGATTGACTGAATATAAGGGAGCCAGAATTTATGGGGTGCCGGGGTTTCCCTTACCGCTTTACCCAGAGCTAAAGCTGGCGCTGCCACGTCCCTCCATTGGTCAAGTGCTAGAAGGGTTCAAGCCCGATTTAATTCATGTAGTGAATCCTGCCGTTTTAGGATTAGCAGGACTGTACTACAGCAAAATCTTTAAAGTGCCGCTAGTTGCGTCCTATCACACCCACTTGCCTAAATATCTAGAGCATTACGGCTTGGGAATGCTGGAAGGCATGATGTGGGAATTGCTGAAAGTGGCGCATAACCAGGCACAGATTAACCTTTGCACCTCAACTGCCATGCAGGAAGAACTGGATGCTCATGGGATTGAGCGCTTAGCCGTGTGGCAACGGGGAGTAGATACGGAGCTATTTCATCCCGGTTTGGCGAGCCAGGAGATGCGATCGCGCCTCAGTCAGGGAAACCCTGATAGCCCGCTCTTGCTCTATGTTGGACGGCTCTCGGCGGAAAAAGAAATCGACAAAATCAGACCCGTCCTGGAATCGATCCCGAATGCTCGACTGGCTCTAGTGGGTGATGGGCCACACCGCCAGGAATTAGAACAGTATTTTGCTGGCACGCCGACTCACTTTGTCGGGTACCTGACTGGCGCAGATTTAGCAACCGCCTTTGCCTCTGCGGATGCCTTTGTGTTTCCATCGCGCACCGAAACGTTGGGACTGGTACTGCTTGAGGCAATGGCGGCAGGCTGTCCGGTGGTTGCAGCCAACTCTGGCGGCATTCCCGATATTGTGACGGACGGTATCAACGGCTATTTGTTTGATCCCTACGACGAACAGGGGGCGATCGCCGCTACTCAACGCCTGCTCAACCAACAAACCGAACGCGAAACGCTGCGCCAAAACGCCCGCCAGGAAGCAGAACGCTGGAGTTGGACGGCTGCGACCCGTCAGCTTCAAGATTTCTACCAAGTGGTGCTGACACCACACTCCATGCCCACGGCAGCGTAGGGCTTTCATTTAGTTTTCGTAGGTCTCTTCAAAAAGGCTCGCCAAAAATTTAAAATGCCTTCATAAAAGGAGCGATCGCCACTTTATCTCAGGAGACAATTCTAGATATTAGCTATGCTATATCCAGGTTGGGAAGAATGGAATTAACCGACTTGGCTTGCGCCTTGGAGTCGTCAGAAAGCTGTTAGACTATTGCCTTACCTGCGCTAACCCCAGATTTTGCGGAAGTCGGAGTACAGGTTAAACAGGGATTAACAGGAACGGTTGCTGATATTTGGCGGCTGAAGCTTTCTTCCAACTTCCAATCTTTACAAATTTTCATAGGTACCTATGACAGCTTCATCCCCACGCCGGCCCGATCGGGACCATGCTGACGCTGTGATTGATGTGTATCCTCACGTCTCCGAAGATGGGGGAGCCTACTTTAACTCAATGGGTGACATTGAAGTTGACGTGGTTCACAGCACCGACGACTTAAACCTAAACGTACCCCGCAAAACTGAGCCAGGTGGGGCTCTTGCTACTAAACACGGCAATTTCTCAGCTTTTCTGGCTCCTCTAACCCAGGATACGTTTAGGCAGGTTGTGACGGATGTTGAGCAAAAGCTGCGCGTCGTCAACCAGACCTTGTCGATGCTCGACTCTGTGCTAGATAGCCAGGGTTTCGATGCCATTCTGAACGAAATGCTTCAGTCGATCACCCTCAAGACAGGCGAGTTGCTGGGGGCAGATCGCACCACGATTTATCTCTTGGACGAAGACAAAAACGAACTCTGGTCAATCGTTGCCGAAAATGCTGGTGGCGGTTCCTTAGAGCTACGCATTCCTGCTGACCAGGGGATTGCGGGTGAAGTGGCGACCTTCAAACAGCCAATTAACATCCCCTTCGACTTTTACGATGATCCCCGCTCAGCTTTTGCCCAAAAGCAGGACAAAAAGACGGGATATCGCACTTACACCATGCTGACCCTGCCACTGTTGAGCGAGAATGGCGGATTGGTAGCTGTCGTACAGCTAATTAACAAGCTCAATTTTCCGAATGATCCTGGAGATCCATTGTCTGAGCGGGTAAATCGACAGGGCTTCACAGAAAAAGATCAGGACTTGTTCAGTGAATTTTCGCCATCGATTCGCCTGATTCTAGAAAGCTCTCGTTCCTTTTATCTGGCAACGCAAAGACAGCGAGCCGCGACAGCGCTGATGAAAGCAACGCGATCGCTGAGTCAGAGCAGCCTTGATCTGGATGCGACCCTGGCACGGGTGATGGAAGAGGCAAAGGAACTGATGAACGCCGATCGCAGTACCCTATGGCTACTCGATCAGGATCGGAACGACCTGTGGACAAAAATTCCGATGCCAGATGGCTCGCTCAAGGAACTGCGAGTACCCGTCGGCGTTGGTTTTGCAGGTAAGGTTGCAGAAACCCGTGAGCCGTTAAACATTCCCTTTGATCTGTACGAACATCCAGACGCAGACAACGCCAAAAAGCTAGATCCCACTAACGGCTACCGTACCTGCAGCCTGCTATGTATGCCCATCTTCAACGCAGATGGTGAGCTAATCGGCGTCACGCAACTGGTCAACAAAAAGAAACAGGGCGAATTTACTGAATACAATCCAGAAGATTGGCCCAGAGCACCAGAGTGCTGGAAATCTAGCTTTAACCGCAGCGACCAGGAATTTATGCAGGCGTTTAACATCCAGGCGGGTGTGGCGCTGCAAAATGCCAAGCTGTTTGCCACCGTAAAGCAGCAAGAACAGATGCAGCGAGACATTTTGCGATCGCTCTCTAACGCCGTCTTCTCAACCAACAAAGACGGGGAAGTCATCGCTGCTAACGAAAGCGCCAAGCGATTGCTCGGACTGGACGAGCAGGAAAAAATTGAAGGGCGACCGATCACCGAACTCATCAAAATTAAGGAAGGGGATTTCTCCAAGTGGTTCGTTGCTGCGTTAAAAGGCACAGGCAGCAAGAATCGACAGCAGTACTACCCTGACCAAACCCTGATCTCATCGGAAGTCGAGCAGCACAGCGTTCACCTGTCGATCAACTCGATTGCTGATGTGGCAGACGATACTCATGTGTATGGCGCACTGGTCGTGATGGATGACATCAGTGACGAAAAGCGGCTAAAGAACACCATGTATCGCTACATGACCCAGGAGTTGGCAGAGGAACTGCTCAGGCTGGATGACCCGAAACTAGGAGGCGATCGCAAAGAGGTTTCTATCCTATTCTCAGACATTCGCAGCTTTACCTCGATCGCCGAAAGCATGGAAGCCGAAGAACTGGTTGTCATGCTCAATGAATACTTTGAGTCGATGGTCGATGCGGTGTTTAAGCACAAAGGCACGCTCGACAAGTACATTGGCGATGCCATTATGGCGGTGTTTGGCTCCCCCTTGCCGCTAGAAAATCACGCCTGGTTAGCCGTACAAACAGCGATCGATATGCGGCATCGGCTAGAGGCATTGAATCAGAAGCGCGAGGCAGACAGCAAACCCGCGATCAACATCGGCATTGGTATCAACACTGACAATGTGATCAGCGGCAACATTGGCTCTAGCCGCAAGATGGAATTCACCGCGATTGGCGACGGGGTGAACCTGGGATCGCGTTTGGAAGGAGCCAGCAAGCAATACGGCTGTGACATTATCATCAGTGAAACGACCTACCAGCCCTGCGCCGATCAGGTGTGGGTGAGAGAGTTAGACCGAATTCGGGTGAAGGGCAAGAACAAGCCCGTCAGCATTTACGAGCTAGTGGGACTGCGATCGGAACCCATCTCAGAGTTAGACCAACGCCGGATCGAACTCTATCAGCAGGGGCGAGAATATTATCTTGAACGCAAGTTTGTCAAAGCGATCGCCGCATTTGGCACAATTTTGGAAGAGCTAGACCACCAAGATAAAGCCGCCGACCTGCACGTCAAGCGCTGTCACCACTGGATGGTAACTCCGCCACCTGAAGACTGGAGTGGCGTTTGGGATCTCACCGAGAAGTAGAAATGTCTCTCGTTGTCGCAACCTTTTATAAGTTCGTTAAGCTGCCTGACTTTGCTGAGAAGCAAGCTCCATTGCTGGACTACTGCAATCAGCAAGGAATCAAGGGGACAATTTTGTTGGCAGAAGAAGGCGTAAATGGAGCGATCGCCGCTTCCCGTCAAGCCATTGATGCTGTCCTCGCCTTTCTGCGCTCTGACCCCCGTCTAGCCGACCTGGAACATAAGGAATCTTTTGCCGATTCCCCTCCCTTTGATCGGCTGAAAGTGCGGTTGAAAAAAGAAATTGTCACACTGGGGCTTCCCGAAGTTGACCCCAATAATCAGGTTGGCACCTACGTCAGCCCGCAAGAGTGGAATGCGCTAATTTCTGATCCAGAGGTAACGGTAATCGATACGCGCAACGATTTTGAAGTGGCGATCGGTTCCTTTCAGGGCGCACAAAACCCTCAAACAAATTCATTTCGCCAGTTTCCCGACTACGTTCGGACTCAGCTTGACCCAACCAAGCACAAAAAAGTCGCGATGTTCTGCACAGGCGGCATTCGCTGCGAAAAAGCTTCCTCCTTCATGCTGCAACAAGGCTTTCAGGAGGTTTATCACCTGCAAGGTGGCATCCTCAAGTATTTAGAAGAAGTCCCTGCTGACGCAAGCCTCTGGCAAGGTGAATGCTTTGTGTTTGACCAGCGCGTTGCGGTTCAGCATGGCTTGGCTCCGGGCACTCACGACCAGTGCTTGAGTTGTGGTCGCCCCATTTCTGATGCAGATAAGGCTTCTCCCCAATACCAAGAAGGCATTTCCTGTCCCTATTGCTTTAACGGACTAACAGAAGAGAAAAAAGTACGGCAGGCGGAAAAAGTACGGCAGATGCGGTTGGCACAGCAAAAAAATGTGCTTTAGCAGATACTTATACGGAATCCGTTTCGTAAAGAAGTACTGTTTCTTGCGTACAGGCAAAGCATTCGGTTAAAAGGCTGTGCTTGTGTTGCAGAGGTCGTAACCCAATGTTTCGCCCATATAGTCGGGATGATAGATTTCGTAGGTTGGGTGAAGCGCAGCGTAACCCAACACTTGCAGAGATCTCTCGTTGGGTTTCGCTCTGCTCCACCCAACCTACATCAGCTACATCAGTCGCTTTGCCCAAACGCTAAACCCTCTGAGCGAAGTAGTCGAGCAGTTCACGGTGTAGAAAGCGATAGCGCCCGCCGACTCGCTGAAGCAATCGACGCTCAACGCAGTAGTTGAGGAAACGGGCTAAGTTCCAGGGAACAATGCCGCTCTGCCAAAGAACCAAGCGCAGGCAGAGATGTTGGATAAGGGGTAAGTAGCTTGAACAAACTAGAAATCCAAGAACACAAAAAATAATTTGATAGTAAGTACTCTGTATTAGAAAGGGTAAGAAAGAAAAACCATAAAAGAGAATTAGAACTAGAGATGCAACCTTCAGGGATTCTTGTAATCCTTGATTAGGAGTTGATGTTTCCTTCATCTCTTCTGTTACTAAAACAGAAACTGAACTTATGATTAGGAACAGTACAAAAGTTGCCAGAATTGGAAGGAAGGTAATCATATTGAAAATTAGATTAAGCAGCCATCCACCTTCCTGTCTAATCATTCTTATGTATTGAAAACTTAGTTCACCTGCTAGGGCGTGATGGGGATATCTAAATTTGTCCGTACTTGCCAAAGATAATCTGGTTTTCTGACTAATTCTTGCATAGGATTTCTTGAGTTTAATACCTAGCCTCCTCATACCAATTAGATTGGCTAATTCTCCCGAAAGCATATGCATAGAAACAATGGCCTATTTGATTTTCATCTCTCAGGGTTTGTGCTATCCACCAGAGCGTTCGTAGTGTTTTCTGCCGTTTGGGTTCTAACTCAGGCGTTTTGTATGCCCACTGTCGCTGCTTAATTTCTTTGCGGCGATCGCTTTCCCTCACATCTTTCGACAACTGCCGCTCCACATATTGCTCTAACAATTCAGTCTTGGTTTGAAACGGGTATTGAGGGTCATAAACTTTGGCAGCAAGGCTGATAAACAAAGGCACTCGCAACAGTCCAACATCACCTTTATCATCAGATTCCAATAGGTTTTGTAGGGCAGGCACGGACTGAATCATTGACCAGAGATCAGGGCGATTGACAGTATTCAAATACTCCTGAATTTGTTCATCGGTGAGTGGTTCAAGACATACCGCTCCTCTCAGATTGTCGAGTTTGAAATTCGCCTGAGCAAACTCCTTCACTCGACAACACACCACCAGATGAGGATAGTGTTTGGCAAACTCATTTAGCTTGCGGTGCATTGCTTTTGTCGCTCTAGCCCCAGTTCATCCAGCCCGTCTAACAGCGGCAACAGCACTTGCTGGTCTAACCATTGCTCATAGCGCTTGGCTTTTGGGTTGCCACCATGCAGGTCATAAAGCTGTTCGATCAACCAGTCTTGAATGCTCTGGTTATCATTGCGCCAGGTAGACATTTCAAACAGGACTGGAATTACCGTTTTGGCCTGGGCAAGGGCACCACATACCAGTTGCTCTGCCAGACTTAACAGAGCGGTGGTTTTGCCTGCGCCCGGAGTTCCTAAAATCAGCAGCTTGCCTTTGATATCATCCTGCCCAAACGTTTTAATGAGCATCTGATGCATATCGAGGATGCCCCGGTCTTCACCCTGCACCTGCAAGCGGCGGTTGGCTTCGAGCCGCCCTACCCACGACAACTGCTCATTTATGGATAGCTGCATTAGGCAGCGATCGCGCCCTAAGGTATCGGTCAACCGTTTATGAATGTCGGGTAGCTGCTTGTCTCTTAGTAACCGAAGCGCCCAAGTCCAATCGACAGACGAAGATACGGGCTGACCAAACAACCGCAGAATGATGTGGTTGATCGTGACCTGGTTATCCTGGCTGTTCTGAAAACTAACCGCATCTTGTCCAGCCTGAACCAGTTGAACCTGGCTATTTTCAATCTGGCTCCCATCAATGTCCTGATTCTGAGAAGCCATCACTCCTGCCCATTCTGAATATCACTGGATTGATTCATCTCCTCAAAAGATTCTGTAACTTCTCAAAGGAGTCGCAGATCTGAACCCCAACATACTTTGTTCAAATGCCAAAGAATGCAGCAGCAATGCCTAACCAGGGAGCAACTGCCTTAAAGATCTCCGTCCCGGTCTGCCACAGACTTTTTCCAGCTTCGGTGGTGTCCTTCAAGGTTTTCATCGTTTCACTCACCTGCTTCAGGTTTTGCCCCACCAACTCTTTACTAGGGGTTTCCTTACCTGCCTCTCGTTTTGCAGGACGTAGATAGTCAAGCAATTCTTCTTGCTGGGTGGAGTCAAGGGCTGATTGCTTTACCGCTGCTTCCAACTGTTCTAAAAGCGTTACGACCTCTATCCCGGTGATGCCCTGCTGCTGAGTATCTAAGCTTCCGGTCTGGCTTTGCTGAATGTTGCTTCCTGCTTGCCCAAGCTGCATCATGCCGCCTGTTAATATGACGTTGCTGAGGCTCTGCGGTTGATTGGGTGATCTAGACTTGGATGGCTCAGATGGGGGCTTTTTGCCAAACATCATCTTTCAGGTCAAAGAATTCTCTTTATCATAAGCAGTCGATTTGAGTGACGCAATGAACGAAGGAAGCTGGAGGAATGGATGCGATCGTCCTCCATTGCTTTTACAGAAAGTTACGTTCTGAGTAAGTTATGAGTGCAGCCAAAGCTTTAGACTCTATAACAATTGGTGTTTAACTCCTCAAATCCCATCAGACTCCTATGTTTCCACTTCACCGCCCTCGTCGCCTCCGCAGCCATCCTCAGCTTCGACGCATGGTGCGTGAGCATACTTTAACCACAAGCGATCTGATCTATCCCCTCTTTGCAGTGCAGGGCGAGGAAATTGCCCAAGAAGTCCGCTCAATGCCGGGAGTTTACCAGCTTTCAGTAGACAAAATCGTAGAAGAAGCGAAGGAAGTCTACGACCTGGGAATTCCAGCAATCATTCTGTTTGGCATTCCAGCGGACAAAGACGTTGAGGCGACCGGAGCCTGGCACGATCACGGCATTGTTCAGGTTGCTTCCCGTGCTGTGAAAGAAGCAGTGCCAGACCTGCTGGTGATTGTGGATACTTGCCTGTGTGAATACACCTCTCACGGTCACTGTGGCTATTTGGAAGTCGGCGATCTGTCTGGACGGGTGTTGAACGATCCGACCCTGGAGCTATTGAAGAAAACGGCAGTTTCCCAAGTAAAAGCGGGAGCTGATATTATTGCGCCTTCGGGTATGATGGATGGCTTTGTCCAGGCAATTCGGGCAGGGCTGGATGAAGCGGATTTCCAAGATGTGCCGATCATGTCTTATGCCGCCAAGTATGCTTCGGCTTACTACGGACCATTTCGTGATGCAGCAGAGTCTACACCTCAGTTTGGCGATCGCCGCACGTACCAGATGGACCCCGGTAACGGCAAAGAAGCCCTCAAAGAAATTGAGCTAGACATTGCTGAAGGTGCAGATATGCTGATGGTCAAGCCTGCCCTGGCTTACATGGACATCATTTGGCGCGTTAAGCAAGCCACCAACCTGCCCGTAGCTGCCTACAACGTTTCTGGTGAGTACGCGATGGTCAAAGCAGCCGCCCTTAATGGCTGGATTGATGAAGAGCGCGTCGTCATGGAAACACTAACAGGCTTCAAGCGATCGGGTGCTGACCTAATTTTGACTTACCACGCCAAAGATGCAGCCCGTTGGCTGAATGGGTAGTTAGGAGATTGGGGATTAGGGGTTAGGAGATCCCTGAAACGAGTTTCATTTCTAATTCCAACCCCCCAATTCCCAACCCGCAATTTGATACTTTCTGCAAGACTGCTATAACTGATCTAAAAACTGGGAACATAACCATTTCAGTAGTTATCCTGAGACAGAGAAAGTTCTGGTGTTGTCAATGCTGAAAATCGCTTATTCACTTGTGCTAATGGGGTCGATGTTACTGCCGCTGGCGGGACTGCCTCAACCTGCGATCGCCCAAGATTCAGACGATGAGGATGAAGTGCAGGTTGTACCTGTGACAGGGTTCCTTGGCGTTTGTGAGTTAAACACCCTGTCAGGTCTTACCTTCATCGACGAAGAAACTGGCGAAGTGCGGATTTTGGCAGACTACTGCCCAACTGAAACTGCTACCCGACTATCTTTAACCGAGGAAGGGGAAGAATTTTGGCAGGCGTTTCTGAGTGTTGCTAGCCCTAACGCCATTGAGTTTGCGTCCAAAACAAACCGTCAAGAAGTTGCAAACTATGGTGCGACGGTGTGCGTCGTCATGGACGAAGGTTCTAGTCTCCAGGAAGTTCGGCAGCTTCAACTCGAGGGGGGCTTGCCTGCTTCTTTCGATGCGGCGGTCAATGTAGCTGCCATCAACACCTATTGCCCAGAGTACCGTGCGGAAATTGGTCGATAAGAGGGTTCAAAGACGATGAGGTAGAGACGTATTTGCTGCGTCTCTACTCAAGCTACGGTGCAGAAGATTCGATTGGGTTGATGACTGCTTCGGGTTCAGGTTCAATCATCATTTGTCCCACCAGTGCATAGGCTAGCAAGTAAGTAAAAGTCAAGCCGACAAAGGCGATTTTGGCAATTAAGGCGGCTGGCGATCGCTTGACTGCTAGTTGCTTTGGGGGAGTTTGTACCCGCATGAATTCGTTTACCTTTCTGGACAATTTTTAGGAACAGATCTGATTTCCTGCTTTTCTAGAAAAACATATTAGGGGTACTTCTGCTTCCACCTCAAGTTATTCAAGGCTTAGAGCGTTTCACCATCAAAATACTGCTGCAGAGCGATCCCCTGGGCCGACGGCATCTGCCCATAGGTAAAGACATACGAAACATCGGGGGGTAACACCGAAACAAACTGCTCCAGAATATAGGGACTCCCATAAACTACTAGGGCTTGCAGTTGATCAGTTTTAACTAAGAATTGAAACCAATCTTGAGCAGTCTGCGTCTGTCCTGCACTGCCGCGAAATGGATTTCCCCGAATGAACAGTTGCAATAGCGTTGGACAGGGTGGCGTACTCCGGTCCAACATTGGCGGGGGGGTGTAGCAGTCAACAATTTCAGTCCGGTATCCTCGTGATTGCGGAAGAGCGATCGCCGGCGTGTGTTTTCCCAGGAAATCGCGCTCTAGAGCATCATCCACCAAAATCAGATTTCTCAGTTCCCCAGTTTGAGTAGACCGGAGGCGAGCGTTAGCTGGATGGTGAACCTGCATCGAGTCTTGTAGAATTTGAGCAACAGAGGCGATCGCCTCTGGCTGGGCTAGCCGCTCAAGCTGAACTGGCGGTGGTGAAACTTGTTCCCAAGCGTGAGAAGTACTGCCCTGCAAATCTGGAGCGCACACCTTTTGCTTTGCTTGCCAGATCCGCTCAACCGAAGCCTGAATTCGCTCTGGAGCAATTCGCCCTGATTCAACTGCCTCACAGATTGCCTGAATTGCACCGGCTGGATCAATCGGCATCAGGAGAATATCTGCCCCAGCTTCAACGGCTAACACGGGCGCTTCATTTGCTCCATAGCCGTTGGCGATCGCTCCCATGATCAGCGCATCCGTGACAATCAGTCCGCCAAAGCTCAATCGCTGCCGCAACTCCTCTGTCAAAATTCGATAAGACAGCGTGGCTGGATATTTCTCATCCAACGCCGGAATTTGTAGATGAGCACTCATCACCGCATCCACTCCAGCGGCGATCGCCCGTTCAAATGGTGGCAACTCTACCTCAGCCAACCGCTTTTGGCTATGCGGAAGAACAGGTAGATCCAGGTGAGAATCTGTCGCTGTATCGCCGTGTCCGGGGAAATGTTTGGCAGCGGTCAGAACTGGATGCTGCTTTGCCCCTCGGATAAACGCAGTTGATAGCCGACTCACGACATCTGGCATTTCCCCAAAAGCCCGCACATTAATTACTGGATTCTGAGGGTTGTTGTTCACATCCACCACCGGAGCCAGCACCCAGTTGATACCAATCGCAAGTGCCTCTTCAGCCGTGAATGCACCCATTTGCTCAGCATACTGTTCAGCTTTGGCGAGATCCTGTTGGGCGATCGCAGCAAGCGCAAACGGTGGCGGAAACCAGGTCGCTCCAGCAAATCGCTGCCCTACGCCTTCCTCAATGTCTGCCGCGATCAGCAGCGGAATTTTAGCCCACTCTTGAAGCTGGTGCGATCGCAATCCCACCTCCGCCGCACTGCCCCCCAGCAAAATCACCCCACCCACTGCCAAATCTTCTAGCCAGTGACGCAAAGTTGCTGCTGGAGACTCCCATGCAGGATAGCGAATCTGATGGTCAAACAGGTGCCCAGAGGCGCGAACTACCACCATCTGAGCCACCCATTCTGGCAAAGACAAAGTTTCCCAATCGGGCAAGGTAGACACGTTTACTGCTTAGCTCCCATGCCATCTTCATTCACTTCTTCGTCAAAATCATCCTCATCAAAATCATCTTCGTCAAAATCATCTTCGTCAAAATCATCCTCATCAAAATCGTCCTCAGCGATGCTACTTTCAACCGCAGCATCGTCAGCCAGTTCCTCGTCTAAGGGAGAATCCTTGCGCTCCTGGCTCAGTCGATTCAGTAGCGATAATACCTGGGTACCGCGCTCAAGCGAACGATCTTCAACGAAGATAACCTCCGGAGTTCGACGCAGCCGCATTCGGTGACCTAACTCACCGCGAACGAATCCAGTTGCAGATTTCAACCCCGCCATCGTCGCAGCTCTGGCTTCATCGGTGCCATAGATGCTGACAAAAATCTTGGCGTGCTGCAAATCACCTGATACATCCACATCAGTGACACTCACCATGCCCGCTCCAACACGATCATCTTTAATGCCAGACATTAGCAACTGGCTAACCTCTCGCTTGATCAATTCAGAAACACGGGCAACACGACGACTGGTAGCCATAAAACTTTTCTCTAGCGTTTACAAAGGGGAATCGGGTTGATTTTTCGTACCTTAGCGCACGAAAAATCCAACCTTTAAAGCACCTAGCCCCTAACCTAACCCCAACATAGCGCGTAGAGTGAAACCAACGAAGGTTAGTGCTGCTACAAGAAAAATACTGGTGGCGATCGCCGTTGAGGGGCGCTTAAACAAAGGCAGCAATGGGCTAACCAGCGTCAGCAAGATGCCCAGCGATATCGTAATCAGAAAGCGAGGATAGCGGGAAATGTTGTTCAAAAACTCTTGCATGATTCTCAGCCAAAATAACGCCTTTGCAGCGAGTTAAAAATATTAAAGAAGCCAGCTAGCGTCAGTTAAAGTCAAACACTCTCTAATAACGCTCCTCAATATTGTACGAGTTTCGCTGCAAGAGTTTCACAGCCCCAAAGTTGGTTCAGTTAAAGCCAACAGAAAACTGCAACTACAGCAAACTGATCAAACTGCTCACCCTAAAAAGTGAGCCAATAGCTTCCCTTACTCTGTTAGGACATTGGTTTTAGGGCTTGCACAAGTCCTGGATTTTGCTTTTCACCCCTAACCCCCAATTCCCCTAAAAACCATGCAAAACCAACTCGAACTAGGCAAAGAATATCCGCCCGCAAACGAGACGGAGTTGATTCGAGAAATTGAACTGATCAGTTTGAAGTTGCTTGAGCAAGACTATCCAGCAAATTTACGTCCAGCAAAACGGGATGCTCATGCCAAACATCACGGCTGTGTCAAAGCAGAATTCATCGTAGCGGATGATTTACCTGATGAGTTGCGAGTTGGCATTTTTAAGGAACCACGACGCTATCCTGCCTGGGTGCGCCTGTCTAACGGAGCCAGACAGCCCCAACCCGACGCAAAAGGTGACACTCGTGGCATTGCTATTAAGCTACTAGGTGTAGAAGGTGAGAAGGTACTAGAAGCGGAAAAACATGAGCAAACCCAGGACTTTACCCTGGTGAATCATCCGGTTTTTGCAATTCGCAATGCTCAGGATTATCTAGAACTGTTTAACCTGCGAAAGCAAGGAGAGAAACAAATTATTCGCTTCTTCTTCAATGGCATCAATCCGCTAAAGTGGCGTTTGCATGAGTTTGGCATCTCCAGAGCGATCAACAAAAAGAAAATTCCCAATCCGCTGACGATTCAATATTGGAGTATGGTGCCTTACCAGTTCGGCTCCAAAGCTGCTCGGTTTTCAGTCAAACCCACAAATGTAGGGAATGCGCCAGAGGGCGATCGCAGCTCAATGCATTATCTGCACGAAGTCATGGTGAAACACCTGGCCAACCAGGAGGCAACCTTCGACTTTTTGGTACAGCTTCAAACCGATCCGGTGAAGATGCCAATTGAAGATCCAACGATTGAATGGGATGAATCCCTTTCGCCTTATCGAAAAGTCGCAACCTTAAGAATTCCACCCCAAACCTTTGACTCCCCTGAACAGATGGAATTCTGTGAGAATCTCTCATATACCCCTTGGCATTCCATCCCAGAACACAAACCGCTAGGCGGAATCAATCGCGTTCGCAAAGTGGTTTACGAATCTCTGGCGAATCTGCGACACGACTTAAACGGCGTTCCTCGCCGAGAACCGACCGCAGCAGAATTTCCAGATTAGTCAGGATGAGCAGGGGCGATCACACTACCATCTAAGAATTCTCAGAGAGGTGTTCCTATGGCAGTCACACTCAACCGCGCCGATCGAGTCGTGCTTCACAACATTAGCTGGCAGCAGTTTGAGAATTTGCTGAAGGATTTGGGCGATCGCCGCTCTGCCCGAATTGCCTATGACCGAGGCACCCTGGAAATTATGACCCCCCTACCAGAACACGAATACTTCAAGGAAACGATCGGTGATGCAGTAAAAGATATTGCTGAAACGCTGGAGCTAGATTACGAAAGCTATGGCTCTACAACCTGGCGACGAGAAATCAAGCAAGCAGGCCTTGAACCCGATAACTGTTTCTACTTTCAAAATGAGGCTCTAGTTCGCGGCAAGCTCAACTTTGACCTGAACCAAGACCCACCACCCGACCTGGCGTTGGAAATCGACATCACCAGCAAATCGCTCGATCGCTTTCCTATCTATGCTCGGTTAGGCGTTCCAGAACTTTGGTGCTACGACAACGGAGCGCTCAAAATCTATCATCTGCAATCCGATCAGTATGTAGAAGCAGAACGCAGTCTGGTTTTTCCCATGCTAGAAATCCAGAAGCTACCTCAAATCATTGAAGCTCATCGAAATGCTGGAAGGTTGGCACTGCGGCGATCGGTAAGGGAGTGGGCACGGGAAGGAATGAGGAATGAGGGATAAAGACGTATTTAAGCTGTAGGAAGTAACTGTAAACAGGAAGTGCCCATAAAAAAGAGGCAAGCAATGCTTACCTCTACGGAGGGGTTCCCAAACGATTGTCAAAAATTGCTGAGGAGGAGAGTTCGTTCGCTGTGGCTGTTGGAGAGCTTCAGTTGAACGTAACTTTAGATTCAATCCCTTCAGCGACGAATCCGCAAAAGTTTAGGATAGAAATAGTCGCAGCTTAAAATATCCCGCCCTTTAAACCATGACAGCTTCCCAAGTAGCTTCCGTTTCCTTGACTGCCCTGGCTCAGCAAACCCGTGAGGCGGCACGCAAGCTGGCAGTTTTGCCAACTGATGCCCGTAACCGAGCTATTGAGGCGATCGCCCAAGCCCTCGAAGCATCTGCTCCAGAAATTTTGGCAGCAAACCAGGGAGACTGTGAAGCGGCTCTGGCAGAAGGGTTGGCAAAACCGCTATATGGACGGCTGAAGCTGGATGCGAGTAAGCTTCAGGGGGCGATCGCCGGAGTCCGCGATGTAGGGAAGCTACCTGATCCTGTTGGCAAGGTAGAGATTCACCGAGAATTGGATGATGGGCTGGTGATGCAGCGAGTCGCTTGTCCGGTAGGTGTGTTAGGCGTAATTTTTGAATCGCGCCCTGACGCGTTGGTGCAAATTGCGACGCTGGCAATCAAGTCTGGAAATGGGGTAATTCTCAAAGGCGGCAAAGAAGCGGTGCGGTCTTGCACTGCACTAACCAAAGCGATTCACAATGGGCTAACTCAGGCAGGAGTTGATCCGGCGGTCGTTCGGTTGCTCACGACTCGTGAAGAAACTCTGGAACTATTGCAGCTTGACCAATACGTTGACCTGATCATCCCTAGAGGCTCAAACTCATTTGTGCGCTTTGTCCAGGAAAATACTCGAATTCCAGTGCTAGGACACGCGGACGGCATTTGTCATTTGTATGTAGACAAAGCCGCTGATATTCAAAAGGCAGTGGCGATCGCCATTGATGCGAAAGTCGGCTATCCCTCAGCCTGCAATGCGATCGAAACGCTTTTGGTTCATCAGGCGATCGCTCCAGATTTTCTCCCAGAAGTTGCTCAAGCGCTGCAAGCCAAACAGGTAGAGCTACGAGGTGACGAATCTAGTCGCAAAGTTATAGACATTGCAGCCGCAACCGAGGCAGATTGGTCAACTGAGTACAGCGATTTGATTTTGTCGATTAAAGTTGTAGATTCGTTGGATGAGGCGATCGCCCACATCAACACCTACGGTTCTCGTCATACGGAGGCGGTCGTCACCCAAGACGACACAACCGCCGCAACCTTCGTTGCTCAAGTCGATGCAGCAGGCGTATTTCAAAATTGCTCAACTCGCTTTGCTGATGGCTTCCGCTACGGCTTTGGCGCAGAAGTAGGCATCAGCACCCAAAAAATGCCGCCGCGTGGTCCCGTTGGGCTAGAAGGACTTGTCACCTACAAATATCAAATCAAAGGTGACGGGCATATCGTGGCAACCTATTCTGGTGCAAACGCAAAACCTTTCACCCACCAGGATCTGTAGTGTCTTAGCACAACAACTACAATGCAGAAATAGTTCATCAGCTCTTTTAATGCTTAAGAAGTGTCTGCTATGAATAATATTCAAATGGAAGGAGTTGATAGTACTCTCAGTCAAGTTGTTTTAGAGGATATTCAGTACCTAAAGCAACACCTCGACGATATTCTTGTAAGTTCAGATCAAACCCTGATCAAAAATCTTATTGAAGAAACAGAGTTTTTTCTACAACAAACCAAGAGTAACTCCAAAACATATCAGGAAAAGTATGATGCCTTTGACCAATTAACTAACTCTTGGTTCGGTGTGTGGAATCACTACAAGCACATCCCTGAGGCAATCAATCTGATCAAATTACTCAATCATTTAACCAATCATTCTATAGCATATTCCTGTTTATTTCTTAGTCTCTCCCGTATAAACGAAGGTAGAACTGGTGAATATGAAGCGGATCTTGAGAGAATCGTTTCAGGTTTCCTGCTGCTCTCTCAAATTGTTGATGTTTTTACAAATTTCTTCTCAATCTCAGACCTCAAACAAATTCAAAACGGTGCCAAGAATGCAATTTCTATCTCTATCCGTGACGTAGAAGAATACTTTGAGAATGGCTTAGAATTGTCGATTTTAGTTACTCAACTTAGAGCTTATAGTAGCCTTATTGTACTGAGAGTTGAGGAGTATATTAATACGTCCGAAGAACTTGAACAGAACAGTAAGGTAATAGTTGAAGTAGCATCTAACTACCACTCTGATAAGTTAGACGCTGAAGCTAGACCTGCTGTATCCAACAATAAGCAACTACGACCGTTTGGACTGTGTGCCGGAGAATTTATAGTTCCCGATGATTTTGATTCGCCCTTACCAGAGGAGATTTTAAGTGCATTCGAGGGTAAATGAAAGTTCTGTTAGACACGCATATTTTCCTCTGGTTCATTATCGGTGATACCCGATTGTCAACCGATATTCGGGATACCATTCGTACACCGGACAACGAAGTCTATTTGAGTGCAGTTTCAGTTTGGGAAGCAATTGTTAAGTACCAGTTGGGTAAACTGCCTCTGCCGGAGCATCCCGGAATGTATTTACCTAAACAACGAAATCTTCATCAGATTACCAGTCTTGCTCTCGACGAAAGCAGTGTGGCGCAACTGGCTAACCTGCCGCCATTACATCGTGATCCGTTTGATAGGATGTTAATCTGTCAGGCATTACAGAATGGTTTGACGATTGCGACTGTAGACGCAGCTATTCGTGCTTACTCAGTCAGCGTCATGTAGCAGCGCAGCCCAACATAGCCTTTAAGCCGAACGGGTCAAGTAATCCTTTGAAGTTGCCATTTTTATGAATCGCGGCGTAGCTTAATGATGGACTCTATTCAAGTAACTGGTATTAGGGCATTTGGGCATATTGGGCTGCTGCCCGAAGAGCAGGTATTGGGGCAGTGGTTTGAAGTTGACCTGACGGTGTGGTTTGACTTGGTGAAGGCGGCGGAGAGCGATCGCATTGAAGACACTTACGATTACCGCTCAGCCGTCCTTGAAGTTCAAAAGTTGATCAAAACTGAGAGATTTGCCCTGATTGAGAAACTAGCAGGGGCGATCGCCACGCTGATTCTAGAATCAGGCGTTGAGCAAGTTCGAGTGCGGGTCACCAAAGTAACTGCACCAATTCCAGACTTTGACGGCAAAATCGCAGTAGAAATTACCCGAAGTCGCAACACTGCGGTTTCCTAAGCCTGCGCTATTGTTTGGCAGCACGGAAAGCAGCCTGAGTTTCTGAATCGAGCAAGCCCCACAGCCCTAATCCACCCAAAACTACAAAAGCGCTTGTAATATACAGGGCACAAATGACGATACCGGCAATCCAAGCCCAGTACTTGAGTTTTCTCAAACCCCAAACGACCACTTCTACCCCTACCGCAAGCAACAAAGAAAAAATCAAGGTAAACACACCTAGAAAAATTCCCAAAGGCTGCACGGATGTTAGGGAAGGGTCAGGTGCTATGGATTGTACTGAAACGAAAGCAAAGAAAAATCCCAAGCCAATTCCTAGCAGTACATAAAGAGCTGCGCTGATATGCAAACAAACAATGGTGATATTTAAGCGTCCTGGCATATTTTTTTCCACTATGTTTACTCTTTTCTCTTCATTTTGCCTGCCGTCTCAACAGGTTGTGTAGGGCTAGTTCCGCCGCTCGAAACTGAGAATTGGTATAGCTTCGGTGAGCAACACTACACCGCTTTAAAGTTGCGATTTTTGAGAATGGGGCTTAGACTTTCCTTACTATTCTTGCCTGTAAATCTGCACAGCATTTTTGCACAGCACTCATCTGCATCCCCCTAGCTTTTAGTCCTAACTTCCTATGAAGCCTGCCCTTACCCGATTTGGCAATCAGATGTCTCACCTGAGCGGCGTTCGCGCCGTGATGAAGGATATCGTCGAGGCAACCCGGGCAGGCAAGGATTTTATTAACCTGAGCGCTGGCAATCCGGTAATTTTGCCGGAGGTTGAGCAGATGTGGCGCGATTGCACTGCCAAGCTTTTGAGTAGTGCGGAATATGGGGAAGTGGTCTGTCGCTATGGTGCAAGCCAGGGCTACCGTCCTTTAATTGAGGCAGTACTCCAAGATTTTAATCAGCGGTTTGGGCTGAATTTGAGCGATCGCAACATTCTCATCACCCCCGGTAGTCAAGCCCTCTACTTCTACGCTGCGAATGCACTGGGCGGCTACACTACTGACGGCGGACTTAAGCAAATGGTTTTGCCGCTGAGTCCTGACTACACCGGATATGGCGGCATCTCGCTCACACCAGAAGCGGTAAAAGCTTACAAGCCAGCCATTGAGATGGATGCAAAGGGGCATTGGTTTAAATATCGCCCTGACTTTAGCCAACTAGAAATCAACGAAAAGACCGGATTCGTGCTGTTTTCGCGTCCGTGTAACCCAACAGGCAATGTGTTGTTAGACGATGAGGTGAGACGAATTGCGGCAATGGCTAGTACCTATAATGTCCCTGTACTGGTTGATTCCGCCTATGCGCCGCCTTTCCCGTCACTCAACTTTACGGAGATGACTCCTATCTTTGGAGACAACATTGTTCACTGCACTAGTTTGTCAAAGGCGGGGCTTCCGGGTGAGCGGGTAGGGATTGCCCTAGGCGATGAGCAGGTGATTCAGGCGCTAGAATCTTTTCAGACTAATCTTTGCTTACATTCTTCACGTTATGGGCAGGCGATCGCCGCTCACGCAATTCGCTCTGGACAACTGGCAGACATCTCAACACGAGTGATTCGTCCTCACTATCAGGCAAAGTTTGCCGTCCTGGAGTCAACTCTACAAGACGTAATGCCTGATGTGCCTTGGTTTTTGCATCGCGGCGAAGGCTCGATTTTTGGCTGGCTCTGGCTCCAAAATTTGCCCATCACCGATTGGGAATTTTATGAACTGCTGAAGCAAAAGGGTGTTTTAGTCGTTCCAGGTAGCCCCTTCTTCCCAGGCATTCGGGAGGATTGGAGCCATACGCAGCAATGCTTCCGCATCAGCCTGACTGCCACCGATCAAGAACTGGTAACAGCCATGCAACGACTAGCAGAGGTAACAGAGCAAACCTATCGGCAGTCGAGCCTACAATCAAGTAAGCGGGTGGCTAATTTGGTGGTGGGTTGATGGCTGATACAAGCTGGTTGGAAGTCGGTAAAATTGTTGGCGTACAAGGATTAAAAGGGGAAGTTCGGGTTTACCCAAACTCAGATTTTCCAGAGCGATTTGAGGTACCTGGGCTGCGCTGGCTGCTACGACCAGAGGCAACAGAGCCAGAGCAAATTGAGCTATTGTCAGGACGCTATCTCAACGGCAAAGGGCTGTATGTGCTGCGGTTTGAGGGAGTTAGCGATCGCACCCAGGCTGAAGCACTAAAAAATTGCCGCCTGCTGGTGCCAGAGAGCGATCGCCCCCCTTTAGAAGAGGGTGAATTCCACGTCTCCGATCTGTTGGGTCTAGAGGTTTTTGACCAGGCGACTCAGGTTTTGGTTGGCACCGTTGTAGACGTATTTGCGGCAGGCAATGATTTGTTAGAAGTAGAGCTCAGTGAATCTGGCTCTAAAAAGCTGATCCCGTTTGTTGAAGAAATTGTGCCTGTCGTAGATTTGCAGCAAAGACGAGTTGAGATCACACCCCCTGCTGGGTTAATTGAGTAGAGCTTCAACGCTCAAACATCTCAGAAGATGTTTGCAGAGCTTCATAGAATTAGGTCTAAACGGCGATCGCCCGATCGCCCTTATCCAGTTTCTGGCAAAACTCCAACACCGCCTGCCTGGCCCACTGGTCAGCCGCAATGATGTCCTCCAGGGAAGGAGAAGCGTGATTGTCAGATTGATGGCGATCGCACACCTGCTCAATTAGCCGAGGAATATCGAGAAACTGAATTCTTTCCTCCAAAAACAGCGCAACAGCCTGTTCATTTGCAGCATTGAGAACGGCAGGCATTGATCCCCCGGCTCGACCTGCTGCATACGCCAACCGCATGCAGGGATATTTCTGATGGTCAGGCTCTCGAAATGTCAGATTCCCAGCTTTGACCAGATCCAATCGTTCCCAATCCGTCGAAACTCGCTCTGGGTAAGAAAGGGCATACAGTAAGGGCAACCGCATGTCAGGCAAACCAAGCTGTGCCAGCACGGATGTATCTTCTAGCTCAATCAGCGAGTGAATGATACTTTGCGGATGGATCACAATCTCAATATGGTCATAATCCAGCCCAAACAGAAAATGCGCCTCAATTACCTCCAACCCCTTATTCATCAAGGTGGCGGAGTCAATGGTAATCTTTTGCCCCATTGTCCAGTTAGGGTGCTTTAGCGCATCAGCAACTTTAACAGTCGCCAACTTTTCTACGGGCAAATCTCGAAACGCACCACCAGAGGCAGTGAGCAGAATTCGGCGCAACCCTCCAGTCGGGACTCCTTGCAGGCATTGAAAGATTGCAGAATGCTCTGAATCGGCAGGCAACAGTTTGATCCCGTGTTTCTCAACCAGCGGCAGGACGACCGGACCACCTGCGATCAAGGTTTCTTTGTTGGCTAAGGCAATATCTTTTCCGGCTTCGATCGCCGCAATTGTTGGTAAAAGTCCGGCACAACCTACGATCCCGGTCACAACGGCTTCTGAGTTGCCGTAGCGAGCGACTTCAGTTACACCGGCTTCGCCTGCCAGCAGAATCAGTTTGTAATCAAGATCGGCGATCGCCTCCTGCAAAGCGCCCAACTGAGCGGTGTCACAAATCGCTGCAATTTGGGGACGAAACTGACGAATTTGCTGAGCCAGCAGTTCAACATTACGTCTGGCTGCCAATCCGACAATCTGAAACTGATCGGGATATTCAGCCACAATATCCAGGGTTTGGGTGCCGATAGAGCCAGTGGAGCCAAGCAGAGTAATCGGTTTCACGATTGTTTAAGAATTAGCAGCAACTCCACTATAGGACGCTCTGGACACAGGAACCAAGCAAAGCAAAAGAGATGATCCCAAGGTTATTTCTCAGATGCCGTCTCAGCCTTTTGATCAATCTGGGCATAGTAAACTCCAGCAAAAACCGCAAAGGCGTAGATCAGAGTACCGATGGTGTAAACAAAGTTGCCGAAAGGCTGTGCTTTAGCCAAAGAACTCGTGTGCAATAGCAGGTAGTGCCAGTCGTGATAGCTGATTTCACCACCCAGCAGCGGCAAAATTCGATCTTGAGCATCTTTGATGTAGATGGAGACATCCCAGAAATTTTCTCCAGCCCAGCAAAGGGCGATCGCACTGGCATAGCGTTGTTGAGTGTAGAAAAAATAGCCGCAGATGCCCGCAGGTACCAAAATCTGCATCAGCGATCCCCCTAAAACGTAGATGAACCGCCCAAAGGGACTGAACAGAACGTGCCCCGCTTCATGAAAAATCAGGTTGACCCCATGCAGAAACATCATGATGCCGTTGTTAGCTATCAGAAAGCCATCAACCGTGTAGTCTGAAGCGCTAAACAGCCCATGGAATGCCAGAGCTGAAACGAACCCCAGCTTTAGATAGTTAAACTTGAACGTCCACTCCATCGGGGGTTGGGCAGGCTGTTGAGCAGAAAGGGGCTGACCAGCCCTGGACTTGAGCAAATTTGAAACGGGGATCGCTTCTGTTGTGGGCGGATTGACTACTCCCTCCGTGGGTACCTGCCGCGAAAACTCCTCAGTCCAGCCTGGAGAATCTGATTCAGTCCGTTTTCCAAAAACCTGAACGTCTGCAATCAAATTTGTGCTGAATCCGGCTAATTCTCGCTCAACCAGCGTTACTGCGGCTCTTTGATTGGGAGTTTGGTCAGAACTTAAATAAACGGATAGATGAGCATTTTGTAGCTGAGCTTTGATTTCAACCGTTTGGTGAGCTAAAGCACGGCTGAGAAGAACGGCGATCGCCTCTTCATCGCCCTGTTTTGCTAATCCCTTGAGCAGACCTAGCCGATTGGCAGAACACTGGTCAGCCCACACCGGAAGCTGGTCTTGCTGGCAGGCATAAACCTGAACTGACTTGACCAGCGGAATCTGTAAATGCAGCAAGGCGCGATAGATCTGTTTGAGACAAGTCGTCTGATCAGGAATCTCAGCCGCCTCTAGCATGATTCGCAGACAGCCATCCGTCAGGCTTACTTTTGTGGCGATCGCTTCAGTCCGAAGCGCTTTTTCAATGAAAGTGGCGATCGCCTGCTCATTCCCCTGCTTAGCAAGATGCAAGTTGGGTTGTGTCATACACCCAAAGCTTTAAAGTATAAAACCTAACTATAGCCTCAAGTAAATTGAAGGACACCAACCTACTTTCTGCCCCTTGTAGCCTGCCCTTCAGCTTGAGTAATGATTAGTTAAAAAAAGCGTTCAAAACTTTGCACATTGAAAAAGTAATTCAGGATCAAGTCAGTTTGTAGTCTGCAAAACCGTAAAGAGTGTAAAAAAAACCTCTTTTTAAGCAAAATCCTGTCAGCCTGTAGGTAGACTTCATTGCAGTGCGTTTTGACTCATCAGGGTTTTAATTCAGCGCTAAATAAATCAGGTTACTTGGCGATCGCAAAACTAGTTCAAGTCGTGCCAAACAACCAGCCTGACTCACACAATCCGGTTTTGATGAGAGAAGTCTAACGAAGCACAGAGAGTATTGAGAGCAAAAAAGATATGGTGAACGACAGTTCTGTAACGCCTGCTAACAGATTAGGCGCAAGATTACCGCTTCCCCTCAAACGCTTAGCGGATTTGGCTTACAACTATTGGTGGAGCTGGACAAGCGATCGAATCTCCCTATTTCAAAACATCGACCCAGAGGAATGGCAGCGTTGCGGTCATAACCCCGTTGCTCTGCTAGAAACTGTTTCCTACGATCGCCTCACCCAAGTTGCTGAAGACCCTACCTATCTCAAGCGACTGCAAACCCTGGCTGCTCAGCTTGACCAATACATGTCAGAGCGCAACACCTGGGCTAATCGAGTCGCGCCCCAGATTTCTCAAGAACATCCCGTAGCCTATTTTTGCGCCGAGTTTGGGCTGCATGAGTCGCTGCCCATCTACTCAGGCGGTCTAGGCATTCTGGCTGGGGATCACCTCAAATCCGCCGCTGACCTGGGCGTACCACTGGTAGGATTAGGGCTGCTTTATCGTCAGGGCTACTTTCGGCAACGGCTGAGCCGCAGCGGTTGGCAGGAAGACTATTACATAGATAACCAGTTTGAGAAACTGCCCCTGGAGCTAATGCTCAATGACCAGGGATCAGCCATCACGATTGAGCTACAGGTTCGCCAGCGACTCGTTAGAGCGCAAATTTGGCGGGTGCAGGTGGGGCGCGTCAGCCTTTACCTGTTAGATACCGACCGAGAAGACAATGATCCGATTGATCGCTGGCTTACTGGACACCTCTATGGTGGCAACCAGGAAACCCGGATCGCCCAAGAAGTGCTACTGGGGATCGGCGGTGTCCGGGCACTACAAGCTCTGGGAATCGAGCCTTCGGTTTATCACTTGAATGAAGGACATGCTGCTTTTTGCTTGCTGGAAGTGGCAAAGCTGGAGATTCAGCGCACAGGCAAATCCTTTTATGATGTGGAAGCATCGGTGCGCGATCGCTCCATCTTCACCACCCATACGCCTGTTCCTGCGGGGCATGATGTATTCTCCGCCGACCTGATCGACTCCTACTTTGCTCACTACTGGGCAGAGTTGGGGCTTTCCCGCGAACAGTTCCTGGCACTGGGCGCACGGCGTTTAGGCGATCCCTGGGAACCGTTTGGCATGACTGTTCTAGCACTGCGCCTGACTCGCGCTGCCAACGGTGTCAGCGAACTGCATGGTCAAGTATCGCGCAAGATGTGGACGATTCTCTATCCCGATCGCCCTGAAGACAAAGTCCCCATTAGCCACATCACAAATGGCGTTCACGCCCGCACCTGGACAGCTCCTTTGCTGGCTGATCTTTACGCCCAATACATGGGAGAGGATTGGTCTAGCCATGTCGTCGATCCACAAATGTGGGCAAAGGTAGATCAAGTGCCGGATGAGGAACTGTGGCATCGCCACCAGATTCTCAAAGACCGCCTAGTCGCTCATACCCGCTTCAAGATCAAACACGCACGACAACTGCGAGGTGAAGATCACGGGCTAATCCAGGCAACCAATCAACTGCTTGATCCCAAAGTGCTGACGATTGGCTTTGCCCGTCGATTTAGCCCCTACAAGCGCGGAGCCTTACTGCTGCGCGACTTTGAACGGGCAATTCGCTTATTTGGCAACCCAGAGCGTCCGATTCAAATTGTCTTTTCGGGCAAAGCACATCCCGCCGACGAGGAAGGCAAGCGCATCATTCAACGACTGATGGAATGGTGCAAACATCCTGCCCTGCAAAACCGAGTCGCGTTTGTAGAAGACTACGACATTTTCACCGCCCAAAAGCTGGTGCAGGGAGTTGATGTTTGGCTAAACAATCCTCGTCGTCCGCTAGAAGCATCTGGCACCAGCGGTCAGAAAGTTTGCTTTAACGGCGGCATCAATTGCAGTGTGTTAGACGGCTGGTGGTGTGAAGGCTACCAGGCAGACGCAAATGGCAAGGGCATTAACGGATGGGCGATCGGCGAAGATGCTAACACCAGCGATCAGGACTTGCAGGATCAAATCGATTCTGAGTCTCTGTATCAGTTGATGGAGCAGGAAATTGTGCCGCTCTACTATGACCAGGATGAGAACGGCGTTCCGCACGGCTGGGTGCAGATGATGAAAGCCTCCATTCGCACGAATGCACCTGTGTTCAACACCGATCGCATGATTGCCGATTACGTAGCCAAGATGTACGCACCCGGTGCGCCGATTCACATGGAGCCAATTTTAGCCAGCGTTCCTTCCTAGAGACGTTTCAACGTAGGGTTATTTTTGTAGGGACAACATCTAAATGTAATGTTGTCCCTATTTTTTGTCCCTGTTTTTTATAGTGCTAGTCGTACCACTTCCAAAAATTAGAGCTATAGACTGAAGGGCACCCTGCTTGATGGGGTGCCCTTCAGTCTATAGCTTGTTTTTGTAGAAATGGTATCACCCTGGAAGTTAGGACAAAGAAGGGAGATAGGACAAAGCCCTACCTCCCTTCTTTGTCCTAAGCTATATAGCTGCAGCCACAATGCAAAAGCCGTCCTACACCGAGGTTGAAGCCGGGATTGCTTTCTCAGGCAAAACAGACTGTTCTGTCGGAGCATTTTTCTCCAGCACTAATTTCGATCGCTTAACCATCTCCGGAATTTGCACGGGGTAATCACCCGTAAAGCAAGCTGAGCAAAAGCTTTCCTTGTCTTGTTCAGTCGCTTCTAACATTCCATCCCACGTCAGATAGGCTAAGGAATCTACACCAATCTGTTCACGAATTTCCTCTACCGATTTGGTTGCAGCAATCAGCTGATCCTGACTATCTGTATCGATGCCATAAAAGCAAGGATGAGTCACGGGTGGGGAAGAAATTCGCATGTGAACTTCGAGCGCCCCAGCTTCACGCAACGCTTTCACAATTTTGCGGCTAGTGGTACCCCGAACGAGCGAATCATCCACGATCAGAATTCGCTTACCGACCAACACATCCTTAAGCGGATTTAGCTTCATCCGAATGCCAGACTCTCTCATACTCTGGGTGGGCTGAATGAAGGTCCTTCCGACGTAGCGGTTTTTGATTAATCCTTCTGCGTAGGGAATCTTGGATTCTTGTGAAAAACCGATCGCTGCCGGAATTCCAGAGTCAGGCACTCCCAGGATCATATCGACATCGGCAGGAGATTCGATCGCCAGTTGTTTACCCAACCGCAACCGGTAGCTGTAAAGGCTTTCATCATTTACAACGCTATCGGGGCGGGCAAAGTAGATCATTTCAAAAATGCATAGCTTACGCTTGACCTTGGGTGCCCAATGGAAAGAAGCTAGCCCTTGCTCGGTGATCCACACCAATTCTCCTGGCTCAACGTCACGCAAATATTCTGCGCCAATAATATCTAGCCCACAGGTTTCTGAAGACAAAACATAGCGCTGAGGAGCCTCTGATTCAGGATCATTCAGGGTGCCAATCACCAGCGGACGAATGCCGTTGGGGTCGCGCACACCCATAATGCCGTCTGGGGTAGCGATCGCCAGACTAAATGCTCCCTGACAGCGGTTAAAAGCACTGATCGAGCCTTCTAGCCAGTCTTTTCCCGCGTTAACCTCTTCAGCGATCGCAAAGGCAATCATTTCTGAGTCGGTCGTGGTGATCAGGTTGAACTTAGATCTCAGCAACTCTTCTCGCAGGGCTGGTGTATTGACCAAATTGCCGTTGTGAGCCAGCGCCAATGAACCCAGCCGAGTCTCCACCACGGCGGGTTGAGCATTCACAACTCGACTAGAGCCAGTCGTGGAGTAGCGAGTATGCCCTACAGCCAAATCCCCAGGCAAATCGCCCAGAGTCGTTTCGTTAAATACCTGAGAAACTAATCCCATATCCTTGTGCAGATGCACGCGATCGCCTTCAAACGTGGCAATCCCAGCAGATTCTTGTCCACGATGCTGAAGCGCGTACAGCCCAAAATAAGTCAACTTCGCAACATCTTCACCAGGTGCATAAACACCAAACACGCCGCAAGCTTCTTCCGGTTTGTCCGGTCGGGTCAAATCAGCAGAAGTAGCAATGGATAAGTCAGAATCTTCACCCGAAGATAGACGATCAGCAGGATTAGGCATCATGCGAGGAATTGGCTCCTGGTTGAGTTAGCGAGTTTGTTGAATACTAAATAAATGTTACGAGATGTAACTATCCCTGGTAGTGAAGAAATGAATTAGTGTTTACAAATTAACGTTTCCTTAACAATCCCATAGATTAACGGTAACGTAAACAGCTTTTGGTTAACCATTCATATCTGTTTCACTAGGCTTACATTGATGCAGAAAAGAGTTGAAATGTTATGCGCCGTGAACACTCTACCTACCAAGAATTTTTCCAGCTCAATGCTAGAGGTCTGCATTATCAGTAAATGCCAATTCTCATACTGCGTTGCCCAGAAACCTTTGCTGAGGCTGATCAGGTCGTTAAACGCCGCTCGATAGCATTGAGCCAGCGATCGCCCATCTCTTCAATCCTAGCGTTGATTAAGTTGGAACCGTCCGCCATTACCTGGAGAGTTGTTCCGCTGACTTGCCCAATTTGCTGCCAGTTCCGATCCAAATTCTTGGTTAAATAGGATTCCCACTCTGCTTTGTGAATCGCTGAAACAGAAATCACAATTCTCGCGCCACCTTCTCCAAACAGCAGGGTATCCCAGCGATGGAGAGTTTCAGCATCACCAACAGACAGGCGAACGTCGGCTCCAAGACGACCGCTGATGCAAGACTCAGCAAGGGCGATCGCCAACCCACCTTCTGCGCAATCGTGGGCTGACTTCACCCACCCCTGACTAATTCCCTCCCGGCAAGCCGTCTGTACCTGCCGCTCCAGCGCAAAATCTACAGCAGGTGGCATCCCTGCAACGGTATTGTGAATTGCCGCCAGATATTCCGAACCACCCAGAGTGACCCCAGAATCTGAATTCACAGGTACCCCCAACAGATAGATCAAATCTCCTTCTGCCTGCCATCCCTGTCCACAAATTTTGCTCAGATCAGGAATGAGCCCTACCATGCCGACAACAGGCGTGGGATAAATCGCCTGAGGCTTGCCCTCTGAATCGAGCGTTTCGTTATAAAGCGAAACATTTCCTCCGGTTACAGGGGTAGCAAATTCGCGGCAGGCTTCGGCTAATCCCCGGCAGGCTTCAGCTAGCTGCCAATAGCCAATGGGCTTCTCAGGACTACCAAAGTTGAGATTGTCGGTCACCGCTAACGGCTCTGCACCTACACAGCTTAAATTTCGGGCTGCTTCAGCAACGGCGGCTTTCGCCCCCTCATAGGGGTGCAGGTAGACGTAGCGGGCATTGCAATCTACGGTTGCAGCAACACCGGTCTGGAAGGATGAAGGATGAGAGGGGAGGGATGAGGAGCCATTTTCAGGAATCGCTTTGCTCCCTTCTAGCGGTTCTTGAGGGCGAATGCGGATAACGGCAGCATCGGCACCACCAGGAAGGAGAACAGTATTGTTTTGTACTTGGTGATCGTATTGGTGATAGACCCAGCGCTTGGAAGCGATCGTCGGCGTTTCTAGTAGCTGGAATAACACTTCAGTCCAGCTCAGAGAATTTTGGGCTGTGGATGAGTCGGCGATCGCAATTCCCTTTATTGAACACGCTGGCAGTGATGCCTCGCTCCACATCCAGGCTTGACGAGCATAATCTGGCGGCTCTGCCAGCAATTCTCGATGGTAAATGGGCGTATTGTCTGCCAAAGCGGTTGCCGGAATTTCAGCTGCGACCTCCCCTTCAAACAAAATCCGCACAATCGGCTCAGCGATTACAGTTCCAGCCACAACAGCTTGGAGTCCCCAGCGCTGAAAAATCTCAATTAGCTCCTGCTCTCGCCCTTTGTGAGCAACAAACAGCATTCGCTCCTGAGACTCAGACAGCAAATATTCATACGGCACCATTCCCGTTTCCCGGACAGGAATTTGGTCGAGGTCAAGCTCAATGCCTACCCCCCCTTTTGCCGCCATCTCTGAAGTAGAGCAGGTAATTCCAGCCGCACCCATATCCTGAGCAGCGACAACTGCTCCAGTCTTAAATGCCTCCAAGCAGGCTTCAATCAGAGATTTTTCCAAAAATGGATCGCCAACTTGAACAGCGGGGCGATCTGCTTCAGATTCGTCACTCAATTCAGCACTGGCAAAGCTGGCTCCACCCATGCCATCTCGCCCGGTTGTAGAACCCACATAGAGAACCGGATTACCAACGCCCGACGCACCCGATTTGACAATCTCAGCCGTTTCCATTAGCCCCAGCGCCATTGCGTTGACGAGCGGATTGCCTGAATAGGCTGGGTCAAAATACACCTCTCCGCCGACCGTTGGCACTCCAACGCAGTTGCCATAATGAGCAATACCCGAAACCACACCTGAAAAGAGTCTGCGGGTTCTACTGTCTGCCAAATCGCCAAATCGGAGTGAGTTGAGGATGGCGATCGGACGTGCCCCCATCGTAAAAATGTCGCGGAGAATGCCGCCAACCCCCGTTGCAGCACCTTGAAATGGCTCGACAGCGGAAGGGTGGTTATGAGATTCGATCTTGAAGGTCAGTTGCAGTCCATTTCCTAAATCCACTACGCCTGCATTCTCACCTGGACCAACCAAGATACGTGGCCCTTCTGTCGGAAATTGCTTGAGCAGGGGTCGTGAGTTCTTGTAGCAGCAGTGTTCTGACCACATCACGCCAAACATGCCCAGTTCGGCGCGATTTGGGTGTCGTCCTAGACGAGCTACAATTTCCTCGTATTCTTCCGGCTTCAGCCCCTCCGCAGCAATTTCCTGAGGTGAGGGCAAAGGCGAGACAGCAGACATAAGCACCTCAAGATAAATCAGGTATCAATTCTATAGCAGTTAATTGAACTTCCGGAATCATGAGATTAATTGATGATTAACTGGACTGGGTAGAAAGGCAAATCTGCCCTATTCTCAGGAGAGCCATCTGACGTGCAGATAGGCTCGTTTCGCTCTGTCCAGCTCCATCAATCAATATTTAGGATGTTTGCTCAATATTTAGGATGTTTGCTCAATATTTAGGATATTTGCTTAAGGTGTAGCTGTTGCGATTGTCAATTTTTTATACGACGAGGAACTAGTGTGTTTGAGTTTAGTCAGGATTAGGTTAGCCTAGCTCACCCGAAATTCCAGTAGTTGGAGCAAAGTCAGAAATAGTCAGAATAAGTATTAGAAAAGGTAAGGCTATCTCTACTTCTTACTTATTCATACTTACAAGGCACTAATCAGCAGCTAGCTTGAAAGAGCAATTTAGGTAGAGATTATTAACGTGTTCCTAACGCCTTTAGGCACTGATTTAGAATCAGAATGAACTTTTGGGCAAGCTAAGCACTGAGATTGATCCTAGATCTCTGAAACAAGATTTCTAGAATACCCCCTCTAAGACAAAACCTCTAAGAGACTTGCTGAAATGACTGTAGTTCTAAAAGTTGGGGATCGCTCTATTGAAGCTGAAGAACTCCTGTCGCTGTTAGCAGGCTACCAAATGCTGCCACAGTTTCTTCAGGAACTTCTCATCGAACAGGCGATCGCTCGCATCACCTGCACTGACGAAGAGAAGACCACTGCTTGCGAACAGTTTTACGCCCAAAACCAGATTAATTCTGAAGAAGCGCTAAAAGCGTGGTTAGGGCGTTATGGCATGACCCAGGAACAGCTAGAAGCCTTAGCAACCCGAGGGTTGAGGGTCGAGAAGTTTAAGCAAGCGACTTGGGGTCCAAAGCTAGAATCCTATTTTTTGACGCGTAAAGGACAGCTTGACCGAGTCATTTACTCCCTGATTCGTACTCAAGATTTGGGAATCGCTCAAGAGCTTTACTTTCGAGTGTTAGAGGGAGAACAATCCTTTGCCGAATTGGCCCGTGATTACTCACAAGGTCCAGAAGCTCAAACAGACGGCATGATCGGACCGGTAGAGCTAAGTGTGCCTCACCCAACGCTTGCCCAAATGCTCTCAGTTAGCCAACCCGGTCAACTGTGGGCACCAACGCGAGTAGGCGAGTGGCTAGTGATTGTCCGGCTAGAGAAATTTATCCCCGCCCAGCTAGACGACCCGATGCGTCGCCGTTTGTTGAACGAATGCTTTACCACCTGGCTGCAAGAGCAGCTAGCTCAGTTAGGTTCCCTTTCCTCCGGTTCTTCGTCCCCCAGCGATAACGCAACTCCTGTTGCCCCATGACTTATACCAAAACCTCCGTTCAAGAATTTCTCTCGACCGTTACCCCGTTTGACAAGCTGCCGCCCTTTGAGCTTGGGGTACTGGCGAGCCAGTTTCAACTCCTGCGCTATCGAATGGGGCAGGCAATTCTGGTACGCGATAAGATGCCAGCCCAGGTTGCCATTCTCTATCAAGGTCAGGCTCGTTCACTAGCCTATGATCCCCGCACTCAGCGCCCGGTCACCCTGGAACTGGCGCAGCCTGGAGCAGTTCTGGGCTGGGTTGGGTTGGTGCGCGGCGTACCTTGTGAGACGGCGATCGCCTCCGTTGAAACGATTTGCCTGACACTACCTGCTGCAAATTTTCTGGCCCTGATAGAAGAGCAGCCGATCGTCGCTGCCTATTTCCAGACGCAGTGTCAATCCGTTGAAGCCTTTGACCTACTCGGGGCAGAACTGCATCGCCAGGCAAATGGCGATACCATCCTCAAAGATCTGACTCTAAAAGTATTGCCGGATGCTGCCGTGACTAATTTGCCTCCGGGAATCACTCCCTGGAGCCAGTTGGGTAATAACCGGCTCTGGTTAGTCAGCGGCGGTGGGGCGATCGCGGGTTTCCCGATTGGCAGCCGTCTTGAACCCGAGGACAACCTCTCTTACGTTGAGGTGACAGGTTCTGAACCCGCACGGATTGTTGGCTTCCAGCACTTTGACGAATTGCTAACTGACTCTAGCATCCCTCAAGAGATCAACGTCGAAGCCATCATCACCGAAGAACTAGAGATTCCTTACGCGCCCGATCGCCCGCAAGAAGCGGACCCCCACATTAGATCCAACAGCACTAAACCCTTACAACCAGACAAATATCCTTTTGTGCGAGGGCGTGGCCCACTCGACAGTACGATGGCTTGCCTGCAAATGGTCAGCCGTCATCTCAACATTCCTTTCCGTAAGGATGTGATTCAGCGCGTATTGGTTAGCCAGGTAGAGCGAACCGGCAGTCTTTCACTCGATCTGTGTGGCGCAGTTGCAGAATTAATGGGGCTGAATGCTCAGCTTGTGACCGCACCTGCAAGTGCGATCGGTCGTCTCGAACCCCCAGCCTTATTTCAGTGGCAGGACAGTTATGCCCTACTCTACGCGGCAAGCGAACGAGAATTAGTGATTGCGGTGCCAGAAATTGGCATTATTCGGCGCAAACCCAGCGACTTTGCTGAAACCTGGGGAGAACAGGGTCAGATCCTGCTGCTCAAACCCACCAAGCAAACACCCCAGCAGCGGTTTAGCTTGAAATGGTTTTTGCCCTCGCTCTACAAGCATCGTAAAGTCCTGCTGGAAGTGTTTATTGCTTCCTTCTTTGTGCAGCTTTTTGCTTTAGCAAACCCGCTGATGATTCAGGTGATCATCGACAAGGTGATCGTGCAAAACAGCGTCGATACGCTTCAGGTGTTGGGGGTCTTCCTGCTAGTTTTGGCAGTGTTTGAGGCAGTTCTCACCAGTCTGCGAACCTACCTGTTTGTTGATACAACGAACCGGATTGACATGACACTCGGTTCTGAGATCATCGACCACCTGCTGCGTTTACCCCTGCGTTATTTTGAACGGCGACCTGTAGGTGAACTGGCAACTCGGATCAACGAGCTAGAAAACATTCGCCAATTCCTTACCGGAACGGCTTTAACGGTGGTGCTAGATGCCGTCTTCTCGGTGATTTACATCGTCGTCATGTTTATCTACAGCTGGCTGCTCTCGCTGGTGTCGCTGGCAACCATTCCACTATTTGTCTTGCTGGCGATGGTGGCTTCGCCGCTGATTCGGCAGCAGCTTCGGGTGAAGGCAGAGCGAAACGCTGAAACGCAGTCCTACCTAGTGGAGGTGGTGTCAGGCATTCAGACGGTGAAGGCGCAAAATATGGAGTTGCGATCGCGCTGGCAGTGGCAACAGCGTTATGCCCGTTACGTCAGTGCTGGCTTCAAAACCGTCCTCACTTCAACTACTGCCGGATCAACTAGTAACTTCCTCAACCAACTGTCGGGACTGCTGGTGCTGTGGGTAGGGGCTTACCTGGTCCTTCAGGGAGAACTCACCCTCGGTCAATTGATTGCTTTCCGCATCATCGCTGGATACGTTACCAGCCCTCTGTTGCGACTAGCGCAACTCTGGCAAAACTTCCAGGAAACGGCTTTATCTTTGGAACGCTTAAGCGACATCGTAGATGCAGCTCCCGAAGCGAATGAAGTCGATCGCCTGAACATTCCCATGCCTGCAATCAAGGGAGCGGTTGAGTTTGATGATGTTTCTTTCCGGTTTGGTCCCAGTGGTCCGCTCCAGCTTTGCAACGTCAAGGTAGAGTTTCCAGCAGGCGTGTTTGTCGGTGTGGTCGGGCAGAGCGGTTCCGGTAAAAGCACCTTGATGAAACTTTTGCCTCGTCTCTATGACCTTGAATCAGGTCGGATCATGATCGACGGGTATGACATCAGCAAAGTGGAACTTTACTCGCTCAGACGGCAAATCGGTATCGTGCCGCAGGATACGCTGCTGTTTGACGGCTCGGTTCAGGAAAACATTGCCCTGACCTGCCCAGATGCCTCAGCCGAAGAAATTATCGAAGCTGCCAAGGTTGCCGCTGCCCACGAATTTATCATGAGTCTACCGAATGGCTACAACACCCGCGTCGGAGAACGGGGCTCGGCACTATCGGGTGGACAGCGACAGCGAATTGCGATCGCCCGTACCGTCTTGCAAAACCCACGCATGCTGATTTTAGACGAAGCGACCAGCGCTCTAGACTACGACTCCGAGCGTCGAGTCTGCCTGAACCTAGCGGAAGCTTTCCGAGGACGCACAGTTTTCTTCATTACCCACCGTCTCACCACAATCAAAAATGCCGACAACATCCTACTCATGGATAAAGGGGCGGTCGTCGAATTGGGCACCCATGATGAACTGATGGCACTGAAAGGACGCTATTACTGTCTCTATCAACAGCAAGAAGCTGAGCTTTAATCGTCTGCCCTTCACCTTCTATTCCTCATACTCCAGCCTTTACCTACTCTGCCGCCAACCGCAACCCAATAATCCCTATGACTAAGTCTCACACCACCAATGGACACAACGGAGCTAAAACTCAGCCGTCGTTTGCTCTGACTTCTCCTAATGGCTCGGCTCCGGCTCAACCTAAAGCAAAAGCAAACGGTTCAGGAACCAACCAGGCAACTCGAACTGAGGCATTTGACCAGCCTGTCGTGTTACAGCAAACCTCAGTTTGGTCACGCGCTATTGTTTGGGGAATTGTCAGCGTCACAACCTTCGTTGTGATCTGGGCTTCCGTTGCCAAAATTGAAGAGGCTGTGCCAGCAACGGGTAAACTCGAACCTCAGGGCAGTGTGCAGGAAGTGGAAGTGCCTGTTGGCGGTGTGGTTGAGGAGGTTTTGGTTGAAGATGGGCAGCGGGTAGAAAAAGGAGAACTGCTGGTACGTCTTGACCCAACCGCCGCCGAGGCACAACGGCGATCGCTTCAGCAAGTTCGTAATTCTCTAGCTCAAGAAGTTCGGTTTTATCGGGCTCAACTAAGCGGCGCGACCCAAGCTTCACCCGATGAAGGCGTTGATTTACCTGCCGAAATTCTGTCGTTAACTGAAAATCGGGCTGCTCTGGTTGCAGAGAATAATTTGTATCGGTCACAGCTACGGGGCTCTAGCGCAGGTGCTAACCTGACTCCTGAGCAGCAGGAACGACTTCAGGCGATCGCCGCTGAAGCTGACTCTCGTACCGCAGCCGCACAGCTACAGCTTTTGCAGAGTCAGCGTGAATATAACCAGGTTGACATTCAACTAGCAGCAGCTCAACAAAGTCTAGCCATTGACCAGGCAATTTTAGGCGACATTGCGCCTCTCGTGGAAGAAGGCGCAATCGGACGGCTCCAAAAAACTCGGCAGGAGCAAGAGGTACTCAATGCCCGAGCCGAAGTCAATCGGTTGGCTCAGGAGAAGGCACGATTGGAGCTGGCAATAGCTGAGGCTCAACAACAGCTTCAAAACACAATGGCTGTCTCCAGCACCGAGTTGTTGTCTCGCATCTCAGATAACGACAAGCAGATCGCGACCATCAACAGTGAATTGAACAAGGCGATCGTTGAGAACGAAAAGCAAATTGCCGACATCGACAGTCAGCTTAGCCAAACAGAACTAAACCTGAGATATCAGGAGCTTCGCGCCCCGGTTGATGGCGTTGTCTTTGACCTACAAACTCAAATTCAAGGCGTGGTGAATCAGGGTGCCCCTGAACCCATTCTTAAAATTGTGCCGGATGACTCTCTCATTGCCAAAGTCACCATCACCAACCAAGATATCGGCTTTGTAGGGGAAAACCAGGAAGTTGACGTCCGAATTGACTCCTTCCCCTACAGCGAATTTGGCGACATCGAAGGTGAACTGATTTGGATCGGCTCAGACGCACTGCCTCCAACTGAAATTACACCGTTCTACACTTTCCCTGCCAAAATTCGGCTAGAGGAACAGGCACTTAATGTTGGGGGTCGAGAAATTGCACTGCAATCAGGGATGTCTGTGACGGTTAACATCAAAGTACGACAGCGTACTGTCATGAGCATCTTTACGGAACTATTTGCTGACAAGGTGAATAGCCTCAGAACGGTACGTTAAACCCTTCAATCAGGATTTTAGCCTTCGACTGGGGAGAGGATTTTGTCAACCTCCTCCCCAGTTTTCTCATTTTTAGGTCAAGATGATTGCTCAACCGTGCGATCGCCCTATTTCTCAGCCCTATGGATCTAAACGTCATCCTCATCCAGCTTGTTAGCTTTTCCTGCATTCTGCTACTGCTGCGTGCCTCGCGTTTGCCTCGCGGTTGGGTGATCGTCTCAGCAATCATCCTGTTGGTGCTGGCTGGGGCATATTACGTTGCACCTAGCTGGGCTGGTTTTGTCAGCGGCGGTTTGTGGGCATTGTTGATCCTGCTGCCGATTGTAGGGTTTGCTCAAGTCAACCGTTTGGTTTCTCAAGAACGGTATAGTCAAGCGCGTAGGCTAGCAATGGGACTGCGCTGGCTTCACCCAGCTGACGGTCTGTTTGAATACCCGCAGCTCCTACAAGGACTGGAGCTAGGACATCAAGGCAAGCTGGAAGAAGCAAGTCAAATCTTTGATCGCTACGGATCTACCAAAACTTTGACGGGGCGAACCGCTATAACTTTGCTATATCGAATTAGTGCCCGTTGGGACGAATTGCTGAGTTGGGTTGCGCAAAACTTTCAGCAAAAAGTTCTGAGCGAATCCACCTTAGCCGTTTACTATTTACGTGCTTTAGGGGAAACAGGAAACCTGGAGCAGTTAATTCAGGAGTTAGAACGCTTTGAGCAGCGATCGCCCCGACGCGCAGATCCCATCACGTTGAATCTAGTAAGAATGTTTGCCCTGGCTTTTGGGGGGCAGCCTGAGCAGGTGCAACAAGTCTTTGACGATGCTTTGGCAACGCATCCGCCTAACATTCGTGAGTTTTGGTTGGCGACAGCTGAACTAGCAGCAGGAAACGGTTCTGAAGCAAGGCAACGCCTATTGGCGCTGAGCGATCGCAGCGATGCAGTTTTGAGGAATGCGATCGCCTGGAGACTGTCTCATCCTCTGGCTGATCCTGATCAAGCGCTGAGCCAAATCTCAAAGCAAGTTCTTTCGCACATTGCAACAGATATCCAGCAAGAGTCGAAGTATGGTGGCACTGCATTTCTTAAAAGCCAAGCCTATGCAACCTACGCTTTAATTGCAGCAAATGTAGCCATCTTTGCTGTGGAAATCTGGCAGGGCGGCAGCGAAGATTTAGAGACGCTTCGTCAACTCGGGGCGCTAGTGCCAGCAGTTGTTTTTGCTGGGGAATGGTGGCGACTGCTTACTGCAACTTTCCTGCACTATGGTGTTGCCCACCTGCTAATGAACATGGTCGGGCTATATTTTCTTGGCACGATTGCAGAAGCTTCTTTGGGCAGCAAAAAATTCTTGCTAGCTTACTTCTTTAGCGGTGTAGGCTCCATGCTGATCGTCTCCTGGTTGGCGGTCAAGCTAGGTTCCTCAGATCAAATTGTCGTTGGGGCATCAGGTGCAATCATGGGGTTGCTAGGAGCGATTGGGGCGATTTTGCTGCAAGGTTGGTATCGAGAAAAAGCTAGAGTTGCTGCAAAACGCCTGAGAACCGTTTTGTTTATCATTGGGCTACAGATTGTGTTCGACCTAGCAACCCCACAGGTAAGTTTTGTCGGGCATATTTCGGGCTTAGGGTTAGGTTTTCTAGTCGGTAGCCTCCTGGCGATCGCCACTCCCGTCACAAAGCCCAACGTCGAGACATTCTGAGTAAATCTTGAGTAGAGCTGTATGTCATGCCTGAACCTCAGTGGCAAGTCCAACCCGTCGCTGAATTGCCCATTGCTTTTGTGCAAGCGGTCAATCAATGCGCTGCTGGGCTATCAGGATATGCGGCTCAACTGCTCTGGCAGCGAGGAATCCGAGACCCTGAGCAAGTAGCAGGCTTTGTTAACCCCGATCTCTACCATCCGACCAGCCCGTTTGAGTTTGGGCAGGAAATGCATCGAGCAGTTGAGCGGCTGCGGCAAGCTTACGAACAGGAAGAAGCGATCGCCATTTGGGGAGACTTTGACGCTGACGGCATCACCGCCACGGCAGTCCTGTGGGATGGCTTGGGGCAATTCTTTCCACAGGATAAGCAGCTTACTTACTTCATTCCCAATCGCCTGACCGAGTCGCACGGCTTATCGGTTCATGGAATTGATGCTCTGGCAGCGCAAAACTGCCGCCTGATCGTTACCTGTGACACGGGTAGCACTAATTTGCCTGAACTCGAATACGCCAAAAACTTGGGAATCGATGTGATTGTCACCGATCATCACACTTTGCCCAGAGATCGCCCTCCCGTCACCGCCATCATTAATCCCCGCTACTTTCCCCCAGAGCATCCCCTAGCGCATCTCTCCGGTGTAGCAGTTAGCTATAAGCTAATCGAGGCACTCTACCAGACCCTACCAAACCCCGATCGCCCATTAGAAGGGTTATTAGATTTGGTCGCGATCGGGCTGATCGCCGACTTGGTTCAATTGACAGGAGACTGCCGTTATCTGGCGCAACGAGGCATTGAGCAGCTTCAAAAAAATACTCAAGCTGCTCCTGCTCGCCCTGGAATTGCTCGGCTTTTAGAACTTTGTAAGCGCAGTGGCGATCGCCCCACCGACATTTCCTTTGGCATTGGCCCTCGGATCAACGCTATCAGCCGCATTCATGGAGATGCCCGATTTGGGGTTGAACTGCTGACCAGCCAAGATGCAGAGCGTTGTCGCTACCTGGCAGAAGAAACAGAGCTAGCTAACGCCCGCCGCAAAGCCCTGCAAAAGGACTTGCTGCAGCAAGTGACTGCCCGCTTAGCCCAAATTGACCTCTCTACCACTAGCGTAATTGTACTGGCTGATCCTCAATGGCCGGTCGGTGTGCTGGGATTGGTAGCAGGTCAAATTGCTCAAACCTACGGTCGTCCCACCATTCTTTTAACCACTGAATCTACTGATTTAGAAGCAGTTACATCAGTTACACCAGAAGGAGCGATCGCGAGGGGTTCAGCCCGCTCCGTCAATCAAATTGATCTGTACCAGTTGGTTAAGGAACAGTCACACCTGCTAACCAGTTTTGGTGGGCATCCCTACGCAGCAGGATTGAGTCTACCCGTTCAAAATCTTCCTCTGTTTACCGAAGCGATTAACCGCCAGTTTCGGCAGCAGTTTGGCAATGAGTCCATTTCTGCCGTTATTCGGGCTGACCTGACCGTAACAGTGGCAGAACTAGGCAAGGATCTCTTTCGGGAACTCAAGCTTCTAGAGCCTTACGGGATGGGAAACCCAATTCCCAGGCTGCTCCTGCTAAACTGCTGGTTTAGAAATGTCAGGAACCAAAATATCAAGGACTGGAAAGGGCGCAAAATTCGCTATATCAAAACTGAGTTTGATATCTGTGATGATTCGACTGACCAGAGCTTTCCAGGAATTTGGTGGGAGCATTACCGAGACGAAATTCCACCCGAGCGGTGTGATGCGATTGCCGAGCTAGACTACAACACTTACAAAAAGCGATATGAGATTCGACTGATCGCTCTTCGCCCTCGCATTGGAGACAGCCCAATTAACGCCACCGTCCTAGCAAACTGGATTCTAGATTGGCGGCAAGGGAAAAACCTACAGGGGCTAGAGCTAGACAACAATCCGCTACAAATAACGCACTGCCCCAGCAGTTGGACTGAAATGCAATTTTGGTTTCGTAGAGCGCTACAGGAAAACCGCAAGCTGGCGATTGCCTATCCTCCTCCCAGCCAGCAACAACCCTCCCAAATCTGGCAGCAGCTTGTCGGAATTGCCAAGTACCTCAGCCGTACTGGACAAACCGCTACTCGCAAGCAACTTCACGAAAAATTAGGGATCGGCGATCGCAGCCTTCAAATTGGGTTCAAATGTTTGAAAGCACTAGGGTTTGAGGTGACTTCCTCAGACCAGGGTTTTCAGATTACCTGGCAAGCATCGCAAGGAGCAAGCTCAGACCAGCAAACGACTCAAGTTACCGCTCAATTTCTCTCAGCCGTTCAGGAAGAGCAATTCCGTCAGCAGTATTTCTACGAAATTCCCCTTCCCGTGATTCAATCCGTCGCTCAGCAAACCGAGCGCCTTGGGCAGGCTCAAGCCGTATAGCTATAGCTCGTGATCGCATCTAAGGTCATTTGCAGGTCGTCAGCAGCAATCCGCAGATCATCGCGATTACGGAATTTATCTAGCCGATGCAGCACCTTACCACCTGCAAACACAATGACGGTTGGCAGAGTTGTAAGCCGATAGGTGTTAGCTAGCTTTAGATTTTCATCTGCATTTATACTTACTAACTTGATTTCAGCACCGCATTCACTTTGACACTTAATCAGCATTGGGTTGATCAAGCGACACAGTCCGCACCAAGGGGCCCAGAAATTGACCACAACAGGAGTCGAGGCAGTTAAAACTTCTTCTTTAAATGTTTTTTCAGTAACAGCTAGCACCATGATCCCTCTAAATTTCTTGTTTAAAATCCGCTTTGGGATCATGCTACCAGCCTATGCTCCCTGTCGCACGGATCAAAATTGGATGTGCCCACCAAAGTAACAGCACAAAAACTACTATACCCACGTATGCAGGCTTAAGGAACTCTTTAATATCAAGGGTTTGCCGCCCTTGAAAAATTGCCAGAAAGGGCATAATCGAAGTTCGAGATTTTAAGGTTTCAAAAGATTCGCCGTAGCGGGCCTGTAGACGGCGATCGCCATGCCATACACCAAATAGATGATGCAAAATCAACCCAGCCGATGTAACCAGCATAAACGTCGTACCTAGCCAAAGGGCATGGGCGACACACCAAATTACCTGTCCAACCATTTGAGGGTGGCGAGTAATCCGAATAATTCCGGTTTCAAATAGATGCACCTGGGGTTTTTGAATTGCCGCAATTTCCAGCAAATTAAAAGTTGCTGGGTAGAGAAAGATAAAAGAAATTGCCGAAAGTGTCCATACAGCAATTTCTACACCGGGAATGCCCTGCAATTGCCAAAGCTGTAACCCGTCATAGCGGTGATTAATAAAGTAAATAATCAGAACTGTCGCCAAGGGCAAACTAACCAGCGCAAAAAAAACGCGGTAGAGTCGTGCACCAACTAGTTTCTCAGCACGAGGGCGCAATGCCGCCAAACCACTATGGGCGATCGCAAACCCAACCAATAGCCCCAAAATCACAAAATGACTGGGCGTTAGCCATTCATTAGACATAGCCACTAACAGACACCTATCCGCGATGTATCAAGCACTAACGTATACTCTAAAACAATAAATCGATGTCTAGCTGCATGAGATCAACGGTATAGAGATTGCCTTGGTTGCCGTCCCAGGTAGCAACCAGGAGATTACTTTGGTTGAACGGGGCGATCGCAGTAATGGGAGCTAGTCCATCAATCCGGCTAATTTGCTGCCCTTCACGGTCTAGAAGTACAATTTGCCCCTGGCTATCTGCCAAAATGTAGCCCCAACGAGTAGCCAGCAAAAGTTCAGGCACAATTTCAACTCCGAGCCGTGTAATTCTGAAGGGTTTCAGGTCAATCAGCAATACAGACTGAGGATTGCACAAATCAGTTGATAGCAGTTGATAAGGGACAGAAGTTGCAATAACTTGTCCTATCGGCACAGGCACAACGAGAGAACCGAGACGATTGCCCCGGCGCGTAAACCCTTCAATCAAGGTCGCTGAAGAATGCTGTTTTGAATTTGGAAACAGCGACATCGTTCGAGACGGCAAACCAGAAGCAACTACGACATGACGAGAATCCAGCGCAATCAACCTAATACTAGAAGGATGTCCTTTGAGCGATAGCTTAATAGATTGAGTAGAAGTCTTGAATTTAAAGTCCATCTCCGAAAGATGCCAAAATTCCAAACTATTGAACTCGGCATCAGTAGGAGTAGTCAGAGTCGCCAACCAGTTCCCTTTGGCAGCAGCAACAAAATCTTGACTTGGCACAGTTACGAGTTGTGGCGTAGGGTGCGCTGCCTGATTAAACAAAGGGAGAAAATAAACTGCCTCAGATGTGACCGCAAAACAACCTTGAGAATGAAGCCATAAATTCCGCACGGGTGAAGGCAGAATTGTGTGCCAGGTCTGCCGCAAATCACCTGCGCTAATCAAAGTGTCAGCAGGGAGCAGTTGATGAGCAACCTGAGTGCCCGTCGTCCAACAAAGATTTGCCAGTGGAATAGAGTGCGATCGCTGTAATGGTGTGTTGGACTGTGGAGCCAGCGACAACTGGGCGATCGGGTGAGGCAGTGGCTCACACTGCTGATAGCCAAATTCGCAAACCGGAGCAGGTCGCTTCGGTTGCAGCAATGGCACGTTTGCCTGCGATTCCAGCAAAGAACCAAACCCTTGCTCCATTGCAACAATCTGTAAAGCAGACAGCATCTCTGCTGCTGAGCGAAACCGTCGAGCCGATAGCTTTTGCAACGAAGTAATCAGAATTGGCTGCCACGCAGGTGGGATGGAGTCAGGCAACTTTAAGGGATGATTCAAATGAGCCGACATCAACTCTGTTGGAGTACCTGAAAACGGGCGGTGCCCAGTAATCAGTTCAAACAGCAAAATACCTACTGAGTAAAGGTCAGAGGCAGGCGAATATTGCCCGTAGAATCGCTCTGGAGCCATATAAGCAGGTGAACCCGTATTGCCCGTTCCCTGCTCAACCAATTCCTGATTGAGACGAGCAATGCCAAAATCAGAAATTCGTGCCGTCCAGCCTGAAGGTTGCAAATTCAGCAGAATGTTCTCTGGCTTAATGTCGCAGTGGACAATACCCCGACTGTGAGCATGGTCCAGCCCTGCCAAAATATCAGCCACTAGCTTCAGGCTTTGCGGCAAATTCAGGAAGCTATCTCCCACCATCAGGTTGCGAAGGGTGCCGCCTTCGCAATAATCCATCACCAAGTAGCGCCCTGTGCGAGTGTGCTCCAAGGCTTGACAGGTAACAATATTTTCGTGCTGCAAACTCAGCAAAAATCGCAGTTCACGCAAAAACTTGTGCGTTGGAAATCGCTGATGCTCTAGATTTTTCAGCGCTACCAAACGACCCGTCTGCCGGTGTACGGCGCAGAAAACCCGGCCAAACTGCCCTTGCCCCACCAATCCGAGGAGCCGATACTTCGATCGCTTTAACTCACTTCCAACGGGGCTGGACACAACGACAATTTTCTATAGCTTAGTCTATAGAACCTAACAAAATTAATAGAAATCTGGCTCAGATGAGGCTGCACTCTGAGCGGTACGACCTTTTTAGACTTAGGCTTTAAAGCTTAACTAGAAAACTTAGAGTAGAAGTTGCAACCAAACCATATTTCCATATGTACCTGGGTGCAAGCTTAGCAACGAAGGTTTAGTTTAGCCAGAAATTTGCTGCATTATAGCTTCGTGTTCCAGATTTGTAACCAGAGTCTCAGCAGGCTCTAGGCGCTTGGTCAAACCGATGACAAACCGATTACAGTCGGCTTCAAGCGACTCGCAGGTCGTCTGGACGCAGTGAAGTTCTCGTCCTGTCAGTTGACTGAAGAAAGTACTCAAAATTCCAGCTTCCAGGAAACAACTGGGTTGTTTACCCTGGGGAGCTAATTTAGCAAAGGGAGAGTTCCAAGTTTTAATGACCAAAAACCCACGATGCTGGTAGGTTTGGTCAAGCTCAATCTTGCCCCAGCCATGCGTAATCCAACATTGCTGCAAGGATTGGAGAAACTCGACCATCGGCATATCGGCAGGTGAGACGCTGTAATAATCCGTCAATTGTTCACAGAAGCGAACGTAGAAGTTCTTACCCCACCAACGACCGCAGTTAAACAACACTAACCGCGATGCTTGTCCTGTTTCCTTTTCTAATCCAGCATAGATGCCCTGGATCAGGGTTTCAGGAATTGCCAGCAGGCGATCGCCCTGACGATTTTCCAGCAAGCCTAACTCCAGATCACCCCGCACATAGGCATCAGTTGCGAAGTAATTGCTGGGAATACGATTATTGGTGAGTAAATCAGCAACGGAAATCATGGTTTTGGGGAGTGAGGATTAGCGGTTAGGAGTTGAAGTATTGGCAGGCTGCTGGAGCGTGTTTTGCGCTAGCAGCAGCATGGGGCTTAGTAGGGTTAAGTGCCTGGGATTTAGGGCTTGCTTAAGACGCTGATTGAGGAGTCGGTATAACACTGCGTCTATGGAGCGGGTGTCGTAAACCTGAATAGTTTGGCTCAACCAGCCCAACAACCGTTCTTTGACAAATGTTTCATCGTTGAGTAGCATTCCCATCGCGCAGTAGCGAAGCAGCAGCAGCGCATTTTTGATACTGCGTTCCAGCATCTCAACTTTTTGCTGAGGCAGTTCTAACTGAAGCTGATCTGCGACCGACTGCATGATTTTGAGTTCGCGATCGCGCAAGTTGCGATAGGCTTCTAGCCGCTCAGGGAGAGAGTCTACGTATTCACCTAGAAGGCTAAGTTCCTCGGGCTTGAGATAACGATTCTCTGCTTCATCAAAAATGGTTTCAAGTTGTGGATGCATGGCGGAGAGAAGTGATGAGGGATGAAGGAAAATTGGAAGGTGAATGGCTAGGGTTGGGAAGTTGTATTGAACTTTAGAAGAGGTCAGAGAAATCTTCTAAGGTGAAGTCTTCGTTGGATGATGGGGTAGAGGTTGCTGGGGTGGGCGTAGTGGCGATCGCGTTGCCGTCCCAAGCGATCGCGCCGAAGAATTGACTAACAGTTAGGGTCAAGCTCAGTGATGCGTCATTGCCGTGTAGAGCAGTGAGCTTGAGTTCTTGTACCTCTGGTGAATGTCCTTCCCAGTTGAAGGCGGTGAAAAACTGATGGACGGTTTGCTGCAACCAAGGTTTTGAAGTTGGGGTAGAACCATTCATCCCACCATTCATCCCATTGGTCTTTCCGTTGGTGTGTGCTACTGCTGCATTGCTCATCTCAACAGTTCTCCACCCCGCAGACGCTTCTCAATGTCTCTAGCTGTTGCGCCTTCGTTGAGCCAGAAGGAGGCTGCATCAATCCGATCTTGGCTGCCTAAGAGGAATTTGCAGTAAGTTTCGCCCATTGAGTAGCACTGAATCTCGATACAACCAAGCTGTTTTTTGACCAGTTCGGTGAAGAAACCAGCAAACAGTCCGGCGTAAATGTGGCAGACCGGCTTACCTACATCTCCTAGAGTACGAGCAACAGCAGAATCAAAGATATTGATAAACATGAAGCCTTGTTTGCGATCGCCCATATCTACCTCCCAGCGTCCCCACCCTTGAGAGGTGAAGGGCCACCACCAGGTTTCTAAGAGAAAGAGCAAATTGGTTTGACGAACAGTGCGGTCATATTCTTTCTCAAACCACTTCTCGAAGAAGAAAGCATCTTTTTGACCCCATTCACAGCCAATCGTGTACATCGTAGCTGCGGAGGCATCACCCACTTCTTCTTCCAGTCCTTCAACCAGCCCGATGATGAAATCCTCGGTGGTGAAAATGTTTTGACTGCCGTTCCAGTCTGTGATCGTGCCCTTGTCAGGGTTGAATTGGAAGAAATCACGGAACCCATAGTGGTTGTGTTTTCTAGAGTTTTTTGATTTGGGCAGGTTTTGAGGAGGTTGGGTCACCGTCACCATAGGAGTTCTCTTGACTGGGTTGAGTATCGATGAGAGCTTGAGTAACTCAGGTAAATAGATGCTACTTCCTATAGGAAAATTGACTGAAACGGCCAAGCGCAAATCTACTGGTTTGCTCCCCTTGGGTTACTCTTGTCTTCAATATTCCCCCGATTTGGTGAATCTAACGGACAAGTATCCGTAGATTTTTGTGAACCTGAATCCGCAGCGTCAATGGATGGCGCTAGGCAACAATCCTAAACTGGCTGCGGCCGAGAGAGGGAGTGCCGGAGAGGGTGGCGATCGCGAGCGCTGACCCACTGCCCACGCCATCGCGATCAAAACTAAGCAAACCACTGCTGGTGTTATATAGGAAGTTGGCACTCGTCCCGACAGATGTGGGATTACTGCCGCTGATGAAGGCTCCGGTTGCAGATGCGGTGCCACGCAAGCTAACTCCCCGTCGCAAACCGCCGCCAAATCCTGAAGCCGAAATTTGCAGCAGGTCATCTCTACCCAAGTCGGTGATGGTATCTCTACCCTGACTGGCGAACTTGTAAGTAAAGGTATCTGCTCCTCCTGCTCCTCTTAGCAGGTCACTTCCAGCACCTCCCGTGAGAACATTTGCGCCACTGTTTCCAGTTAATTCGTCGTCAAAGGATGAGCCAGTCAGGTTCTCTAGGTTGGTTAAGCGATCGCGACTGTTAAAAGAAGAAAGAACGCCTTGGTTAGATAGTCGGGCATACCAGGTATCTCCCAATTTGTCGTAACCTGCTTTGGTGGGGTGAATGCCATCACTGCCAATATCACCTAGGTTTAAGGAACCTCCTGCATTCACAAACGTAACTCGCTTACCTTGAGCAGCTTTAGCACTGACCAAATCTGGAATGGCTTCATTGAAGTCCTGCAAGCGAGCATTTCGAGATGAGTTTGTAACGGGTGTGACGGTAGATATGACGAGTCTGGCGTTGGGCGATCGGCTGGTAATCTGATCAATCAGCTCACCCAAGTCTGCCTTCATTTGGTCAAGTGTTCGGTTGTTGCTAGCGCTGGTGTCGTTTGTGCCAATTTGCAGAAGAATAACGTCAGGACTGTAAGTTTCAAAATACTCAGAATCATCCACGATATTGGTAATCTGGCTAATTCTTAGTCCAGGGTTGCCCTCGTGGTCTTTGTCCCTTAAGTCGCTGGGACCGTCAGATCTTGAACCGATTAGATCAACGGCAAAGCGATCGCCAATAAATCGATCTTCAAGCTGAGTGCGATAGGCTCCTGCGACCCGATTTGTATGTTCACCGGAGGTAATTGAGTCTCCCAGTGGCAAAACTGAGATGATGCGGCTGGCACTTCCAGTGCTCAGGTTGGCAGAAATGCGATAAGTTGACCCGGCATAACTAGCAGTGTCTATTCCCGTACCGCCATTCAGGGTATTCCTACCAGTGCCTCCAGTCAGCGTGTCATTGCCGTCTCTACCATCCAGAGAATCATTGCCAGCGCCGCCATTCAGTGAGTTGTGCCCTGCATTACCCAGGATTCTATTGTTTAAGCTGTTACCAACACCGTTTAACGAATTTCTTCCTTGTAGAGCAAGGGTTTCAACGTGATCAGGCAGTTGCAGGCTGACCGTAGATCTGATTAAATCTATCCCCTCATTTGCTTCTTCAACGACGCGATCGCTTTGGCTGTCTACTACGTAAGCATCATTACCCAAGCCACCAATCAGAGCATCTCTACCGATGCCACCATCAAGCGAATCGTTCCCGAGTAATCCTAATAATCTGTCGTTGCCACCTAGCCCGAAAAGTTGATCGTTTCCGTTGGTGCCTCTAATTCCGTTATCTCTGGAGTTACCCGTTATCCTTGCCATTTTGCTGCCTTGTAATAGTCATGGATTGTCATGCTGAAGCTGACGGAACAGATATCACTGCACCGCTTCCCCGTAGGCAGAAGATAGTTTCTAAAGCGCTACTTTGATGGGTTTGTCGGGTTCTACGTTAACGGCTATATCTAGGTAGCACTACTGAACAAAGGAGATCTTTACTGAGCTTTCAAGCTATTTGGGCTTTGGTGAGAAAAGGATGAAGGGTAGGGAATGAAGGATAAGGAAAGGATTTTTAGCTATGGGCTGTTGCGAATTGCAGGCTGTTGACGTGGGTGACGAAGTTAGAGAGGATTTGCAATCCGCTAGTTGAAGATTTTTCGGGGTGAAATTGGGTCGCCATCAAGTTATTGTGGGCGATCGCCGCAGTCACGGTTTGACTACCATGCGTGATCGTTGCTGCGGTGACTGTAGAGTCAGTCGGGTCAGCGTAATAAGAGTGGACGAAATATGCCCAGGGGTCAGCGGGAAGCTGCTGCCAGAGTGGAAGATTAGGCTGGGTGAACTGGAGTTGATTCCAACCCATGTGAGGAATGGTAATACCTGATTCTGGGCGAAAGCGACGCACGGTTCCAGCAATTACTCCTAGACCTAGTTCGTGACCTTCTTCACTGTTTTCTAGAAGAATTTGTAAGCCTAAACAAATTCCCAGGAAGGGTTTGCCGCTAGCGATGATGTCTTTGATCGGTTGAATTAAATCGCGCGATCGCAAATGTTGAATTGCCGGATCAAATGCGCCTACTCCCGGTAAAACGACTGCATCAGCTCGTTCTAACTCTTGAGCGGAATCGGTAATTTGGGGGGTTGCACCTGCTTTCTCTAAGCCTTTGCAGGCAGAGTGCAAGTTTCCCATGTCGTAATCGACAACGGCAATAACAGTCATTTCCTGCTCCTGGAAGTGATGGCTTCTTTCATCCTACTCGTTTGACGGTCACCGGGAAAGAAGCGAGGCAGCGGTGTCAGCGATCGCCACGATTAATTGATTATGAACTTCAGACCATAGGTCAGGGTTTCTAGACAAGGGTTCATTCCTGGAAATAGAGACGGCATAACGACACCTCAAATGAAGCAGTGGCAGAAGTAAGACTCAGATAGATATATTCTTATGGTCAGGCTTACGCTTTTAGTCTTTCTCAGAAATCTCTGTGACTCAAATTCTACTCACTTCTTTTACGACCTGGATGGCGCATCAGCAATCGAATGCATCAGATGATTTGCTGGTAGAAATTCAGCAGAATTATCCTTCAATAGGTTTGCATTTTTTGAGGCAGCTTCCAGTTGATTTTCAATTGGCCCCGGAGCAGGCGATCGCTCACTTTAACCAGCTTCAACCTGATGCTGTAATCTTGTGTGGAATGGCAGAGTCTCGTCAGAAATTGACTGTAGAGTCGAGGGCGATCACAGATGACATACTTCTCCATACAAGAGTCAATCTAGAGAAACTAATCACAGAACTAGAGTTTACTGAAATCAGTCATGATGCAGGACAGTTTGTTTGCGAAGCACTCTATCATGCGATGCTGAAACATCTACAGGAAGCTGGTTTAGACTGCCCCTGCATCTTTGTTCATATCCCTGTTTTGACTTCAATGAATTCTCAACAAATTGTCAAAGACTTCCAAGCGATCGTCGAGTATGTTCGCAGCGAAACCCATTATGTAAATGCAAAAGCTGACATGCTAAAACCCCATAGGTAAAGCTGGAATGCAATTGAGTTGCTTTGGCTTCTGCACCGCCTGCTCCCATTGCAACAAATAGCGGCAAGAAGTGTTCTTCGCTGGGGTGATTTTGAGCTGCATGAGGAGCAGTACGTTGACCGCCTAGTAGGTCATCAACGCGCTGGTGTGTGACGGTTTCTGTTAGCCATTCGTCAAACTGAGCAACCCATTCGGGCGGAGATGCCTCAAATGGATAAGCGCCAAACATACGTAGATTGTGCGTTGCGGCACCACTTGCCACGATCAACACATCGGACTGACGCAACGGTGCCAGAGCTTGCCCTAGACGGAGATGATGTGCTGCCCCTAAATGCGGCTGAAGTCAGAGTTGCGTAACTGGAATATCAGCGTCAGGATCCATCAGCATCAGTGGTGTCCAGGCACCATGATCCAAGCCTCGCTACAGATTGTTTGATTTCTTATTGTACTAATTCTTACAACTTATTTCTGCCACTAGTAGGGTGTAGAGTGTTCTGTCTCTCTGGCAAGGTGGTTACGATAGAGAGCGGCACAAAGGTTAATCATGCAAACTGTGAAGCTAGTTTCGGGCGCAACGATGCCTGTACTTGGGCAGGGCACTTGGCGGATGGGGGAAAATGGCAGGCAACGCAAGGAAGAGGTGGATGCTCTACGGTTTGGCATTGACATGGGCATGACGCTAATCGATACCGCTGAGATGTATGGGGAAGGCGGTGCCGAGGAAATTGTGGGAGAAGCAATCGCCCCCAACCGCGACCAAATCTTCCTGGTCAGCAAGGTTTATCCCCACAACGCTACTCGCCGAGGCACTATCGCTGCCTGTGAACGTAGCCTGAAGCGGTTGAAGACCGATCGCCTTGACCTTTACCTGCTCCACTGGCGCGGTTCAACGCCTTTGGCTGAAACCATTGAAGCGTTTCAGGAATTGCGGCAGGCTGGAAAGATCCGCGACTTTGGCGTGAGCAATTTCGACCGCGATGACATGGAAGAAGCTCATAGCCTGGATCAGGGGTTAACTACGACCAATCAGGTGCTTTATAACCTGAGTCGGCGTGGCATTGAGTGGGATTTGTTGCCCTGGTGCCGGGAGCAAAATGTAGCAGTGATGGCTTATTCACCGTTAGAACAGGGGCGAATGTTGAATAACTCGTCGCTGAAAACTATTGCGAAACGGCATCATGCTTCTGCGGCTCAGGTGGCGATCGCCTGGTTACTGCAACAAGGAGTCATCGTTATTCCAAAATCGAGTAATCGCGATCGCATTCAGGAGAATTACGCAGCGCTTGACCTGACACTAACCGATGCTGACTTAACTGAGTTGAATCAAGCTTTCCCACCGCCCCAGAAAGCCAAACCGCTTGAAGTTCTCTAAAACTCCTCTTGCAGATCTGGCAATTTAGTACAAAATTACTATATTGAGACTTGCCCAGTTGAGCAGAGATACCTTATGAGTACCATTGCCAGACGACCCTCGATGGTTGAGCTAAGCCAGCGCATTCTGGATATGGCAAAAACTGGGGTTTATCGGGAGTCCGTGTTTGAGGCGCTGAAACCCGTCGCGACTAAGAAACAAATTCGAGAGGCGATCGCCCATGCTAAAAAGTTTGGGCTGCATTCGGTTGCTAGTTTGCGGGACGAGGAATTGGGCACCTATTACGAAGTTGATCTGGTCAAGCTGCGATCAATAGAACATACGATTTCCACTTCTGTTCCAGCCAGTCAGTCAACGGATTTAACGAAACAAACAACGGATGCGATTGTCACGATTCGGCTAATGTTGACAGCAGCGAAGGGAGCAGCGATCGCTCTTACCATCATCGGGTTTGCTTATCTGCTCACAGGGAAGCAGCAGGCTAGCTTTGGCTTGTTTAGCAGTGCTGCTAGTGCAGCGGGGCTGTGGATGTTGCAGAAAGCTTTTGCCAAAAAGGTAGACGGTCAGAGTTAGGTTGCAGTTTGTTGAACAGTTCCTCTAAAACGCCACAAAAGCGATCGCAGTGTGTAGCGTGGAATTATTCCACCACGAGGTGCAGCTATGGCGCAACTGAGTCAACGTCGTCCTCAAAACGTGAGTGGCGATTTTTATGTCGATCGCTCCTGCATCGACTGCGATACTTGCCGCTGGATGGCTCCAGAGGTATTTCATGAAGCTGGAGATCAGTCTGCTGTTCATCATCAGCCTGTGAATGACGATGAACGATTACGGGCAATGCAGGCATTGCTGGCTTGCCCAACTGCCTCGATTGGCACGGTTGAAAAACCGACTGACATCAAGCAAGCACAAGCAAGTTTCCCGATTTTGGTTGAAGGTCCGGTTTATCACTGCGGCTATCATGCCGAAAGTTCCTTTGGTGCTGCCAGTTACCTGATTCAAAGACCAGAAGGAAATGTGCTGGTCGATTCGCCCCGCTTTGCCCCTCCTCTGGTGAAACGACTGGAGCAACTGGGTGGAGTTCGTTACCTTTACCTGACGCACCGGGATGATGTAGCGGATCACCAGAAGTTTCACGATCATTTTGGCTGCGATCGCATTCTCCACAAAGACGAGATTAGCCGAGGTACGCAGTCAGTAGAGATTCAGCTATCGGGCACAGAACCCACGCCACTTACCGATGATTTGCTGATTATTCCAGTTCCTGGTCACACCAAAGGGCACACGGTTTTGCTGTATGACAACAAATTTTTGTTTACGGGCGATCATCTTGCTTGGTCAAATGAGCTAAACCACCTTTACGCCTTTCGCCGTGCCTGCTGGTATTCCTGGACAGAGTTAGTTCAATCGATGGAAAAACTGGCGAATTACTCCTTTGAATGGGTATTACCTGGTCATGGTCGTCGCTATCATAGCGATCGCAAAACCATGCACCAAAAAATGCAGCAGTGCCTTCAATGGATGAAAAATGAGAGATAAAGTTGTCTTGCAACCCTCGTTTTTCATCCCTTTAAAAGTACGGTAACTTCGACTCTTCAGCCTGAAGAATGGATATTAATATTGAGGTGTAGCGATCGCCAGATAACCACCACCTTTAGGAAAACTCGAATGCAAGATTCACCAAACACTTTTGGCATAGATAAACAAAAGCTGCTGTCAGCGCTCAGTCATGGCTCAATTTTCCTGAGTTCTTTGATTGCTTCTGTGGGCATCCCGATCGCGATTCTGTTTATCTCGGAAGATCCGGTTGTCAAAGAGAACGCGAAGGAAGCAATCAACTTTCACCTCAACGTGTGGCTGTATGGCGCAATCTTTGGTTTTCTTTGCCTGTTGCTGATTGGCTATCCGCTGCTGCTGGTTTTGTTCATCGTTCACTGGACAATGCCTGTTTTGGCAATTATGCACACTTTCCGCGAACCTTCACAGCCTTATCGCTATCCGTTTATTTTCCGCGTAGTGTAAGGAACTGGGAATTAGGAACCTAAGTAATGTGATCCTATTCGAGCTGTAACCTTGGCTCTTCAGATCTCCAACTTCTCAGAAAAGTTGGAGATTTTGTCTTTGTAGTGCAATCCTCAAACTCTGCCTTTTTGCTGAGCGCATCTGGTAAACCATCAAGCTAGCATCGTTACAGAAGTTAACAAACGAGTGTCGCGCTTTAAGGTTTCAGATGTTTAATCTACTAGATGCAACAAAAGATTATTGGCGCAAGCTAGACGAGCTAGAGGCGGCTTACCAGCGAGGTGAGGTTTCTCTGGCTGAAGTTAATACAAAAGTGCCTGAACTGATAGCAGAGCTAAGCCGCGAACGTCGTGCTGCGATCGCCCTGATGCAGTCTAGTTGGAGCCGCGTTTGGCGCGAACATCAGCAAGCGATCATTGGCACTGTGGCAATTGGTGTTTTGACCTATGCCTGGATGGTTGCTGAATTAGTTTGAGTCAGTTCGCTCCAAAGTTTGAACAGTTAACACTTGGGGTGGCGTAGAGTCAGGCGGGTAGAGGAAATCAACCTGAACAAGACGGCGATCACCCTCTGGCATTTCCAACGTCACTAACGGCTCGCCTTGCTGTCCTCGGCGCTGTACGACATGAATGTATCGTGTTCGAGGTAAGCCCCGGTCGTCGGTGTAGCGCACTCTCACCGTTCCTCGAAAGAAGGTTTGGGTGGGCAGTGGCTCAAAAAAGCGCAGTCCATTTTGACTCAGTAGGTCTTCTTTGATCGGAGTTTGTAGAGCGATCGCTACCTGTTGAGTTTGATCTGTTGGATTGTGTAAAGGCAGCGAGAGGCTGTACTGAATAGCATAGTTGCCGTGCGCCTGATAAGCTGTGTCCGGGTAACGTATCAGCATAGGGGCGGTCTGCACTTGATTTGTGCCTAACCTGCCAGCTACCAAAGTACTGAGTCCATAGGAAAAAGCTTCACCCGGTGCTGGAATACTTAGCGTAAGGGCATCAGGGCTATCTGCTACCTGAGCTTCCCAAACAGAACCTTGAGCCACTCCAGCCACTCGTCCATAAACCACCTGTCCTCCCGTTTGGTCTAGGGGTGTGGGGGTGCGATCGCGGGCTCCAGCAAGACTTCCGGTTTGCAGGAGCGATCGCCACTCATCCAAGGTAGGAGCCTGCTCATTCCCTGTCTCATCTTCTCGGGCAAATAGGGCTAGACTCGCTACATACACCCGACCATCACTTCGCAAGCGCATCAGGGTAGAACGTCCGTTGATTGGCGGGTCGAGCGTTTCAACGGGTATTGGCACGTTCAGCAACATCTCATAGCCTCCAGGTGGAACGATCACTTGAGGCGAAAAGCCTTCCTGACGATGCCCCCGCAAAATATCATTCATGACGCGACCACCCGGTCCGGCATACACTTCTCCTAGAGGATTTTCTACTAGGGCAGGCAGGTCAATGAAGGGGGCATCCGGTTGGCTGAGATAGGTTGCAGCCTGCAATACATCTACTGCAACCGGTTGACTACCAGGGTTGTGAACAATCACGCCTAAATAAAGACTCGTCAATTCTTCTGGAGACGGTGCCCGATAAACGTGGTGAGCAAATAAATCAAACCGTCCTTCAAATGGAAAATTTAAGTGTGCGGCAGGCTGCTCCATTCCTTCTGTGGGAAAAGTTGAGAGCAGAATTCCTTCTGTCTGCACCAGTTCTGGGCTGTTGCTGTTAAACATCGGAATTTGGTCAAGCCCACCCGGAAGCGATCGCACTTCTTGAGGACGGACAAATTCTTGAGGTTCTGGTGGCGGTGGCGGAGTAGGGGTAGGGGTAGCCTGAGCAAGGGTGAGTAGAAAAGCGAACATGCAGGAAGTAGTCGTAGATAGACGGTAATGCTAGTTATTGGTCATTGGTAGCTGTTTATAGCCAATTTGTAGTCAACGACCAATAACTAGTGCCTAAAAATGTATCACCAACTGGTCACGAATCCTCAACCCCCGTTACTTCCCAATCCTGCGGTTGCCTGAGCATATTCCCGCAGTTCGACTGGGACGGGTTGGGCGTGCCAAATGTCCTCACAGTATTCACGAATGGCGCGATCGGAGGAAAATTTGCCCGTCCGCACTGCATTAAGAATTGACATGCGAGTCCAGTTATCCTGATCTCGGTAGGCTTCACTCACTTTGTCTTGACAGTCAACATAAGATTGATAATCTGCAAACAGCATGTAAGGGTCGTGATGTAGCAGTGAGTCTAACAGCGGTTTGAACAGGCTAACATCACCGTGGGAGAAGTGCCCTGTAGCAATCAGGTCAATCACTTCACGTAGTTGAGGATTGCTGTGGTAATAGTTCCAGGGATTATATCCTTTGGATTTCAAATCATTCACTTCATCGGTGGTTAAGCCGAATAAAAAGAAGTTTTCTGCACCCACTTCTTCTCGGATTTCAATGTTGGCACCATCGAGTGTACCGATGGTGAGTGCGCCATTCATGGAAAACTTCATGTTGCCTGTACCAGAGGCTTCTTTCCCTGCGGTAGATATTTGCTCAGAAAGCTCGGCTGCTGGGTAAACCCGCTGGCTGAAGGTGACGTTGTAGTCAGGCAAGAAGACTACTTTGAGGCGATCGCGCACGTCTGGATCATGATTCACCACATCTGCAACCGAGTTGATCAGCTTAATGATCAGCTTTGCCATGAAATAACCGGGCGCTGCTTTACCGCCAAATAAGAAAGTACGCGGCGTAATGTCAATATCTGGGTTGTGTTTAATCCGACTGTAAAGCGCAATAATGTGCAGCACATTCAGGTGTTGACGCTTGTACTCATGAATCCGCTTCACCTGGACATCAAACAATGAGTCAGGATATACGGTTATTCTAGTCCGCTGGTGAATGTAAGTTGCTAAATCCTGTTTGATGTCCTGCTTGATTTGTCGCCATTCCTGACGGAAACTCGCATCATCAGCAAAGGGTTCTAATTCTCTCAAATCTTCTAGATGCTTAATCCAGTTGTCGCCAATTTTGCTGGAAATGAGTTTAGTCAGCCTGGGATTACTCAACACCATCCAGCGGCGTGGTGTAACTCCATTCGTTTTGTTGCTAAACTTCTCTGGCGAAAACTCATAAAAGTCGCGCAAAACAGTTTCTTTGAGTAGCTCAGAGTGGAGAGCGGCGACTCCGTTTATGGCGTGGCTACCCACAGAGGCAAGATTAGCCATGCGAATATATCTCTCTCCTGTTTCGTCAATCAATGACATGCGGGCAACTCGCGCCACGTCGCCAGGATATTTCATTCTCACTTCATCCAAGAAGCGAGTGTTGATTTCGTAGATGATTTGCAGATGCCGGGGCAAAAGACTACCAAACAAGCTCAAAGACCAGCGCTCCAGAGCTTCTGGCAAAAGGGTGTGATTGGTGTAACTGAGTGTGTTTCGAGTGATGTTCCAGGCTTTGTTCCACTCCACTAAGTGTTCGTCTACGAGCAAGCGCATCAGTTCTGCAACGGCGATCGCAGGGTGAGTGTCATTCAACTGGAGCGCAAACTTTTCGTGTAGGGTGTCTAACGTTTTACCAGTTTGCAAGTGAATTCGGATGATGTCTTGCAGGGAGCACGAGACAAAGAAAAACTGTTGAATCAGCCGCAGTTGCTTACCCTGAATCTGCTCATCGTTAGGATAAAGCACTTTGGTGATGTTTTCAGAACTCATTTTTTCATCGACCGCACCGTAATAATCTCCTTTGTTGAATGCCTGAAAGTCAAAGGATTCTGGTGCTTCTGCTTTCCAGAGTCTTAAGGTGTTGACGGTGTTGTTTCTGTATCCGGTAATGGGTGTGTCATAGGGAATTCCATTCACCGTCTGATTGGGAACCCAGCGCACGCGAAGTCTACCGATGTCATCGTGGTAGGTTTCGATGTGTCCGCCAAATTTAACCTCGACGGTCTCTTCAGGGCGAGCAATCTCCCAAGGGTTGCCATAGTGCAGCCATTTGTCGGTGATTTCGACCTGCCAGCCATCTCGAATTTGCTGATCAAAGATGCCAAATTCGTAGCGAATGCCGTAGCCGATTGCAGGCACCTCCAAAGAGGCAAGAGAATCTAAGTAGCAGGCTGCTAATCGCCCCAAGCCACCATTTCCCAAACCTGGCTCTTCTTCTTGGTTGAGCAAATCTTGCAGATCTAAGCCTGATTCTTCAACGGCTTGACGCACCTGATCATAAATATCCAGGTTGATCAGGTTATTTCCCAGGTGTGGACCCATCAAGAACTCGGCAGATAGGTAGCCTACAACTTTAACGCCCGGTTTGCGGCAAGTGGTGGTGGTGTTGAGCCAGCGCAGAAGGAGGCGATCGCGCACAGTATAGGCTAGCGCCATGTACAAATCATTCTTGGTGGCATTGCTGGGAAATTTGCCCTGAATGTAGACCAAATTATCTGCTAAGGCACGTCTGAGGGTTTCTACCTCTAGACCTGTGCGATCGTCGTCCACCTGAACTGGAATATTTTGAGTTTGTGTAGGGTTTTGGGTCTGCATGTAGATTAACAGGAGTCCTGTCTATAGCTCGATTAAAGCGCTAGGTTCAAATGCGGTTTACAACCGTCCCTACTAATATCTGTGCTGATGGTTAAGACGGGTTGATTCTCCCTAAAGAATTAAGGTACGTAAAATTCGTAAGTTGCGTGAAGCACAGCGGAACCTAACACTTGCAGGACTCCCCGTTGGGTTTCGCAATGCTCCACCTAACCTACATCGCTGTAGGGACATGGCAATGCCATGTCCCTAAGGAATTCATACATCAGATCAGCATATGTCGCCTATTTTGTGGTTTTGGTCTTTGCAGGACTTAATCCTTTAATTGCGGGTGCGTTTACGACCTCACCTGTGGCACTAAAGCGGGAGCCGTGGCAGGGGCAATCCCAGGATTTTTCAGCAGAGTTCCAGGCAACAATGCAACCTAAATGAGGACAAACGGCTGAACATTCGTGTAGTTCGCCAGATTCATCCCGGTAAGCGGCTATTTTGGTAAGTCCCTGTCGAACGACTGCCCCTGTCCCAGGAGCCAACTGCTCAGCGTCATCAATCTCACCGCCTGTCACCCAGTCCGCGTACTGTGCAGCGACATTGATTCCTTCTGTAATTAGGTCAGAGGCAGCACCCACTGGCACTCGTCCTGGATTGTACAGCTCTTCCCAAAGGTTCTTATGTCCAGCAATCAGGTCGGTTAAGAGCATTCCAGCGATCGTGCCGTGAGTCATACCCATTCCTGAATCGCCTGTTGCGATGTAAACGTTCTCTGCTTGGTCAGGACTTTGCCCAATATATGCCAGTCCATCTGCTGATTCCATGACTTCACCTGACCAACGAAACTCAATGCTTTCCACCATTGGGAACCTTTCTTTTGTCCAGGTTTCCAGGGCCGCATAGCGGGCATCGGCATCGTTTGCCTGTCCGGTTTTGTGGTCTTCACCCCCAACAATCAGCAAATCGTAGGTTTCTCCACTGGTTTGCATTGTCTGTAAACGGACGTAGTGATAGGGGTCAAGCGTATCCCAATATAAACCTTTGGCGATCGCCCCCTCTGGCACTTTTGCAGCAATCACATAGGTTTGATAAGGTGCCTGCTTTAAGTGAGTAAAGACGCGATCGTTAATCGGAGAATTGGTTGCAATCACAAGTGCATTAGCAGTGACGGTGAACCCTTCCCGCGTCTTTACCTGGGTTGGAGAACCGCCCTTTACCTTGCTGACGTGAGTGTGGGTGTAAATGCGTCCACCATGACGGGTAATTGCATCTGCCAGTCCTGCCAGATACTTTTGGGGGTCAAACTGGGCCTGTTGGGGAAAGCGCAAACATGGGCCGGTGTCGAAGCTGCTGATAGGCGATCGCGCCAACTTTTCAACCCCAGTTAAACCGGAGCGATGAACAGCTTCTAGCTCTTGATCTAAATCCTTAACATCATCTAGTGTGGCAGCAAACAAGTAGCCATCCAACCGCTCAAAATCGCAGTCAATGTTCTCAGCGGTAACAATGGATTCGACACAGGCGATCGCCGCTGTAAAGCTGTCAGCGACTAATTTTGCCGCTTCTTTATCATGAGTATTCTCAATTTCGTAGTAGCGATCGTCGAGTGCTGTAGCAATGTGAGCGGTTGTCCGAACTGTTTGACCACCCCCAATCGTTCTACCCTCCAATACCACGACAGATTTCTTTTGCTTGGCTAACAAATAAGCCGTTGTGAGTCCCGCAATTCCTGCTCCGACTACACACACGTCTGCATGAAGAGATTCCTTTAGAACGGATTGCTCAGGAACCTTTGCGGTTCTCATCCAAACCGAAGTACTTTCTCCAGAATTCTGGTGCATTACTCTTATTCCTCGTTTCTCATTACAAGGAATCTTTACATAGCTTTACAAAAGCTGGGTTCTTTCGAAAGAGGGAGAGGATAGCAAAAGTAACCCTTAGGATAGGCGATCGCAGCAAAGACTAGAAGCTGAGCCGCACTATCCAAGGGTAAACCTCTGTTTTTTGTTCTACAAATAACCCATCACCCTACAAAATCGGACTGGGTTACCAGGTTCGCATTTACATTTTCTAGTGTCAACAGATTAGTACGACCCACCTGAATGAGGGTATCACTTTGCTGTTGACGAATAGTTAGCTGCCCAAACGACAACCCCCCACTCAGTTGAATTTTGTCGAGTCTGTTAGCGAAATCTGTGATTACATCTAAGCCTTCTCCACGACCGATGATAAGGGTATCTCGACCGCCTCCTGTGGTGATCCGATCTCTGCCAGCGTTCCCTGCAATCCGATCGTTGCCTGCGCCACCGTTGATCGCATCGTTGCCAACTCCACCCTGAAGAAAATCGTTGCCTGCACCCCCAACTAGTCTGTCTGCACCAGCTTGACCCAGCAGGCGATCGTTTCCGTTTAATCCTAAAATTTGGTCGTTGCCTGCCAATCCTCGAATCGCGTCATTTCTGTTTGTGCCCACTAGGTAGTCAGCCCCAGCAGTAGCCCTTCTGCTTGCAACCGCTACAGAGAACGTGTCTTGAATCGTGTCTCCCAGCAAATTAGTTGCACGAATTGTGATGGCAGCTATTCCCGTTCGAGTGGGACGGTAATTGAGTTGAAGCTGGTTATTGCGAACTGTCGCATTCACCAGGTTAGGGTTGGAATTGTTAATAACTCTGAACCGCAACTCATTGACGCGGGAAACTGTGATGCTGCGATAGCGAACTAGATTCTCATCACCACTCAATACGGGATTTCTGGGATCTGCAACGCTTAATGGCAAGTCGGTAAAGGCAGATTGACCAAAGAAATTAGCAGCCCCGAAGATGGGCAATCTGGCGATCGCATCAATGACATTCAAATCACCCCTTCCACGCACCTGACCAAAGACAGTAAATCCACCATTTTGGTTATCCAAGTTGCGAGAGTTGTTAGCAAGGTTGAAGAACCATTGGTTCGTCGCACTATTGGGATTGTTGCCCACTTTAGCCATCGCGATCGTGCCACGTAGGTTAGAGCGACCCGCACTAAACTCATTGCGTACAGGAGCATCCGCTGGAATCACCTCTACCGCATCCGCACCGCTTCTAGGGGTTTGCTCTAATACCTTATCCAATCCATCAACGGTAAACCCCCCACCTTGAACGATAAAACCAGGAACAGAGCGATGGATAATTGAATTTCTATAGGCCCCACGACTGACATAGTTTTGAAAGTTTCGCACAGTCAACGGAGCGCCTGCCCCAGGCTGATCGAAAAGTACAACATTGGTGACTCCACCACCCAAGGAGGTGTTGAATAGCTCAAAGCGAGCAACTAGCCCTGTTGTAAATGGATCGTCAAAATTGTTTAGTAGGTTAACAGCAGTATTTTGAGCATTTCTAATCACTAAATCAGAAATGGGGTTCACCACAATTGACATAAACGATCTCACCAAGACGACATCTGATTCAAATCCAGAGTGATCTTAAAGTTGATGAGTCAAGATAGCAACCTACAGTTGAGGCAAAGCTGAGAACATCACTAAAAATTTAACTAATCCCCATTTAGCGTTTGTCCAATGGAAATCATTGGACAAACGCTAACGGTGCGGAATTGATTGAGGGAGCTTCTCACCCGTGCAGTCGAGTTCATTTAAAGGATTTTTGTCTGTGTTCATACCCACATCCGTTTTACCGGATACGCATCAAACTTTTTATCAGTACTAATAATGGTGAGAGAGTGGTTGATTGCTTGTGAAATTAACATTCGGTCAAACGGATCGCCATGATGCAGGGGGAGGTTCCGCACTTGCACCGTATCAGCAAAAGAGATCGGCAGGATGAGGATATCTGAACTATCGATCGCGATTCCAATCGTTTCATAGCTCTGTCGAAGCGATAACTTGCCAAGTTTCAACTTGATGGCAATTTCCCAAAAACTGGCAATGCTTAGATAGACTAAATCTGCAGTGTCGATCGTTGTTCTCAGATTGCCTGGAAGGCTTGAATCATTTTCAGTCAGCCAAATAAAGGCATGAGTATCTAAAAGAAAGGTACTCATTCCATATATTCCTTAAAATCTTCAAGAGGCTCATCGAAGTCGTCAGGCAAAGGCAACACAAAAGTGCCCTTTAAGATGCCAGATCGACGTTTTTGGGATGGTAAGTTTTCCTCGGGGATATCTGTTGAATAGTTATTAATTAAATATTTGGCATAGTGCAGAAGCTCTTGCTTGAGTGGTTCTGGCATTTGAGTAATGGTTTGCAAAATCTCTGCATCAATTGTCATAAGTGCTCCTTTTTATTGCCATGATTTATATTCTTTGTTTACTTCTACCAAAAACATCACAGCAATTCCAGCTTGAATTGTAAAGGAAGAGTCTGCTTTAACGCTACGAAAAACAGCACGGAACAGGTCAACCATTTCATGACTGTGAAATAGGCGCTGACGTTGATAGGTGGCAAGAGTGAAAAAGTAAGTTTTGCTTCACCCAACCTCCGTGGGACTGCATTGAGGTGACAAAACCTTGTTTCGGCACAACAAGACCTCTTTCCGGCATGACAAAATCTTTTTCCAGCACGACAGAACTTTATTTCATTGCGACAGAACTTTGTTTCATCACGACAGAATCTCTTTCCGGCACAGCAAAACCCTGTTTTATCATGTCGGAATCTCTTTTCGTCGTAACAGAAGCTTGTTTGGTCACGATCGCCAAGCTATTTGTAAAGTTTTTTAGTAACGATCGCCGTTAAACTACGCTGTTTCTGATCAAACTTGGGTAAAACGGTTGGAATGCGATCGGTTATTGCTGAGGCTACAGTTGCGCTGGTGTAAGTACCTTGAATTTGTACTCTACCCACACAGGTAATCCATCATGGCGCGTCAAAAGCGTAGCTCTAAAGTTTTGGGAAAAGCAGAACGTCGTTTGGCGGCAATCAAGTCTATTAGCTCCTCTCTGGATTTGGGCAACGGGCGGACGGTTGAGACGTATGAGCAGGCGATCGAATTGGGTCGTAGAAGGCTAGAGTTTTATAACACCACACTCTCGGCGGCTGATGCAGCTGCGACTGCGGTTACAGAGTTTGAGAAATCTTTGAGTGAACTGTCTGAAGATATGTTGTTAGCGGTCGCCGCTAAGTTTGGCAAAGACAGCCCCGAATATGAGATGGCAGGAGGAGTGCGCCGCAGTGAGCGCAAGCGTCCGACCCGAAAAGCAAAGCAATAGACGACACGATAGCAAACATAATTCACCTAAACACCTTGACGAGAGTATCCATTCCCGGATATGCTCTCTCGTCAAGGTTGTTTTTATTACACATCACAACCGACACAAACCCAAAAATCTAGCGCTACTCAAGGCTGTTACAGCAACCTTGAGCAGCTAACCGACAAACTGAGTACAGCAGTCTGGCGGCTAACGGTGAATTTTACCACTCCCTTAGCCACCTCGACTTGTCGCGTCAAATAGTCTGAAGGTGGCTAGGTTTTTGGGGTTTCCTTGCAAACCCTAAACAGGAGTCAAACCCTAATGCCTGAGAACTTGTTAGAGTCTCTCTGCTCAGTTGTCGCAGAGAGCAATCTTTCCTCTGCTCATCCAGAACGCGAACGGCTGCAAATTTTAGTGATCGGTTCTCGTGATGGAGTGATGGAAGCAATTCATACGCTTCACGCTCGTGGCTTTGCTGAAGTAGGCGCATGGAGTCTTTTGTTGCCTGCACCTCATCTGAGTGAAGTGATGAGCATTCTGACGCGCTATCGCAAACGAGATAACTAAGTCCGCTGTAGGGCGAAGCGGTCGGCAGGGAAATCCTTAAATAGTTCCAGATCTGTGACCGACCGCTTCGCCCCTACCTCGTGATGCTGGGTTAATGAATAGCTTAAACAGATTCTACGGTTGTTTAACTGGTAACTGCTCTAGCGCAGGTGAAACTGCTGGCTGTGTTGCCAATTCACTGAGATTTAATAACCAATCTTCTGTTGTTTTTGGGGATTGTAGATGTATCACAGATAAATGAGCATATTCTGGCTGCTGAAACAGTGCAGGGTACTTTTTACGATTGCGCTGATAGGTTTGCAATAGCCATAGCAGGATAGAGTTTTGACTAAAGAACGATAGCCAAACGTTCTCCCGATTGCCATTCCAAAGTTCTTCTTGTCTAAACGATCGCTGCACGGTTCGTTGCAGCAATCGGTTCATCACTAGCCAGAATGGGTAATCCAGAAATACAACGGTATCCGCTCGACTCCAAACTAGGTCACGAGCTTTACTGTAATTGCCGTCTACAACCCAGCGATCGCCTGCAAGCGCCTCTGTTATCCGGTCACGAAACACTTGATCTGAAGCCTCTGTCCAACCTGGCTCCCAATGAAGTGCGTCTAACTCAACATGAGAAATTTGAAGCTGCTGAGCAATTCTTTGTGCCAGAGTTGTTTTTCCTGATCCGGTAGTTCCCACAACCGAAATCCGTTGACCGCAATGAAAACTGTCTTGCATAGGTTCCTTACCAGCCCTAGAACTCAACCCAAGTGGAAGATAGAATATAACCGTTTATTTTGAGGAAAAGAATAAGTATGCAATTTTCTAAAGTTTGCGTTTCGCTAATTTTCTTATTTCTTACCTCATGCGCTTTCACTTTCCAGCTGTAGAGTGGCGGTATCGGTAGGGGCGAAGCATTCGGTCACAATCCTTGCAACTTAAGCACAATTCTTTTGCCGAATGCTTCGCCCTTACACTAAATCGTGCTTCTTCACGAAAGGAATTCTGTATGAGTTAGTAATTTGCCTGTATGAGTTAGTAATTTGTGTAGGTTGAGTTTTGTACATCGTTTGATTTTCGTTCCTGAGCAAAGCAGGGAGCCGAAACTCCCTGTTTTAGTAGAATTTGCGATCGCAGGAGTTAAGATCTGCGACTTCTCTCAGAAGTTGTAGATCTAAGTAACACAGGTGATTAAGCACGGGATTTAGAAGCGCCTTCTTCTCCGGCTTGAGAAGGAGAAGTACTATCGTGTAGTTTTGTTCCAGAGTCCTGTACCGCAGCAGAATCAGGGTTGCTGTAATACGCCCATTTCCAGTTACGAATCTCTGGCATATCATCACCGTGTTCAGCAATGTAATGCTTATGTTCGATTAGCTTGTCATGCAGCATTTGCTTGACATGAGCAGCGGTGTACCGCAGTTTAGGAACGCGATCGATCACATCATCAACCAGGCTAAACCGATCCAAATCATTCAACACCACCATGTCAAACGGGGTAGTGGTAGTTCCTTCTTCTTTGTAGCCCCTCACATGCAGGTTGTGATGATTAGTCCGGCGATAGGCGAGACGGTGAATCAGCCAGGGATAGCCGTGATAGGCAAAAATGATGGGCTTGTCGGTGGTAAAGATAGAGTCAAAGTCTTTGTCACTCAAGCCGTGTGGGTGTTCAGATTCGGGCTGAAGTTTCATCAGATTCACCACATTCACCACCCGAACCTTTAGCTCAGGGAAGTATTTACGAAGGATATCCACCGCAGCCAGCGTTTCTAAAGTGGGTACATCTCCGGCACAAGCCATCACTACATCTGGCTCCACGCCCTGATCATTGCTGGCCCAACTCCAGATGCCAATGCCTTTGGTACAGTGTTTGACTGCTGCATCCATATCGAGATATTGCAAGGCGGGCTGTTTGCCTGCGACGATCACATTCACATATTGGCGGCTTCGCAAACAGTGATCCGTCACAGACAGCAGCGTATTGGCATCCGGGGGAAGATATACCCGAATCACTTCTGCTTTTTTGTTGAGTACGTGGTCAATAAAGCCAGGGTCTTGGTGAGAAAACCCGTTGTGGTCTTGCCGCCAAACGTGAGAAGTGAGCAGGTAATTGAGAGAGGCGATCGCCCTTCTCCAGGGGATGTGATTAGTTGTTTTTAGCCACTTCGAGTGTTGGTTAAACATCGAGTCAACGATGTGAATGAACGCCTCATAACACGAAAACAACCCGTGCCGACCTGTAAGCAGGTAGCCCTCTAGCCAACCCTGGCAGGTATGTTCACTCAAAATCTCCATCACCCGACCATCTGCCGAGAGATGGTCATCTTCCGGCAGGGTTTCAGCTACCCAGGTGCGATCGGTGGCTTCAAAGACAGCGCTGAGACGATTAGACGCGGTTTCGTCAGGACCAAATAGGCGAAAGTTACGCTGCTTTTGGTTGCGCTGCATGATGTCTCGCAGAAAAGTTCCCATGACACGGGTTGCCTCAGCGACAACGGTACCCGGTTCTGGTACATCTACCGCATAGTTTCGAAAGTCGGGTAGAACCAAACCCCGCAGCAGAACACCCCCATTGGCGTGGGGGTTGTCGCCCATGCGATGTTGTCCCTGAGGAGCTAGCTCTGCCAATTCAGGAATCAAGGTGCCTTTCTCATCAAACAGTTCCTCTGGCTGGTAGCTTTTCATCCACTCTTCGAGCAGCCTGACGTGGTCGGGCTTGCTGGCCATTTCGGAGAAGGGAACCTGGTGCGATCGCCAATAATCTTCCGTTTTCTTGCCATCAACTTCTTTTGGACCCGTCCAGCCCTTAGGAGACTTGAGGATGATCATCGGCCACTGGGGGCGCTTGCTAAAGCCGTTGGTGCGAGCATCAGATTGGATCTCTTTGATTTCGGCGATCGCCACATCCATCGTTGCTGCCATCAACTGATGCATTGTTTCTGGGTCTGATCCTTCCACGAAGTAAGGCTTGTAGCCATAGCCCTTGAACAGATCTTCCAGTTCCTCATGGCTTAACCGCGCTAACACCGTTGGGTTTGCAATTTTGTAGCCATTCAAGTGCAAAATCGGCAGCACTGCACCATCGTGAACTGGGTTGAGAAACTTGTTAGAGTGCCAACTGGTAGCAAGCGGTCCAGTTTCCGCCTCACCATCTCCAACTACACAAGCGACAATCAGGTCAGGGTTATCAAACGCCGCACCATAAGCATGAGAAACTGCATAGCCTAACTCTCCCCCTTCATGAATTGATCCAGGCGTCTCAGGTGCCACATGGCTCGGAATACCCCCAGGAAATGAGAACTGTTTAAACAGTTTTTTCATTCCCTCAGCATCTTGAGAAATGCTGGGATAGTAATCGGTGTAGGTACCTTCCAGGTAAGTATTAGCAACTAGCCCTGGGCCGCCGTGTCCAGGACCTGCAATGTAGATTACATTTAAGTCCTGAGCCTTGATGACTCGATTGAGATGAGCGTAGATGAAATTGAGTCCTGGAGTAGTTCCCCAGTGTCCCAGCAGTCGTGGCTTGACGTGTTCTAACTTCAGCGGCTCTCGCAACAGAGGGTTATCGAGAAGATAAATTTGCCCGACAGAGAGGTAATTGGCTGCCCGCCAGTAGGCATTTATCTTCCGCAGTTCTTCCGTTGCCAGAGGCTTTGTCTGTAGAGGAGTTGCTACTACCATGACTATTAAGAAATAGGGGTAAATTGTTCCGACAAGCAAACGCTTCTTGAGGCATTCAAAGCTCTTGCTTGAAAATCTAAATCCTCCCTAAGTAAGGCATTCAGAGTTAACCCTATTTCTTTAGTTTTAGAAGAAGTTTTGTTGCCCTAGTGGTAGCTCTTACCTCTTATTCCTTGAATTACCTATTCAGGGAGATATGCTTGAGCCATGCTGTTGCTTAATTGGATAAACTCTTCAGTTGTTCAGCCATCGTTGTTAACGAGGCTAGAGTCAGCCATTCCAAGGCTGAAGGCGATCGCCAAATTTTGACTCAGGTAAACCATCTGTTCAGTTGTCCACGCTTGCCGATTGTCGATATTGTTTTGCATTGAGCCCTCTGTAGTTTGGATATTCTTAACGTCTACATCATAGGTATAGATGACATAGGCTACAAAAATCGGCTTGAACCGTTTCTCATGAGTAGCTTCGATAGATGGGCACTGCTTAGGAATAAATTTCTAGCGTGAGCCGTTGCGCGAGCCAGCTCGCGCAACGGCTCACGCCCTCAAAAACCAATTTAGGCAAGGAATCTAATGAGCAACTATATCGAATAGACGAAATTCAGCGATTTGAGCTATTTCGGCAAGAGATTGAGCTATTTCTGTCTCAGTAGTGTGATTGAGACGGCGCTCAAAAGCTTCCAAGATGCTGTCCTTTGTATGGTTTTTGACCGCGATGATAAAAGGGAATCCAAACCTCTCCTTATAGGCAGCATTCAAAGTTTGAAACCGATCATATTCAGAAGCAGTGAGTTGATCTAACCCAATACCTGCTTGCTCTTGCACAGAAGCTTCTGCCATTTTCGCCTTGCTGCCCAGGTCAGGATGGGCACGAATTAGGGCTAATTGTTCTGTCAAACTCAGCGCATTAACAACGACAACCATTTGCTGATGCAGTTCTGCCACATTGGCAAAGGGGCGCTGATGCCAAGCAGCTTGGGCGATCGCCGGAGTGTCTTCAAACACGGCTCCCAAAACATCAACAAACTCCTCTTGACTCATTTGATTGAGCTGAGCAATCGAGTAAGACATAAATCTCGTTTAGCTTCCCCGGTAGGTACTGTATGACCAGGGCGACACCAGCAGCGGCACATGATAGTGTACCGTCGAGTCAGCAATGCCAAACTGGAGCGGAATGCGATCGAGAAAGGGTGGGTTGGGCAACGAATCTATCTTTTGCCCAAAATATGCGCCGACAGTAAACACCAGTTCGTATAGACCAGTGGTGAACTCCCGATCAGTCAATAGAGGTGAATCTGTCCGCCCATCGGCATTAGTCGTAACCGTTTTGAGCAAAATCTTTTGTCCTGTCGTTCCTACAAACCACAGTTCGATCGTCATCCCAGCCGCAGGACAACCATGAGCCGTATCCAAAACATGCGTCGTGAGTTTTCCCATAAATCAAGAGGATTAATGCAATGGACCTGCCAGGATAGTTTTTGAGATGGCGTTTAGAATCTCAGTTCCATCTTCGTGCCTTAATTCTTCATACCACTGTTGAGTTTTTTCGGGGTCTTTGCCGTGCGTCATGTTCGATCGCTTGCGGGCGCGAGTAATGATGTCGGCAACGCGATCGCACCGAGCCGTCTCATATCGCTTCAAAGCATCTGCCACGCTGATGTTAGTGGTCTGTAAGTAGGTCGCCAAAACCAGCGCATCTTCAATTGCCTGACAGCCGCCCTGTCCTAAATCAGGAGCCGTGCTGTGAGCAGCATCTCCGAGTAAGACAACGCGATCGCGCACCAACGTCTTCAACGGATCAACGTCGTGAATTTCAACCCGATTGGTCTTCAACGGATCGAGCCGCTGAATCAGGTTTTGTACTGGGTCTGCCCAACCTTTGAAGAAACTCGCTAATTCATCTCGATAGGTTTCAGGGCTAATGACGGTGCCTGTGGGGAGAGGCACATCAAAGAAAAAATAGAAGCGATCGCCCCCCACGGGCATCATCGAAGCTCGCTTATATTCACCCACATAAATCACCCAGCTATCTTTGGGAGCAAGATCATCGCTGGCAGGTACCAATCCATTCCAATTGACATAGCCAACATATCGCCGCTCAACCGCATGACCCAACACATAGCTGCGCGTGATCGAATGCGTTCCATCGGCTGCAACCAGCACATCTCCAGTAGCTTTACGTCCATCTTCAAAAATGGCAGTGACGCTATCAGCATCTTGTTCAATTGCGACACACTTTGAATTAAGCTGGACGTTTTCTGCACCAAAAGCATTCAGCAACATATTCTGTAAATCAGTACGGGCAACCGGATAAGGACGCTGCCCGACGCAATCGATCAAAGGTTGCAGGCTAAAATCAGTGAGTTTTTCGCCTGTCTGACTACAATAGGTCACGCGATTCATCTGTCCACCAATTGCCGCAATTTCCTGACTTAAACCCAGACGATTTAGCACTTTTACGCCGTTTGACCAGAGTGAAATTCCGGCTCCAGCGGGACGCAATTGGCTGACGCGATCGTAAATTTTGACCTCATAGCCCGCCTGACGCATAGCGATGCCTGTAGTTAGACCGCCCATGCCAGCGCCAATAATCACAACCTTCAGGTTGTCCATGCTGCTTCCTCCTGTACTTATTTGCTGATGGTGCGATCGCTTCTAAAACTGTCAGGACAAACTACAGCGCAAAGCTTTAACTAACATCCCAGCCCAACCAATTGATGTAATTGCTGATACAGCTATAGCTATGCAAATTAGGACTATAAGAGAAGATTAGGCTTGCACAGCAACAGAGGCGCACCCCAGAGAGATGCGCCTCTTAATAATCTGCTCAGCTAACTCGTTTCGCCGTAACAAATGCTTAGCTGCTTGAATTTGAGACGTTAGAAACTTCGCGATTAAACAACGGTTTGCCTTCGCAATAATCAGGAGTCGGCGCACCGAGCAAATTCAGTACAGTGGGAGCCAAGTCAACTACGCGACTGGTTGTTGGTAGGTCAGAGTTTGGCTGAATGCCTGGACCCTTTGCCATGAGAAAGCCAACAGGTTTGTGTCCGCCCGTGTTGCAGTAAGGAATTGGACCAATCCGCCCAAAGTCGGGGCTGTCTACGACATCGCTGGGATAGTCCTGCCACTCAACCAACAGGTCAGCATCGGGAATTCCTGGATCAGCATCTAGAGCATTCTGGCGCGTCCGAATCACACGGGTCACCATTGGCTGCCCCGTCCGAGCATCCTTAAGACTGTAAAGATGCTGCATCAGCTGTTCACAAAGGCTGTCATATTCAGACACAGGCACGATCCCTTGTTTCTCACGACCTTGCAGATTGATCCGAATTTGACCATCTCCAAAGCTAGGTAAGGCAAAGGCTTTCATCTGGGGCCAAAGTGCTTTGTACCACAGCGTAGGCTGCCAAAACAGGGAAGGATACTGTTTTAACAACTGGTAGGGGGACGTGAGCGCAGGTCTTTGAGGTGAACCCAGATATTGGTCTAGCTTGTCTTGATACTTACCGGGCAGCAAACGTCGAATTGCTCCTCGAATCGGGTTGGGGTCGTGTCTCAGTTGCCAAACTTCACCAGCCCAACTCTGCCGCTTGGGGTTGGCAACCGGAGCGGGGGCAGGAGTTCCCACCTTGCCTTTCGCTAGTCCATACTGTCCAGGGAAGTTGAATCGATACAGCAATTCAGGCAGGAAGACCATGCTAGGAAGGTCGGTCGTATTCCAGCCCATACCGTCGATCGAGAAGACAAGAACGTGAGCATTTTCAGGAACTTCAGCCAGGATTTCACCGAGGGAGCGATCGGCAGCTTCATAGACATCCATTAGCGGATCGCTAGAGAAAATGTCTTTTGACCGATAGGGATGGAGCGGATGGTCGGGCTGACTGAGATACCAGAAATCGTGACTAGCGTAATGCGGTTCATCAATCACCGTCACAAATAAATCCCAAGGCTCCCGATGCAGCAAATCCTTGCACATAGCGGTGTGGCGGGCGATGCCCTCTTGGGTTGCCTTATGTAGAAAGGTTAGATTGCCGCGATCCCACCAGCAGCCATATTCCTTGTATTCACGAATCTTGCCATGTTTCTCGGTTAGCTCACCGACCAGGTCAGTGGGTAGAGAGCGCCGTCTGGAAACCTGTACCCCGCTGACTCCTTCTGCAATGGGTGCTTGGGGGGTTTTCAAGATGGCAACGCGATAGTCATCGCCTAACGCATAAAAAGGCTGATGTTTAGAGAAGCCATAAACGCTGGATTCTCCTACGGCGTAGCTATCTGGACTAAACGTTAGTCGGCTCCAATGTCCGGTTTGCTCTGGTGTGCAACCTGTGACAAAGGTTGTCCACTGCATTTCTTCAGAAGAGTTTGCGTAGGTCAGATGCCCGTAAGCTCCCTGCTCCCGCAACGCTTTCAGGTTTTTAAGATATCCCTTGGACATCAAGTCTTCCAATAACTGGGGGTTGGCGGTGTCCAAGCCAATGGCAACAATAGGATTCTTTGTCATTTCTGCGATTGGGGTTAAGTTAGCCTTTGGAATTAAGTGCCTACGGTTAGAGACAAACAAATATGCGGGACTTTTGCTGATCCTAGTGAAGCTGTCCGTATTAATGCTATTGGTTAAACGGCATCTTTATCTCTTCTTAGTAGTACTGCGTTGGCGATCGGGAAGTCGATAAAGTTTTGGTGAAATCTATGTACATCCTGAAAGAAGGATAGTTTTAGGCTTTGCTTCTCGGTTCTGGGTTTGGTATATCAGTAGGGATGAGTTCTCCTATTGGTTGTTAGCCATGTCTACTGAAAAGTCTCAGCCTCGCTCAACATGGCTAAGCCGCAAGGGGGCAACAATTACAGCCCTAGTTGGGTGGATTCCGCTATCGCAGGGGTTGGCAATCCGGCGATTTCTCTACAGCAAAATCTTAGGGAAGCTGGGTAAGTCGGTCTACATTGAGCCAGGTGCAGAATTTTTGAATACGCCTGCGATCGCCATCGGTAACGGCGTTAAAATCCTCCGGGGCGTTCGACTGGATGGTCAAGGACAAGATAGCCAAATCTGCATTGGCGATAATGTACAGTTTGCCTATGGCATCGGCGTAAAGGTCAGCCGCGATAATTGCCGAATTGAAATTGGCGATCGCACCTCCATCGGACCTTACACCGTCATCCACGGTCCGGGCAACATCTCCATTGGCAAGGATTGTCTGATTGCGGCTCACTGCGGCATCTATGCCAGCAATCATCAGTTTGCAGATGGCGATCGCAAAATCCGCGACCAGGGACTTAGCCGGAAGGGAATTGTAATTGAAGACGATTGCTGGATCGGGCACAGTGTTTCCATCTTGGATGGAGTAACGGTCGGACAGGGCAGCGTGATCGGCGCAGGCGCAGTAGTGACCAAAGATATTCCACCTTACTCAATTGCGGTCGGTGTTCCTGCCAGGGTGATTTCCCAGCGGCGCAGCAACGATCCGGTTGAGGAGTTAAAAGAAGCGTTAGCCCAAGCCCCGCAATCTTAAATGACTTTCCATCTACTTAGTTGCGATTAGTCCTGTGCCAAGATTTAGGGGCAATTGTAGTTTTGTCTTCAGTGAAGAGGTTTAGATGTCTTACGAGCTAGAAACGCCAGTAGCCATGCTGATCTATCGGCGACCTCACACCACCGAGAAGGTGTTTGAAGCGGTTCGTCAGGCAAAACCCCCTAAGCTGCTGGTGGTTGCCAATGCACCCAGACCCGAAAAGGAAGGCGAAGCCGAAAAGTGTGCCCAGACTCGCGCCATTATCGAACGGGTCGATTGGGATTGTGAGGTATTAACTAATTATGCCGATAGCTATTTAAGCTGCTTGGGGCGGATTTATAGCGGACTGGACTGGGTATTTAACACGGTTGAGCAGGCAATCATTCTAGAAGATGACTGTGTTCCTCATCCCAGCTTTTTCCGCTATTGCCAGGAATTGCTAGAGCGCTACCGGGACGATGAGCGAATTGTTGCCGTCTGTGGTGACAACTTTCAGATGGGGCGGAGGCGTACTGAGGACAGCTACTACTTTTCCCGCTATACCCACTTCTGGGGCTGGGCCAGTTGGCGGCGGTCCTGGCAAAATTATGACCCGGAGATGAAGCTCTGGCCAGAGCTTCGCGATAATGGTTGGTTGACCGATGTTCTAGGCGATCCAAAGGCGGTTCGGTGGTGGCGCAACACGTTCCAAACAACTTATGACAAAGGGATTGATACCTGGGATTGGCAGTGGATTTTTGCTTCCTGGGTACAGAATGGACTGGCGATCGCCCCCAACATCAACCTGGTGTCTAACATCGGCTTCAATGCAGCAGCGGCTCACACCGGAGATGTGTATGATTGGCGGGCAAATATGCCAACCCAGGAGATGACCTTTCCGCTCAAGCATCCTCAAGTTGTGATTCAAAATGCCAAAGCCGATGCCTTTGAGCAGCAGGAATACTACGACTTTCTAACCAATCAACGCGCCCTAAAGCATCGGCTCAGACGCAAAATCAGACGAGCCAAAAAGATTCTCCAGGAGTCACGGAATGGACAGGACTATGGCGGTGTCTTCGGGCTAATCGAGCAAGTGGTTAAGGGATAAGCTCGACTGTGTAGTCTATCCGTAGGGGCGAACAGCCGTTCGCCCCGTAGGGTTTTCCAAAGAAACTACCTATTCCGCCATCGCGACGTTAGAGGCCATGACTTGCTTAACCTGATCGGCTAGGCGCACAGACAAAGCAACAATAGTGAGCGTAGGATTAACCTGTCCCCCAGTTGGGAAGACGGAACTGCTGGCGATAAACAGGTTTGAAACGCCGTGAACCTTGCAGTTTTCGTCTACTACGCCTTGTTGGGGGTCGTTGTGCATTCGGGTTGCACCCATCAGATGGTGAGCGCTGCTAGCAGTCATTTCTGGCTCTGCGTTTGGGTCGCCAATTTCTAGACGACCTAAACCAGCTTTCTCAAATTCTTCCTTGAAAATCTGCTGTGCTCGCCTGATGGTGCGGAGGTCGAGGTCGTTTTTCCAGGTCCAATGAAGCTGTACCCGGGGACGACCAAAGCGATCGCACTCTTCCATCAGCGTGATTCGATTATTGGGGTCAGGAATTTGTTCCGCAGAGAGCAGCAGTTCAAATGAGTTAAACAGTTTGTCTTTATCCGGTAAATATGACCAGCCGCCCTTATCCGCAGCAGCTAAATCAGCGGTAGGTTTAGATAACCGTTTGCGGGCAACCGCGACGAGATCACCGAATCCACCCAAAACATCTCCCAGATGCTTGAACAAATTTTTCGGCAGTTTGCCGCGACGCAGAGAATTTGCCAAGGTTCGGGCTGACTGGATTGCCGGAGAGCGATAACCTGCCTGCCGAGGATGCAGGAAGCCAAACACATTAAGAATTCCTTCCTGACGCACGACCTCAGAGGTAAGGGCGAGTCTACCCATGACCGGGGTACCGTTTACCTGGCGCAGATCGTATAAATCACTGGTGTTTAGCATCTGCTTACGCGATGGGTACCACACCCCACCGAAGTAGCAGGGATGATCCATAAAAAATCTGCCAACCAAGTCGTGCTGATTACCCAATCCAGTTTTTTGGACTTTGTTAGACAACAGCAATAGTCGCGGAATTTCAAAGCCACCTGCCGCCAAAATTACGACTTTGGCTTTCACAAAAAACTCTTGTCCGGGTGCTGATGCAACTCGCACACCCGTTGCAATGCTGGCGGTTTCATCCGTTTCAACCTCCAGTACGTTAGCGTAATAGTAGGTTGTAATGTTTTTCGCTTGCTGGATGACCTCGCGATTCTTCTGAATAAAGGTCTTGATGCGAACAAACTGACACATCACCGTTTTAAGGCGATCGTCCTTCAGCGGCAGTTTCGGCGTTTTCGCGTCAGACCAATAATCTGGGTCGTAGTTGTAAGGTCCAAGTCCACAAATGCTCTGGGCACGCTGATAAAACGGGTCTAGGTCAGCCCGACTGAAGGGCCAACCGCTGTAGGGAATTTCCTCGCGATATTCAAAATCTGTTTCGTTGTAGGGAACAAACCGCGCCCCCATTTCATTCTTGCCAACCTGGATATGCCAGATGTTGGCTGTGCCACCAATTTGACGATTGTAGGTGACTTCTAGATCGGGGTAGCGGTGAGCCGTTTTACCCCGGCTCAAATCTTGAATTTCTTCGTCCCGCTCAATGCCACCGCTTTCTAACATGCAGACGCGGAAATCCTTGTTTGCAAACTCTAGCGCGAGTGCCATGCCCGCAGGCCCAGTGCCAACAATGCAAACATCGGTTTCGATGGTTTCGTTGAGGGGTAGTGTGCGTGCGTCAATCATCATAAAATCAATGCCTTGTTGACTAGCGGCTTGGGACAGTTCAAATCAAAATGTTAGGAATGAAAGCTTTTACTTCTCTCATTTCTAACTCACGGGGAAGTGCAGTATCGTAATGTTTTGAAGAATGGTGGGTGGGGCACTCTGTGCCCCACCCACCATTCCTATACAGGACTACCATTCACGGTACTCACATTTGCTGCCATCGTTGTTTTTACATGGTCTGCTAACCGCACGGCAAGCGCAACAATGGTGAGCGTGGGGTTAGCATAACCGCCCCCCGTAGGAAAGACAGAACTACCTGCAACAAATAAGTTCGCAACGCCGTGAACCTGACAGTTTTCATCGACCACGCCCTGCTTGGGGTCGGGGTGCATTCGGGTGGTGCCAATGTGGTGATGGGTGCTGCCAAAGCGAGGAAGTCCGCCTTCGATTTCATCGCGGGGTTGAAATTCGCCTAGCCCAGATTGAGCAAATTCTTGAACCAAAATCTGCTGAACTCGTTTGATCGTTTCCAGGTCAATGTCACTCCAACGCCAGGTGAGGCAGACTTTGCGGCGACCGAGGCGATCGCACTCATCCGTCAGTGTTACGCGATTTTCAGGGTTAGGAGCCTGCTCTGCCTGAGCAATTACCTCAAACGCTTTGAGGTTGCGAATGTCTGCCGGACGACGCGACCAGCCACCCATACGGGGGCTGTAGATAAACTCCAGCTTTTTAGCTCGACGGTAAGCATAGTTAACGATGTCATCTAGCTCAGACACAACGTTCTTTACATGCTTCCAAATCTCTTTGGGCAACTGTTTGCGCTTGACAGCAGACAGTAGATTTCTCCAGGAGTTGACTGCTCTGGATTCGTAGCCGCTGGGTCTGGGCACTAGCATGAGGCAAATGTTGAGCAGCTTTTCTTGACGTAAGACTTCTTCGCTCAGAGTCAACTTGCCCATGATTGGCGTGCTTTTGACTCGATGCAGGTCATACAAGGCGGTTGTGTTGAACAATTTGCGATCGGCGGGGATGAATACGCCAAATCGAAAGCCAGGATGATCCATAAAGAATCTACCAACCAGGTCATTCTGATTGCCTAGCCCATTCTTCTGAACTTTGTCTGAAAGCAACAACAGTCGAGCATTTTCAAAACCGCCAGTTGCCAACACCACGATTCTGGCTTTGACGCGAAACTCTTTGCCGTCTAAGGTAGCAACGCGCAAGCCCGTTGCCGCAGTGGCAGTTTCATTGGTCTCAACTTCCAAGACATTGGCGTTGAGGTAGGTGGTGACGTTGCTTGCGTGATTCAGCTCTTCTCGATACTCGTGGGTGAAAACGGCGCGAGGTCCAAACTGAAAGACGCTGGATTGAATGCGATCGCCCTGAAACGAAAGCCGTTTTGCCTGCTCAGTTTCCCAGGCAGCGGCTTCGTAGGTATCTGGGCCAATTTTGCAGATCGCGTTAGCTTTTTGGTAGTAGGGGGCAAGGTCAGCCTTGCGAAATGGCCAGCCGCTATAAGGAATCCAGTCTCGCTGCTCAAAATCAATGTCGTCTGGCGTGACGTGCCGAACGTGAGCCTGATTTTCGTCACGATCGATCTGAATGCACCAGTAGTTGGCAGAGCCGCCAAACTGCCGACAGCGTCCTACATGCAGTTCGTCAGCGGGATAGCGCTGCGGAGAAACTGTCTTGCCTTCGCAGAGTGCTTGAGTATCAGGATCGAAGTCCAGCCCACCGCTTTCTAGCAAACAAACTTGAAAATCTTGCCCAGCCAGTTCTCGTGCTAGCGTGACTCCCGCAGGACCAGCTCCGACGATGCAAACGTCTGTTTCAACAACTTGATCAGCAGGTAAAGTGCGTGAATCAATTAGCATAATGAGTAGATTAACTGGCTATTTCAGACAACAGATTCCACAGAATTTTCTGTAATTCCCTGCAAATATACGTCGCTTTACTTTAACCTGGGGAGCGAAGCTGCGACCTTTTACTGAATCTTCAAGTTGTCGTGCTTTATTTGAGGAGAAACTCTTACGCAAAAACACGTTTGGTAGTTTTCAACAGGCAGCGATTGTGAGTGGTGTAGACGTTAACCATACGACTCACAATCGCTGCCTCAATTCCTACGTCCTAAGCGACAATCGAAATTTGGTTGACATTCAGTGATGGATTACCGGCGAAGGTGGCGATCGCCACTGCTGCCCCGCTACCTGTACCATCCTGGTCAAACCTCAGCACACCGTTGTTATAGAGGAAGTTGGCGCTGCTGCCAACAGGTGTATTTCCCTGAACTAGAACTCCTCTAGCGGCAGCAGTGCCGCCGCTCAATGCAACACCTGCTGCCAGTCCACCGCCAAAGCCAGAAGCCGAAATCTGCAGGATATCGCCCGTGCCAAAGTCGGTAATGGTGTCACCTCCCTCGTTTGCGCTTCGGAAAACAAAAGTGTCACCGCCGCCGCCCCCAGTCAGGCGATCGCGTCCCCTTCCGCCTTCAATCACATTTACGCCAGAGTTACCCGTCAAGCTATCTGCAAAGGCTGTACCGACAAGATTTTCGACGCTATTGAGGGTGTCTTGACCGTTGAATAGTACGCCCTGTTTGGCGATCGCGTCATACCACTTACCGCCCATCTTGTCGTAGCCAGCCGCACTAGGATGCAGTCCATCTGGGATGAGGTCTTCCAACGTGAGACTACCCCCCACGTTTACATAGGAGACCCGCTTTCCTTCAGCAGCCTTATCGCTAACCAGACCAGGCAAAAGTCGGTTAAAATCGCTGGCTCTTTGGACACGGTTTTCCCCGTGCACCTCTCCATTAATTGGAGCAATAGAGCTAACTAATAAATGAGCATTGGGTAAGCGCTCAGCAAACTCATCGATCAAAGCTTTAATATCGGCGGACATTTGCGCCACCGTATCGTTAGTGGCATCATTGGTTCCCATCATGATCATCACAATGTTAGGGTTGTAACCCTCTAGGAATCCAGGATCATTCACCAAGTCAATCATCTGGTTGATTGTCCAACCACCATGTCCCTCATGATCCTGATCGAATGAGCCACTGGGACCATTGCTTTGAGAACCTACGAAGTCAATACCAATGCCATCGGCCGCCAGCTGATTAAACAGCTCAATGCGGTACGTTCCAGGTCTTGGCTGTTGCCTATGTTGACCTGCGGTGATGGAGTCTCCTACAGGCATAACTTTGGGCAAGGCTAACCCACCATAGGCAAGCTTTGACACTTTGCCTGTGCTGAGATTGGCAACAATTCCTTTAGAAAATTGAGCGTAGTCAGCAGTGTCGTTACCTTCTCCACCGTTCAACGTGTCGCTGCCTGAACTGCCAAACAAAACGTCATTCTCCGCAGTGCCATTGGAGGTGGTGCTGCCCGGAGGAGTTGAGGCAGAAAGGTTAACTTGAAAAGTTCCGACGGTTCTGGCGACGACTGCATTACTGCGATTGTCTTTGACCTGGTTAGCCTGAACGGTGATCGTATAGCTGCCGTTGTCAGTTGGGTTCCAGGTGCCACCGGGCGCATCAATGCGATAGGTTACGGTACGCGGAGTGCCATTGGTGCCAGGTTCCACTTGAATGAAGGTAGCAAGCTGGTCAAATCCATCGGGCCCAGTCACGCGAACATCATTGGAATCAAGACTAGACAAGTCAATTGCAGCATTGTCTGCATACGTGACTTGAATGTAGGCTGAGCCGCTATCCAGAACAATTGATGGCGCTTCAAACGATTGAACGGTAGGGGCCGGATCGGCTGGAGTCGGAGGATTTGCAACCCTGGCTCGAAAGTAGCCTAGGTTGCCTCTTTTCACCAGGTTGCCGCTGGTGTCCTTGACCCTGCTTCTGTACATGGACAGTCGGTAAATGCCGTTGTCTGTTGGGTTCCAGGTGCCACCCGCAGCTCTGAGGCGATAGGTGACGACCGCAGCTCTATCATTACTGCCAAACCTTGTGCTAACCAGCGTAGCAAGCTGCCTATAACCGTTTGGACCAGTCACTAAAATATCTCTTCCCACCACGCTAGAGCGGTTAATTCGTATGTTGTCGCGGTAAGTAACGGTAAAGGTATGCGTTCGACTACCAAACTGACTCACGTTGGCAGTCCGAAGCGTCGCTGTGGGAGACAGCAAATCTCTTGTAGCTCTCCTGATCAAACGAGGTTGGTCAGAACCCGATTGAGCTTGATTGTGGAATGCCATAATCTTTCAGATCTATTTGTAGTGTTTAGCTTTAGCAGTTTGCACAACTTGATTTACAACCACCGTCTAGAGCCAAAAATGGCTTTGCTGGCGCTCAAGCGTAAATTATTGGACTACCCCCTTGTAAGCCGGACTGATTGAGATGCTTAAGTCCAATGCCTTTTAACAAAGCAATTTCAGGGTTCGTACAGGCAAAACAAATCACGGCTCAAATTCTTTTCACTCAGCCAAATGCCAAAAAATTTAGGGGTTGGAAAGGCTGATAAGTAGAGTCTCTTAATTGAACCAAGTACAGAAAAACTGGGGAGTGATCTAGGGGTTACTCCCCGGTTTTTCTATCTAGTTTCTAATTATGTCCATCTGCTTACGTATCGGCTAACGAAGACAGTGGAGTATACAAGAGTTAGAAGTGTGCATGAATGCACTTAATCCTCATGTTCTATCTGTCACACCCTAGCTAATTCTGCAACGTGGCGCTATGGGTAAAGCATGACTTTACTTAGTCTTTAAGTAGATTTTGGGTTAAGCCTCAAAGTTATGAAACTTCAGTGAAGCAGTAGAATTGCTGATTTTACTTGATTAGAGTGAAATCAACGCAAAAAGCTTGAGAGTTTCCATTCATCCACCCAAATTTGCTACGGTTTCTACTAACAACTCCCCCCATGCAAATCCGAAAAGTACGTATACCTTTCATGTAGTTTTCACACAAGAAATTGGTTTGTTCACCACGACTTTACAGCTTGGACCTAAACTTCCTGCTAACCTCACTTTAGATTCTTGTTGCATCAGTCGTCGCCATAGCAAATGCTTTAGATAGTTCAACTGCTTAGCGATCGCACCATGTTTAGTGTTTCCCCTGTCTCTGCTGTTCACTGTCCGCTTCTGATTTTCTGGGTTTTCCCGATTCCAGTTTTGCTGTTTCAAAATTTCCCTGACTCGGCTGAGTTTATTCATCTAAGAAATTGACCCCTATCAAGCTGCGAGGTAATCGTATGAAAGCAGTGATATTGGCCGGAGGACTTGGCACTCGTTTGAGCGAAGAAACCTCAATTAAACCGAAGCCGATGGTTGAAATTGGTGGTCAGCCAGTTCTTTGGCACATCATGAAAAGCTATTCTGCTTATGGCATTAACGATTTTATTATTTGCTGTGGCTACAAAGGTTATGTAATTAAGGAGTATTTTGCTAATTACTTCTTACGTATGTCAGATGTAACGTTTGATATGCGGTTTAACCAGATGAACGTTCACAACGGCAACGCTGAACCCTGGAGAGTCACGCTTGTAGATACGGGCGAATCCACCATGACGGGTGGACGGTTGAGGCGCGTTCGTGAACACATCGGGAATGAGGCATTTTGCTTTACCTATGGCGACGGTGTCAGCAATATCAACATTGGAGAACTGATTGAGTTCCACAAATCTGAAAAGACCCTGGCAACGTTGACCGCAACTCAGCCACCTGGACGATTTGGAGCAATTTCTCTAGGACAAGAGCAAACCAAAATCACTAGTTTTCATGAAAAGCCCGGTGGTGATGGAGCCTGGATTAACGGAGGCTACTTCGTTTTAGAACCCGACGTAATTGACTACATTGCCGATGATTCAACCGTCTGGGAACAAGAACCGCTGCAAAAACTAGCTCATGATGAGCAGCTATCTGCCTTCAAACACAGTGGTTTTTGGCAACCGATGGACACGCTCAAAGACAAAAATTACCTGGAAGGGCTGTGGAAGAGCGGCAGTGCGCCCTGGAAAGTTTGGTAATGCAATCAATAAGGTGATAGGGGCACATACCCATGTATGATTTTGCGATTGTCGGTGGTGGAATTGTTGGACTATCTACAGGAATGGAACTGGGTCAGCGTTATCCTGATGCCCGCATTCTTGTTTTGGAGAAGGAAAACCGTTGGGCGTTTCACCAAACGGGCAACAATAGCGGTGTGATTCACTCTGGCATTTATTACAAACCGGGAAGCTTTAAGGCGAAGTTTTGCCGGGATGGTTGCCAGTCAATGGTGGCATTCTGTCAGGAACACGGCATCGATTACGAAGTTTGCGGCAAGGTGATCGTGGCAACGGAAGAGCGAGAGCTACCGATGCTGGAAACTCTCTATAACCGGGGTTTGGAGAACGGCATTCAGGTCGCCAAAATCACCGCTGAAGAGGTGAAAGAAATTGAACCTCATGTGAGTTGTCTGGCTGGAGTTCGAGTGTTTTCCACTGGGATCGCCAACTACAAACAGGTGTGCCAAAAGTATGCTGATTTAATTCAGCAACAAGGTGGCGATTTGCGTCTCAACACAAAAGTGTTGAAGATTGTAGATACACCAAAAGGTCAGGTAATTGAGACAAATCAAGGCTCTTTTGAGGCACGGTTTGTAATTAACTGTGCGGGATTGCATAGCGATCGCATTGCCAAACTCAACCAGGTCGATCCGCAAGCCAAAATCGTTCCCTTTCGAGGCGAATACTACGAACTCACTCCTGAGAAGCGGTATCTCGTCAAGACACTGATTTACCCTGTTCCGAATCCTGCATTTCCCTTCCTAGGCGTTCATTTCACCAAGATGATTGACGGTAGTGTCCATGCTGGACCTAACGCCGTGCTGAGCCTCAAACGTGAAGGCTACAAAAAGACTGATTTTGACCTGCGTGACTTTACCGAAGTCATGACTTATCCTGGCTTCTGGAAGCTAGCTGCAAAGCACGCTGACGAAGGCATTCAGGAAATCATTCGTTCCTTTAGCAAAGCTGCTTTCGTTCGCAGCTTACAACGACTAATTCCAGAGGTGCAATCTGAAGACTTGGTTCCCACCCATGCCGGAGTTCGGGCCCAAGCGTTGATGAATGATGGCAAGCTGGTTGATGACTTTCTCATTGTCAAAGGCGAGCATTCCATTCACGTTTGCAATGCCCCGTCTCCTGCTGCAACATCCTCCCTTGAGATTGGCAAAGCAGTTGCCGCACAAATCCCTACTCCCCAACATTTACAACCCACCCTGAGTGTCTAGGAAAAATTATGCAAGTACTGGTTACTGGAACAGAAGGCTATCTCGGTTCACTCCTTGCTCCCTTGTTAATGGAGCGAGGACATGATGTGACGGGGGTAGATACTGGCTATTACAAAGTTGGCTGGCTCTACAACGGCACTGATTTGACTGCCAAAACTCTCAACAAGGACATCCGTCATATTGAGCTAGAAGACCTAGCAGAAATCGATGCGATCGTTCACATGGCAGAACTGTCGAACGACCCCACCGGACAGCTTTCCCCCACCATCACTTACGACATCAACCATAAAGGCTCAGTTCGTCTAGCAGAACTGGCAAAGCAGGCGGGAGTACGGAGATTTGTCTATATGTCCTCATGCAGCGTTTACGGCGTTGCGACTGAGGGCGATGTAACAGAAGAAACTCCAGTTAATCCCCAAACTGCTTACGCTGAGTGCAAAACCTTTGTTGAGCGCGATGTCACCAAGATGGCGGATGACAACTTCTCCCCCACCTTCATGCGAAATGCGACCGCCTTTGGTGCGTCGCCTCGGATGCGGTTTGACATTGTGTTGAACAACCTGGCGGGGTTGGCGTGGACGACCAAAGAGATCAGAATGACCAGTGATGGAACGCCCTGGCGTCCTCTGGTTCACGCTTTGGATATTGCAAAGTCAATTATTTGCGCCCTGGAAGCACCCCGTGATATTGTCCACAATCAAATCTTCAACGTGGGCGATACCGCAAATAACTATCAGGTAAAAGAGATCGCGGAAATTATTGCTGATATTTTCACGGGTTGTCAACTCAGCTTTGGCGACAATGGAGCAGATAACCGCAGCTACCGGGTTTCCTTTGAGAAGATCAACACTCAACTACCTGGCTTTAAGTGTGAATGGGATGCTCGACGCGGTGCCCAACAGTTGTTTGACCTATTTAGTCAGATTGACATGGACAAAGACGTGTTTCAATCGAGAGGGTTTACTCGTTTGAAGCAACTGGAATACCTAATTCGCACTCAGCAAATTGACAAAGATTTCTTCTGGAGCAAGTAATGTTATTTACCGAAACGAAGCTCAAAGGCGCTTTTATCCTAGATTTGGAGCTGCGCGAAGACCCTCGCGGTTTCTTTGCTCGTACTTTCTGCATGAAAGAGTTTGAAGCGCATGGCTTAAAGCCGACAGTGGCGCAGTGCAACCTGTCTTACAACCATAAGGCAGGCACGTTGCGAGGAATGCACTATCAAGTTGCTCCTGCGACTGAAACCAAGCTGATCCGCTGTACTCGTGGCGCAATCTACGATGTGATCATTGATATGCGTCCTGAGTCACCCACATACAAACAGCATATTGGTGTGGAGCTAAGTGAAGATAACCGACGGGCGCTCTATGTTCCCGATATGTTCGCTCACGGCTATCAAGCACTCACGGATGGTGCAGAAGTCGTATATCAAGTTGGTGAGTTTTACACTCCAGGCTATGAGCGTGGTTTGCGCTACAATGACCCTGCTTTTGGGATTGAGTGGCCGATGCCCGTAAGCGTTATTTCAGACAAAGATGCTGCTTGGGCACTATTTGATGAAGCTGTTTCTGTAGGAGTTTAGCCATGATTATTGTTGATAATGCTCTGAAAGCTCGTGCAGAAGCAGGGAATCCGATCAGAGTTGGGATGATCGGGGCAGGCTTTATGGGTCGCGGTATCGCTAACCAGATTGCTAACTCGGTCCCCGGCATGGAACTGGTTGCCATCTTTAACCGCAGTACTGATGGCGCAAGGCGGGCGTATACCGAGGCAGGTATTGAGGATGTTCGAGTCGTCAAGACAGTTGCGGAGCTAGAGGAAGCGATCGCCCAAAACAAATACTCCATCACCGATGATGCTAAACTGCTCTGTCAGGCTGAGGGCATTGACGCGATTGTTGAAGTAACCGGCACAATTGAGTTTGGCGCAGAAGTGGTGCTGGAGGCGATCGCCCACCACAAGCACGTCATCTTAATGAACGCCGAACTCGACGGCACCATTGGCGCTATTCTCAAAGTCTACGCCGATCGCGCTGGTGTAATTCTGTCTGCCTGTGATGGTGATCAGCCCGGTGTGCAGATGAACCTGTACCGCTTTGTCAAGAGCATTGGCGTAACCCCGCTGCTCTGCGGCAACATCAAAGGCTTGCAAGATCCTTACCGTAACCCTACTACTCAAGAGGGGTTCGCCAAGAAGTGGGGACAAAAAGCGCACATGGTGACTAGTTTTGCTGATGGCTCTAAGATCTCCTTTGAACAGGCGATCGTTGCTAACGCCACGGGCATGAAGGTTGCTCAGCGTGGCATGTTGGGCTACGACTTCCAAGGTCATGTGGATGAAATGACCGGAATGTATGACGTAGACCAGCTTAAAGAGCTTGGTGGTATTGTGGATTACGTGGTGGGTGCCAAGCCTGGACCGGGTGTCTTCGTCTTCGGCACTCACGATGACCCCAAACAACAACACTACCTCAACCTCTACAAACTCGGCGAAGGCCCGCTCTACAGCTTCTATACCCCCTATCACCTCTGTCACTTTGAGGTACCCCTGTCGGTCGCTCGTGTGGTTCTCTTTGGGGATGCAGTGATGGCTCCGTTGGGTGCGCCCCAAGTTGAAGTAGTCACCACTGCCAAGATTGACTTAAAAGCAGGAGAAACCCTAGACGGCATTGGTTTTTACATGACTTACGGACAGTGTGAAAATGCTGATGTGACTCAGGCACAAAACCTGTTGCCGATGGGCTTAGCTGAGGGCTGCCGCCTCAAGCGAGATGTGCCTAAAGATCGGGTACTCACTTACGATGATGTGGAGTTACCGGAAGGTCGGCTCTGTGACAAACTGCGGGCTGAGCAAAACGCCTACTTTGGCGTAGCAAAACCAATGGCAGCAGTCGGTTAAGGGCGATCGCCCATTCTCCCTATCTCACTCACTTATAGGGTGCAGTTTCCTGCACCCTTTATCTTTGTTGACTAGATGAATTGCTCATTTTTGCGGCGGTTTTTAGTTTTTTAAAGTGGTGCAATAAAGTGACCTTTACAGAAGTGATTGCTCCCTACCGCTGCTGTAACCGCTGCAACCCGAAAATCTCTGACGGATACTTTTTTACTCTCCAAAATCCTCTCCGTGGGGGTTTCCCTGCCTAGACTGCTGTTCCTGATAAAAACGAGCATAATCTTTAGGTCTTGATTTTTGCTTGCGTAATCCAACCGGGCTGAATAGTCTAAGTAAACATTTGATGAAGGTTTGCATGTGCTTTTGAACCTCAATTGAAGATGTAGCAAATGTAAAGACATGTAACAAAGTAAACCTGCTTGTTGCCTCAGCGGTTGAGTTTAGTATCTTTTAATACAATTTCCTCGGAAGCACTCTTACTCCATTCAACAGACTTACGGAGATGCCCTTAACCCTCAAAATGACGGCGACCCTAGACTAGCGGATAATTTCAACGGTCAAATCAAGCCGCACCCAGTTTTCTATTTGGCCTGCTCCTGCGTTAGTCCTAAGAAACCTGCCAATTGTTCAAGATCTCAATTGAACTGATGTGTTGGGAACAAATTAAGCTGTCGAGCTATCTATCAGTAATTATGGTAGTTCGTATCGTTTTTATCTTGGTCGCTTACGTATATTGTCGTAAGCTTTAAAGAAGACGCATCTTTGTATACTGAGGATAAAGCCAGTAGACTTCTCGGGAAACGGCGAAACGAAATAGGGTTAAATTCACACTGACAGAAGTTTTCAGTTCTTGAAGTTAGAGCAATATCTTAAGCTTGCCGCGTTACTACTACAAAGAGCCTTTAGCTCACTAGCGTGAGGAGCGAGTTCAGAGCCTGAATTAGCCTGAACTACTAAACAGAACTAATTAGGCAAATCGCTGATTTTTGTTGCAGTTTTCAGTTTCTCTAAAGTGGTTGGAATAAAGCTAATTCTGTGGCAGAGATCGCTCACCACCGCCCTATTCAACCGCTGCAAAGCCAAAATTTTAGTTGGTAATATTGCCTCTGAGATTTCTCATTCAGCGCTTCATCGGGAAACAATTCACAGCGATAGACTTTACAAATGTTTTGGACACGGGCATAGTAATTCACAGCGTAGGCTTCATTTCCAAAGACTTTGGTTTGATAAAACGCTAACCGCTCCGGTGCCCAGTGTTGCTTCAAAAACTTCTCGACGCTCTCGACAGGAATGCGATACCAGTGCTGTTCACAGGCGCTCTTCATATCCTGCACGTTATTGAGGATTGCAACCAGCACCTCACCCCGTCGTGTTGTCATGTTTTGCTGTGAATCAAATTCTTGAATCAACGTCTGACTTATGGGCAGGTTGGCAGGGCAACCTACAGCTAGAGTTTGCCCAGCGTGAGGGTACTACTCAACTCAGTCGTGCCTTTGCTCAAGCCCCGCTCAAAGTGCAGCGACCGTTCTACCCAGAAGGTTCTGAGGTTTGCCATAGCGTAATTTTGCATACGGCTGGCGGCATTGTGGGGAGCGATCGCCTCTCTCTCAATGTTTCCCTGCATCCCCAAGCCCATGCACTAATCACAACTGCATCCGCTGCCAAGGTGTATCGGAGTAAGGGTGTGGAAGCAAAACAATCGACTCACCTTAAAGTTGCTGCTGGAGCCTGCCTGGAATGGCTGCCCCAGGAAACAATTGTGTTTGATGGCGCAAACTATCGTCAGAATTTGCGAGTTGACTTAGCCGAAGATTCGCTATGGCTGGGCTGGGAAATGACTCGACTGGGACGCAGTGCCAGAGGTGAAAAGTTTGCTAGTGGCGAATGGCGATCGCACACCGAAGTCTGGCAAAATAACCAACTCCTGTGGGTAGACCCCCAATGGCTACAGGGAGGCTCTGAAATGCTGACTAGCCTGCACGGGTTAAACAATTATCCGGTGGTTGCTAGCTTTGCTTTGGTAGGGCGATCGCTCCCCAATGAAGTGATAGAAAAAGCTCGACAGCTTTGGGCGGAACGGAAAGTAGGGAAGGGCGATCGCCCAGGTGAGGCTGGCGTGACTCGTTTGATGTCAGGGATGCTCTGCCGTTATCGTGGTTGCTCAAGCCTGGAAGCTCGACGCTGGTTTACGGAAGTGTGGCATCTGATGCGGCTCGCTTGCTTGAATCGCCCCAGTTGCAACTCAAGGGTTTGGCCATCATGAACTTTGGTCATTGAGGAAACCCTCTTGAACTAAAAACTCTTGGGCAACCTCAGCAGGTTCACGCCCATTTCCATCTACCTCATTGTTTAACCGACGCATGGTTTCATCCGTAAGTTTGGGAGCCAGAGCATTGAGGGCATCCTGAATTTCTGGATTTGCGTCTAGCGCTGCCTGCCGCACCACAGGAGCAACCTGATAGGGCGGGAATAAGCCTTTATCATCTTCCAGGACAACCAGATTGTAAGCGCTGATTTGTCCATCGGTTCCAAATGCCTCGACTACATCTGCCTCGCCTCTGACCAGTGCTTCATATCTCAGCCCTGCGTCCACTGGAATCAATTGCTTAAAGTCAAATTCTCCATACACCCGTTTCAATCCTGGCAAACCGTCTTCCCGCTCTTGAAACTCAGGCGTTGTCACAATCGTAAGCTGCTCAGCTTGACCGACCAGATCAGAAATCGTGCGAATGCCATACTGCTCGGCTTTCTCCTGAGTCATGGCAAGAGCTTGGGTGTTGTTCATGGGAGCTGGGTCTAGCCAGACTAAATCAAACTGTTCCTTGTATTCCGATGAAACGGTGTCAAAGACCTGCTGGCGATCGCTATTCACAGGCAACTTCAAAACGGTCAGCAGCGCAGTACCCGTATATTCAGGGTAAAGGTCAATCTCGTCGTTGATGATCGCGGACTGGGCTACGGGCGTACCACCCAAATTGAATTTTCGTTCTACTTGAAGACCGCTGTCTTCTAGCACCAACGCATACATTTCACCCAGAATGAATTCCTCTGTAAAATCTTTAGACCCCACTCGCACAGGAGCAGCAATATTATCCCCAGTTCCACCAGAATTACAAGCTACCGCGATCGCCGTCGTCAGGACAACGATGAGAAGAAATGTCAACAAACGACGGACTATTTTCATAGAATGGCCCTCATGCACCAATTACCCATAAATTACTACAAGACTAAAGCATGTTTTAGAGCAGGTTGAAAGGGTTGGGCTGTTACATATACTTCGCGAACTGAAAATCAACTTCTAAAATAGACCGTAGAGCAATCTCAGGAATGGGTGATCAATTAGGAACGAGTCATGATCAAAGTAATAGGTTCTCAGATTTATCAATATGTCAAATTGATTGTAGTGTGTTGGATGGCGATCGCCACCGTCATTGTGCTAACAACTGCAAGTGCAGAGGCCGCTTCAACGCCTGATGTGATGTCTGAAGCTATGCCCGAAATTGTGGTCTATCGCGATCCATCCTGTAGCTGCTGTGGAGGATGGATGGAACATTTGGAGACTCAAGGTTTTCAGGCTACCAATACGCCTACGCCCGAAGTTGATGCTCTCAAACAGCAATACGGAATTCCAGATGACTTAACCTCTTGCCATACTGCAATCATTGATGGATATGTAGTCGAAGGACACGTCCCGGCTGAAGACATTAAACGACTGCTAGCGGAACGTCCCAATGTTGTAGGGATTGCTGTTCCAGGAATGCCAGTCGGAACACCAGGTATGGAATCTGGAGATGAGCGAGAATCTTTCAGCGTGTTTTCGTTTGACGAGCAAGGAAACACAGAAGTTTTTAATCATTACTCATTTTAAGCATCGGACTTTTTGACAAAAAAGGTGAGGGTTTTACCCTCACCTTTTTTGTCTCAATTTAAATCGCTGACTTCATGCGCTGTTTAGAAACTGTCTTACACAGCACTCTGCACGTTTACCTTAAAGGCAAAGTCATTGAAGTCCTGATCGCCTCCGCCCAACTTATCCTCAAAGACAAGGGTATTGTCGTTGAGCAGTTTGACGTGATCCTTCTTGTCAGGGTTGGCTACTCCAAAGGCAAAGAAAGCATTGAGCGGTTCACTGTTTTCCAAGTTGCTGGGGTTCTGGCTGAGGAACTCATCTGCCGTGCCGTTGGAGATAATGTATGGTGCCAAAAGCGCACCCGTTTCTAAGGAAGTTGCAAGTTCTCCTGTAGCTCGGTCGAGTTCTACATCCGTTAGCCGTTGTTTGAGTGCTGCCTCTGCGTAACCTGATTCTCCTGGGCGGATCAACTGGTCAGTGTCTGAATCAAGCACTGCCCCTGATTCATCTACCACAACGTATAGCCCAACTGAGTTGCTGTAGGCTGCGTTGCTAGTAACCTCATCAAATGTTGCTGCAACTTCTGAGTTCAATTCACCGTCGCCATTGAGATCAATGTTACGCAAATCAATTAGTTTGGTTTGCGTAAATAGACTAGGCTCAGGCTCAACAGGGGATGGAGTTTCAGGCGATGGGGTTTCAGGGGATGGAGTTTCAGGCAAGGGCTGACTGGGCGACGGAGTCGTCGGCAACGGAGTTTCTGGCAATGGGTCTTCGGTGACTGTAACTTTGACCGTTCCAGAGACACTTTCGCCATTCCGACTTAACCGATAGGTAAAACTATCTTCGCCTGTGGCATCAGCTTCAGGGGTGTACCGGATGAAGTCATCTGTTAGGTTGTTGAGCGTACCGTTGTTGTCAAGTGTGACATTCCCCTTAGTGGGGCGATCGCCAATGGAAAGGGTAAAGTCACCTGCTACCTGGTCGTTGGCAAGCACCTCAACTCTGACTTCGGTGTTCGCCTTCGTCGTAATGGTATCTGCTTCAGCAACAAGAGGGTCAGGCGTGCTCGTATCGGGAGGAGTAGGAGAACCACTGTCCGGTGGTGTAGTGTCTGGTGGTGTAGGAGAACCACTGTCTGGGGGTGTGGGAGTCTCACCGCCATTATTAGGAGGCGTAGGAGTGCCACTGTCTGGTGGTGTAGTGTCTGGTGGTGTGGGAGGCTCACTAGGAAGGGAAGGCTCCTCTCTGGGGGGAATTGTCGTTTGAGTTTTTACCTCATAGGCTCCAACGTCTGGTCTGCTGTCCCGTGTAACTCCTCTCTGATCAGTTGTAGTTGCACCGTTGGTCGTGCCTGAATTGATAGCTGGGCTATCCTGCAAAAGCTGACGCACATAGTCATTACCGACCTTTAACAAGTCACCCAGATTCACATCATCTACATAACGACTGTTTTGCGTGACTTTGGGTCCTCTGCCATCCACAATGGTTTCAACAATGTTGCCACCGCCATCGCGCAGGGTGAAATTGGAGTGCCCTTGTTTGGTCGATTGTGCAACGTTCCCTGCCAAGAGGGTGTTAGTCAAGGTGACATCGTCACTGTTGCTACCGCCCGTCCAGATTGCGCCGGCATCCCGTCCAGCGAAGTTGTCAGCGATGGTGGAGTTGGTGATTTTGACAGGTTTTCCGTCCCAAGTATTGATGAACATTCCACCACCTGCATCCTCCAAGGCTTTATTGCCAGAAATGGTGGAGTTGGTGATGGTGACAGCAGAGGTATTGTTGTTCACCCACAATCCACCACCTTGGACTGGAGAGGTGTTATTCGCAATGGTCGTGTCGACGATCGTGAGTTTACTGCCAGCAAACTCGATTCCACCGCCGCGTCCGAGGTTGTTTGAACCACCTCTAGTGACGGAGTTGCCCAAAATGCTGCTGTCTTTGACAATTACTTCGTCTCCGGTGTAAGTCCACAGGTACAGCGCTCCTCCCCCTGCTGTGGCTTTGTTGCCCTCAAATTGGCTGGACTCAATCAGGATCTTGCCACCCACAGTATCTCGTTCGTCGCCATTGGCACCATCGGTGAAGAGGGCTCCTCCTTCGCGAGTACTGGTGTTGTTCTTGAAAACTGAGTTCTTGATGGTAACAGGTCCGAGCAGATTGTAAACAGCTCCACCGTTCACCCCCCTGTTGTTGGTGAAGGTGCTGTTTTCAATCACGAGTTTGCCTGTGCCTGCCGCTCCGCCTGCACCGTAGGTGGCGATCGCCCCAGCGCTAAAGCCATCGTTTGAGAGGGTGCCGTCGTTACTATCAAAAGTGCTGCCTCGCACTGTCAATCCGCCGCCGTAACCGACGCGAATTGCACCACCACGACTCGCCTTGTTGTTGGTAAATTTACTGTTTTCTACAGTCAATGTGCTGTAGTCACGCACCTGAATTGCGCCACCTTCACCCGCACTTCCTACACCTATGGTTTTTCCACTGGTGAAATTCAAATTCTTGATATTGACATTTAGAAATTTCTCGACAACGAGGATACGGGTGGAGTTATTACCACTAACGGTTAAGTTAGGCGCTTCTGAACCATCAATGGAGATTCCCTTGTTAACTGTAAGCTGTCCGCCGGTTAGCGTAATTTTTTGGTTAGCAAGGTTGGATGAAAACTTGACAGTGTCTCCCGACTGGGCATTGGCAATTGCTTCTCTCAGTGAACCAGTTCCGCTGTCTGCGGTGGTTGTAACCGTGATAATAGCCATGAATTATCCTTTGAGTGAACGTCAGTCGGCAGAGCACCCAAGCTATCTTCTTAGACATTTCGTACAACAATAAAGTTCCCTTAAAGGCAGCAATTCTCACACTTCAGGTAGAAGAAAATTAGATAAAGGCGAACTAGAAGCCTTTCCGTTGTTCAAGCCTCGGATTCATTGATCTCCGGATTTCATTAATTTGAGCGATGCGAGCTACTTTACAATCATCACTTACAAAAACGCAATTTCCTGTATCTTTACCAGAAATTCTAATCAGTCGTTAAAGAAAAACCGTTGTCCTTTGAGTGACTTTTGAAAAGTACAGAACTCATGCAGACATAATGCAAAACTGATATCGATTTAACCAGGCTTCGCGACACATCAACTTCTGTAAGGGCTCATTGCGATGAGTCCTTACCCGCATCTGCAACCTCTAAGAATCAAGTTGGTATGACACAAACTCCACGTTATCTCGGGCATAAGCCGTGGATGACGTGAACGAATGCGTAAGTCCTTCAAGAGTAAATATTTATCGTTTTGCAGTCGTTTCTTTAGGCTGAGCGGGCTACTTCCGCTGCGTCATCATCGTCGGTTTTTGTGAAGTTCACTACGAATGACTTATCAACCTGCGTCCCTTTAGCGTCGGTGCGGCGCAAGGTAATTGCATGATCAACATCGGATTCAATTTGAACTAGGGCAGAGTCGTAAATTCTCAACTCATTTCCTTTCAATAGAAAATATCCTTCAGCGTTATCAAGCAGCGCGTAAGTGTAGGAATTGTTAGTTTCAGGGTCTTCATCAGGCAAAGTGGCAATTAGAGTGCTGGGGGCTTCGGCTTGATTTGAACTTTGCTTTTGGGATTGAATAAACCCGGGCGGTGGGGGAGGGGGGGCGATCGCCTTATTTCGTCTACGCTCTGACGGCTGACCGCCTAGTGGATGCGGCAAGTCACTAAATAGCCCTCTAACTGGCTCAACGACCCCTCCATCTGCCCAAACCGGGGTTAGTTCCTGGTTGGATAGCCTGGGACTCTCATAAGCCAGCTTTTCCAACAAGGAAAAAATGGGAGGGTTGCTCATCCTGCTAGGAGGGTTTGAGTCTGTTTGAAGGTTTTCAGTCTCTTGTGAAGGGCTGTCTCCCTCCCTTGAAAAGTAAAGAGGGGAGTCATGCTGGCTCACCAAATTCTGCTTTTCTTGCTTAGAAGAATTAGAAATCGCGGCACCAAATCCATCGGAATCATCTGAACTCTGCCCATAGTCTAAAGCAGAGGCAAACTCACCCATTGTGGTTTGTGGTCCAAACGTGGGAAGCTGAATGTCTTGCGGTTCAGTATCGTCAGTGCCCCATGTAAGACCCAATTTACTGATGATGTTGTCTTTGAAGATAAATACCATTCCTCCAATGTAAAAAATTGCCCAAGCACCTATCCAGAAGTAGAAGGGGATACCGCTGGGTGAGGTATCAAAGACAAATTCGGGAGATTGTTGGGATTCGCGATCGGCAGATGACTGCTCTAAGTCAGCGTCTTCTACTTGATCCGTATCTTCTGTGGGTGGAATCTGACCTTCTCCGGCGGTAGAGGCATTGGCTGCCGTTTCTCCTGCTGTGCTTGCAGTCTCTGTGCGCTCTGATTCTGCCGTTTGAGCTGCTCGATCGGGTGATGGAGATTCTGTTGTTGCAGGGGCTGAGCCTGATGCGTCGCCTGAACCCAGTCTCGCCGTTAGTCGGTTAGGCTGCGTTGAAGGAGTGGTAGAGGCTGCTGAAACCTGCAACCTACCCCAAGTGACCGGGCCGGCTATGCCATCGACCGTTAACCCTTCTGCTTGTTGAAATTCGGTGACAGCCGCCAAGGTTAGTTGACCGTAGATGCCATCTATGGCACCCGTGTAGTGTCCGAGCTGCTGCAATCTTTCCTGGAGCCGACTTACGGCTTCACCCCGACTACTCAACCTCAATGAACCAGGTAACTCAACGGAAGTCGAGTTAGCTGAAGAGGACTGGTTAGACTGAGGAGCATTCGTTGCGGTTGGTGGTTTTGTAAAGGTCTCAGGCAGGATGAAGGGTTCAGGAGGCGCGATTGCTCCCTCAGTCACAACAGTTTGAGCGGTAGTTTGAACTGCAGCTACAGGCTGAGAAGCAGTAGTTATAAAAGCCGGAATCACCTCTGGGGCACTAACAGAATGAGTGCAATCGATCGCACTCTCTAACCGCCCGGATCGCTGCGGCTGAACAGAAGCCTCAACCGTAGAGCAGTCCAACATAGCCGGATGGGCAAAACTGTCAGGGCTGTCAGCGCAAGTAACACAAGTCAGCAGCAGCAAAATTGATGGGTCAGACATAGGAGGGGGTGCCGTTCGGCTATTGCACGGTTAGCTGAAACGATGTGGCTTCAACAGCGTTAAGTGAACGGTAGTCCCCTGAAGCGAGTTAGCAGTTTGCTAGCTCTGTCCTGTCAACTATAGCAAGTTAGTAGCGATCGCATTTCTTTTTAGGATGCCTTGCCCAACAGCAGTCAGTATAGCCCAACACATCCCTTTTGTCGTATAACAGAATTTCCTTACTCCTCATCCCGCGTCTCCCAAATCGGCAATTTTGGTCGCCAACGGTACTCGTTCAGATTAACTTTACCTTCAGAGCTAAACAGGATGCCTTCTTGCTCCAAGAGCGATCGCTGCAAATAGTCTGTTCCGTAGCGTAGAGGTGACTCTGACACCTCACCTTTTGCATTAATCACTCGATGCCAGGGAACATCTGATAGCTGCATATCTACTCGATAGAGTGCATAGCCAACTAACCGTGCCTGTCCAGGTAGATCTGCCAAATCTGCTATTTGCCCATACGTAGCTACCCGCCCTTTGGGAATGAGACGGACTACTTCATAAATCACGTCATAGCTCGTTTTTGTCTTAGCCATTCAAACACTGGTTCCCAAACAAGGGTAGAAATGCTCTGAATTCAAGAATATGTCTGAAAAGGAGCAAATGCCTCTATCAGGGTATAACGTCCAGCAAATATCCCCTGGAATCCAATCAGAATTATTGCTCAAATGCCTCCCCTCAGACCCTTCTAGACTACAGATTGGACTCTTCAAAGCTCCTCCAAATCTATGCAGATATTAACCAATATCAAACGACCAGTAGCCCAAATATATTGAGCTCGACTTTAACGGCTAGCTATAAGATTAACAACCGCTGCATTTAGCAGCATTACAAGCTTTCAGAATGTTTGGAGTGATCTCGTTTGGGGTGAGATTTAGTGCTGCTTTTGACGAAAAGTGTATGTTCTTGGGAAAAAACTCAAAAATACCGATATAAAAGACTAAAAAGCGATCGCTTTAAGAGTACTTGTGCCATACAATTGCAAATAAGAGGATTTCAACCTTCACACATGCGCTTCTGTAGAAAACAGGTGTCGAATGGGTTGAGACCATCCATTCTTTACCTAGCGTTGATGTTCAACATTTGAATAAAAGGAATTCCCTACTGTGCAAGACTCTCAACCTTCCAGCAAAGCATCTGACCCGATTCTTTCCAAATTGATTGAGGCCGATTCTGAACTCACACAGCAAGAAGCTGAACTACTCGCTCGGCTAGAAACAATTCAGGAAAAAAGGAAGGGACTGAAAACAGTCATCGGCATGTTTTCGCTGGGGGGGGCATCGACTTCTGATTTGTTGCAACAGCTAGGTGAGACTCTGCCTAACAGCAAAACTAACGGTACTGCTTCCAAAATCTCAAGTGAAGCGCCAACCAATGGAACAGTGGCGATCGCAGAAAGCAAAACAGAGATTCCACCTGCTGAAAACACCTCTCAAACACCTAAAAAATCTAGGGGTAAAACACCTCGAAAAACTACCTCTGCTGCCAAAGAGTCTGCTCCCAAAAGAAAGGGTGAAAGAGCTAGCAAGGTGACGAAACCAGCCCGTAGGTCATTAGGCTGGCAGCAATACATCCGAGATGAGTTTGGGAAGAGTTCCCTTGCCGAAGCAATTCCTCAAGTGCTAGGACGTAAGCCGGGCGGGGTACTTGAAACTGGTGAAATCATTGATGCTATCTTTGTCGTTGATATTCCTAAGGAAGCCCGGAGTACAGTTCGTGAGCGGGTTTCAAACATCCTTTCTGCTGGCTTAAAGGTCAACAAATGGTATCGCGGCAAGACAGGTTGCTATAGCCTCTCAAAATCAGCCGCCGAAGCTAGTCTTACCTCATAGTTGAGAGTATTCAGATTTTTGTGTAAGTGCGGGCATTCTGAG